>NZ_JBDXXH010000002.1:0-338777 GCF_040373385.1 Nitratidesulfovibrio sp. | reverse complement strand
GGCGTGGGTGCTGGCGGGAGGGCTGGACTGCCTGGAACGGTTCAAGGACCGCATCAGGCATCCTTCGGCCGTGGTCGACCTTGCCCGCGTCGGCGCCCTGCGCGGCGTGCGCCGCGAGGGTGACGAGACGGTCATCGGCCCCATGACCACCCTTGCCGAAGTGGCCCGCCATCCGGACATCCGCGAACGGTTCGGCCTGCTGGCCGAGGCGGCCGCGCAGGTGGCATCGCCGCAGATCCGCAACCAGGGTACGCTGGGCGGCAATCTTTCGCAGGACGCCCGCTGCTGGTACTATCGGGACGGCTGGCCCTGCTACCGGGCTGGGGGCAACATCTGCTACGCCGCCGCGCCCGGCGCCATGAACCGCGAGCACGCGGTGTTCGGCGCGCGCCGTTGCGTGGCCGTTTCGCCCTCCGACACGGCCCCGGCGCTCGTAGCGCTGGAGGCGCGCCTGGTCATCCGCAACGCCGCGCGCACGCGGATGGTGGCGGCGGAGGACTACTTCCTCGGGCCGGAAACGGACATCACCCGGCTTACCGTGCTCGAACCCGACGACCTGCTTGTGGAAATCCGCATTCCGCCGACCTGGGCCGGAACCCGGTTCCATTTCGAGAAGGTGCGTGACCGGCCGGTATGGGATTTCTCGCTGGCCAGCGTCGCCGCCGCCATGCGGCAGACCGGCGACCGCATCGACCAGGCCCGACTTGTCCTCGGCTCGGTGGCGGCCCGGCCGTGGCGGCTGCCCCAGGTGGAGGCGGCACTGGCCGGCCGCCCCCGCGAGGAGGCGGCGGATGCCGCGGACCTTGCCGTGCGGGGGGCCGTGCCGCTTGCCCACAACGGCTACAAGGTGACCCTGGCCCGCAATCTGGCGCGGCGCGCCATTCTCGGGCAGCCCCCCGGCGCGCCATCCCTGGCGATGGGGGCGTCCGGCCTGATGGGAGCCCCCGACCCGTCCCCCGCCCGGCAAACCGGCAAGGAGGCGTCATGAATCTCGTCACGTGGGGTGTTTCGCCCTGGGGGCAACCCATCATCCTGCACGCCGCCTGGCATCTGCTGTGGTATGCCCTGATCGCGGGAGTGGCCTTCGTCCTCGCGCACGCGGCGTGGGTGCTGCTGCGCCCGTCGCCCGCGCCCGGCCCCGGCTCCGTCGGCGCCTCCGGCACCGCCGACGCCCTGCCCCGGCGCATCGTCCGCCACTCGCTGCCCGCCCGGATATTTCACTGGGTCATGGCGACGGCCATGCTGGTACTGCTGGGCACGGCCTTCCTGCCCAAGGCGGGCCTGCCTTTCGACTGGGTGGGGGCGCACGTGTGGGCTGGTGCGGTGCTGCTGGCGGCCATCGCCTTCCATGTGGTCCATGCCCTGTGCTGCATGGATTTCCGGGCCATCTGGCCCACGCCGGGCGACCTTGGCGAACTACGGGGGATCATCGATCCCCCGCAGTTCGCCAAGGTCGCGGACGGCCCGGTCCGCCGCCCCGGCAAATACCCGCTCGGCAACAAGCTCTACCACCTGGCGCTGGTTGCCGTGGGACTCACCCTTGCCGCCACCGGACTTGCCCTGCTGGTCCGCGTGCCCACCCCGTTCCTGCCCCACGCCCCCCACAGCCTGTTCGACGACGCGGGCTGGGGCGCCGTTTATGCCTTGCATGGGCTGGCCGGTCTTTCGCTCGTCGCGCTGGTCATCATCCACGTCTACTTCGCCCTGCGCCCCGAAAAACGGCCCATCACCCTGTCCATGCTCACCGGCGCCATGGACCGAGACTACTACCTCACCCACCACGACCCGGAACGCTGGCGGGTGGACGCCTCCCCGCCCCCCATCACCCAATGACCGCAACGGAGCCATGGACGCCATGCCCCACCGCGACGATGTCGCCATGTACTGCGACGCCATAGAGGAATGCTACGAATTCATGCTGGCTTACGCCGCCCAAGGCGTGGCCGACGACCACGAGAGCCGCAACGGCGCGCAACTGCGGCAACTGCTGGCACGGGCGGTCGATGCCGCGTCGGGCCTGCCGGACGCCTGCGCAGCCGTGGCCGCCACCATGCCGCCCGACGTGGCGAGACCGTTCGAAGCCTACGCCGGCATGCTTCGCGCAGATGCGGAGAAAGCCCTTGCGGCCCTGCGCCTGGTGCTTGCACAGCCGCGCATATCATCCCAACTCGTGGATAACCTGAACGCCTCGCTGCACGTGCGCACCCTGCTGACCGACGTGTTCCTGCTCGACGAGGTGCTGGCCGCCGGAAACACTGCTGCCGGGAACGCCGAACCCGGAGGATAGGTGTGCCCGTCGCGGCCGTGTGGACGAGACCGCGACACGCGAACGGGAAAACGGGAAGGATGTCGGCATCCCTCCCGTTTCCGGATTCCATCCGCCGCCTGACCCGGCCCAGCCCGGCCCGGCTATCCAAGCATGCCCTGGGGTTCGTGGGGGTCCGTGAGATCAGGCGGCGCGACGCGAGGCTACAGCGTGCCCTGCGGGTCGTCGCGCAGCATCTTCACGGCGCAGAACTTGCCGCACATGGCGCATTCCTCTTCATTGCGGTGCTCGCCACGTCGGGCATCCACCATTTCCGGGTCCAGGGCGCAACGCTTCATGCCGTCCCAGTCAAGGGCCATGCGGGCCCGCGACATGCCCGCCTCGCGTTCCAGTGCGTGACGGCGGCCAAGGGCCACCTCGCCCGCCTGCGCGGCGATGCGCGAGGCCATGACACCGGCCTTCACGTCCTCGATGGTGGGCAGGGTAAGGTGTTCGGCGGGGGTAAGATAGCACAGGAAGTCCACCCCGGCGCGCACGCCGATGGCCCCGCCGATGGCGCCAGCGATGTGGTCGTAGCCCGGCGAGCTGTCGATGGTCAGCGGGCCGAGCACGTACAGCGGCGCGTTGTTGGTCAGCTTCTTGATGCCGACGATCTGCGCCTCCACCTCGTGCATGGGCACGTGGCCGGGGCCTTCGATCATGCATTGCACGCCTTCGGCCAGGCCCGCCTTGGCCAGGCGCCCCAGCATCATCACCTCGTCCCACTGGGCGGCATCGCCCGCGTCGGCGCCGGCGCCGGGGCGCAGCCCGTCGCCCAGCGACAGGGTGACGTTGTGCTTGCGGGCGATTTCAAGAATGCGGTCGTACTGTTCCAGCAAGGGGTTTTCCTTGCCGTTCTTGCGCATCCAGCGGGCCAGGATGGACCCGCCGCGCGAGACGATGCCCAGCACCCGGCTGCCCTCGGTGGCCCATTCGGCGCCGCGCCGGGTCAGGCCGCAGTGCACGGTCATGAAGTCCACGCCCTGCTCCGCCTGCATCTCGATTTCGGCGAACAGCTCTTCCGGGTCCATGCCCGCCGGGTCCTTGCCCTTGTCCAGGTACTTCTGGGCCACGGAATACAGCGGCACGGTGCCCAGCGGCAGCGGACAGGCGGCCAGCATGCCCTTGCGGATGGCCAGCAGGTCGCCCGCGATGGAAAGGTCCATCACGGTATCGGCCCCGGCGGCAAGCGCAGCGGCCAGCTTCTCTATTTCACGCTCGGGATTGTTGCACAGGGGCGAGGTGCCGATGTTGGCGTTGACCTTCACGCGGGAAGGCTGGCCCACAAGCAGCGGACGCAACGAAGGGTGCGACGGATTGCCCAGCAGCACCATGGTGCCGCCTTCGATGCCGTCGCGGATGGTTTGGGGCGCAAGGCCCTCGTCCGCGGCCAGGGCCGCGAGATGGGTGTCGAGAACGCCCGCGAGCGCGGTGTTCCGGGTAAGGATGGACATGGGTGGTCCCCGCTGCTGACTCAACGGGAAGGGGCCGGTGACGCCGACAACACGACATCCCAGCACTATCCGTTCGCACGGCGGCTGGCAAGGGGAAAGCGGTAGCGTGGCCGCCACCATGACGGCCACCCGCGCGAGTCATTACTCGTCGGGCTCGCGCCTTTACCGTCGGGCCTGCGCCCTTGCCGGGCAGGCCCGCGTTGCGCCCGCCGCCCCGGCACGGTATACCCCGGCCATGACTGACGAACGCGGTACCCCCATGCGCAAGCTGTTCTGGATCGGCAGCCCGTTCTTTGCGCAGGCCCTGCGCGACGAGGGCTGGCAGGTGCACGCCATGGACTTCCAGCAGGTTGCGGTGTTCGGCTGGGACGACCTGGTGCGCGAGGCGGGCTGGGAACCCGACGTGGTGGTGGTGGCGGACAAGAGCCGCCCGCCCTTTGTGCTGGGCATGGAATCGTTTCCGTGCCTGACGGTGTTCTACTGCGTGGATTCGCACATCCACAGTTGGTACCCGCTGTATGCCCAGGCCTTCGACGTGTGCCTGATGAGCCTGCGCGACCACATTCCGCTGGTGGCCGGGCGACGCCTGCCGGACGAACGCATCTGGTGGACCCCCGCCTTCGCCAAGGACACGGACCTGCCGCGCCCCCCCGCGCCGGAATGGGACCTGCTGTTCGTGGGCACCGTGGACGCGGCCCGCACCCCTGCCCGTCACGCCTTCCTGCAACAGTTGGGGCAACGCCTGCCCGGCCTGCACGTTACCCGTGGCGACTACCGGGCGCTGTACCCGCGCGGGCGGCTGCTGCTGAACTACTGCGAACACGGCGACCTGAACTTCCGGGTGTTCGAGGCGTTGGGCTGCGGCGGCTGCCTGGTCACGCCGCGCATCGGCCACGGCCTCGGCGACCTGTTCGAGGACGGACGCGACCTTCTGCTGTACGAACCCGACGACATCGACAGCCTGATGGAGGTTGTCCGCACGGCGCTGGCCGATCCCGAACGGTGCGCGCGCATCGCCGCAACGGGCCAGGCCAACGTGGACGCCGCCCACCGGGCACGCCACCGGGCACGCGACTTCACCAAACGGCTGCTCGGGCTGCCACAGGGCATCGTGGCGGAACGCCTTGCCCGGGTTGACGACATCCGCCGCACCCACCTGCGCCTGATCTACCTGCTGCTGGCCGAACAGATGCCTTCGCCCCTGCTGCGCGAGGCATACCTGACCGCCGCCCGCTGAACGCGAAAACGCCCGGCGGCCTGTGCGGCAAGCCGGGCGCATGTCATCCCGCGAATTTTGGTGCCATCGGATACGTCGGCGCGGCTCAGGCCTTGTCCCCGCCCCCCTCGGCGGGGGGCGGTCCGGCTTCCGGCGCGACGGCCACCCGGGTCTGCCGTTTGTGCTCGTCGCGCTCCGCGCGCAGCACATCGGGGGCAACGAAGCCCAGCAGGGCCAGTATCTCTTCCGTCGGCAGCGGATTGCCGGTATTGCGGCGGTAGGCCTCGGCCTTGGCAACCTGATCGGCGTTCACCAGTCCCTTGCGCACCAGACGCTCGGGCAGGCCTTCGCGCTGTTCGGTGGCGGACTGCACGGCGGCATCGCGCAATTGCCGGGCACGGTCGGCCTCGTGCTCCGCGTGGGTATGCAGGCGACCGCGCATGGATGCCACGCTGGCCTGAAGGGTACCGAATTCCTCGGTCAGGTTGGCCAGACGCAGTTCCATGAGTTGCACGTCGCGCTCAAGGGCCGCCTCGGCCAGGCGCGATGCGCCACCGCCACCGCCCCCCAGCTTGGTGTACAGCAGCACTCCCGCCACGCAACAGGCCAACAGTATGTAGACGATGTCCATGCGTCACCCGCCCTTGAGCAACCAGTTCGCCGTGCCGCTAGTCGTCCAGCTTCAGGCCGGGCAGTTCTCCCTTGCCGCGCGAGGCACGGGACTCGGCCCGACGTTCGCGGGGGGTGGTCCCGTCCGGCAGATCGGAGCGCCCGTTGCCGAAGGAAAGCAGATCCGTCCCGTCGGTGGTTCGCGGGGTGAGCGGGGCGGGGTAAGGCTCGTAGTCGTCGCCTTGCCGGGTCGGGCCGCCGAAGGCGTCCAGGGAGGAAGCATCCAGCGCGGAGGTATCCAGACCGCCACGCCTGTCGCCCGATACGCCCGAGGTTCTCGTTGCCGGTGCGGTCAGGTCGAGGCTGGGCAGTTCCACCTCGTGCCGGTCTGCCTCGCGCGGCGCGTCGGCCATGTCGCCCGGCCTCAAGCCGGACACGCCGTCATATCCCAGGCCGGATTCGTCGGCAGGCTGGCGGTCCACCAGTTCCACGGGTTCCTCGAAGTCCATGGCCAGGCCGCCCGGCAGGTTGGGATCGGCGTCCTCGTGCACCAGGCCGTACAACGGATCATCTCCGGCGCCATACCCCGTGTCGGTGCGGGCGTCCGGCCCGGTGCCGTACTGGACGTGATACTGGCCTGCCGGTTCGTCGAACGCGTCGGCCCCGGCATCCGCGTGGGCGACGGGCGGCAGCCCGGCCGCAGCCGCGCGCTGGGCGCGGGCCAGTTCGTTCACCCGCGCCTCCAGCGTGCGCAGGCCCGAAGCCAGCGCGGCGTGCTCGTCACGCATGCCGCGCGCAATCTCTTCCATGCCGCGCAGCACGAAATAGAACATCACCAGCAATCCCGCAAAGCACAGCAGGATGAACATCATGAACATGGTGGCGTTGTCGAACATGGTCCTTTTCACTCCCGGAAAAAAAAGGCGGCATTTCCCCGGCCACCGACCAGCGGGCCGGATATGCACTTGCCGGGGAACCCCGCTTGCAGTAACCATCCGGCACCTAGCACATCCCACGATGCACCACAATACATGAGAACAAAGGGCACCACATGGCCTCATCCAATATCCGCCCCCACCTTGTCGTGGCCGACGAAAACGGCGAAATCTACGACCACCCGGACCTGCTGATGGTCTGTCGGCGCGGGCACGAATTCGCCCTGCCCCGCCCCGACGAACTGATGCCCCTGCCCGACGAGAGCGAACTGTTCCTGCTGCCGGGCCGCCGCGCCGTGGGGCTGGACCCGGAAACCGGCGAGGCCGTGGGTATGGACGAACTGGCCGTGGCCGCCTTTGCCGCGCCCGCGCACACCCTGACCGCCCACCCCGCCTACGTCAGCGAGGCGGACGCCCCCACCCTGCCCCTGTTCGCATACGGCGCCGTGGGTTTTGCCAACGGACGCTTCTACGTCTGCGCCAAGCGGGTGGACGAATCGAACCGTCAGGTGTTCCGGGGCATCCACCGCAAGAAGGTGGAACAGACCGCCCGCGAACTGATGCGCCGCTACCCGGACAACCGGCTGATGCAGCACCTGACCGCCAAATGCGCCCTTACCTATTCCTGCCCCGCCGCGCGCAACCTGTGCCTTGGCCGGTACGAGGCGCCGCTGCCCGTCTCTCGCGCGTGCAACGCCCGCTGCGTGGGCTGCATCTCGCAGCAGGAGACCGGGTCGCGCATTTGCGCCACGCCGCAGAACCGCATGGCCTTCACCCCCACGGCGGCGGAAATCGTGGAAGTGATGCGCCACCACGCCCGCAACGAAGTGGCCGAGCCGGTCTTTTCCTTCGGCCAGGGCTGCGAGGGCGAGCCGCTGACCGAGGCCCCGCTGATCGAAGAAGCGGTGCGCCTGTTCCGCAGCGACGGCGGGCGCGGCACGGTGAACCTGAATTCCAACGCCTCGCTGCCGGGTGCCGTGGAGCGCATTGCCGGGGCGGGGCTTACCTCGCTGCGGGTCAGCCTGAACAGCGCCCGCGAAGAGTCGTACAACCGCTACTACCGTCCGCACGGCTACACCCTGTCGGACGTGCGCGAAAGCATTGCCACCGCGCGGCGGAACGGGGTGTTCGTCTCGCTGAACCTGCTGTATTTCCCCGGTATCACCGACACCGAGCCGGAACTGGAAGCCCTGCTGGACATGATCCGCACCTGCGGCGTCAGCTTCATCCAACTGCGCAACCTGAACATCGACCCGGAAATGTACCTGGAACTGCTGGAAGGCATCGAATTCGGCCCCAACATGGGGCTGGTCAACTTCCGCAAGCGGCTGCGCAGGGAATGTCAGTGGCTGGGCTTCGGCTATTTCAACCCATATCTGGGCGACCGGGCGGACCTTACGGAGCGGGGCGTGCCCCTGCCCGGTGAATGGCAGCCCACGCCGCTGGCCGACCTGCTGCGCGATGCGCCGGAGGCCAACCCCGACGGACCGGATGTATCGGACGGATCGACCAACCCCGACGGACCGGACGGACCGGATGTATCGGATGTATCGGACGGGCCCGATTCCCCCGAAAAGGGCACGCCGCGTACGGGCGGTTCCCGAACGGCGGAAGACCTGTCCGGCGTCGAGGACACCGAACCCGATGACGCCGACGAAGGTCTGCCCGAAGGGCATCTGGAAGCCGGACCGCACGAGGGGGTTCCCGACGACGATCAGGCCTGTGGCTGCGAGGACTGACGCACCCCGCGCCCCTGCCCGCCATCCGCATGACAGGCATCCGCCTGACAGGGCACGGCATGATCACACCGGCATGACACCGCAACGGGCCGGAACCTCAGGGTTCCGGCCCGTTATCCATTCCGTGGGCCAACCACGGCCCCCCGGCAAAAGAACGGGGCCGCTCCCGAAGGAACGGCCCCGATGGCATGCACTGTACGTCGTCGTGCGGGCCAGGGACGTGAGGCTTTAGAAGGCCACCTGCACCTGCTCCGCCGCCTTGTCGCGACGGCGATCAATGGTGCCGATGCGCCAGGCCTGGGCGTGCATGGCGTTGACGCGCCCCAGCACCTCGTCGCACACGTCGGGCGAGACGATCATGATGTAGCCGATGCCGCAGTTGAATATCTGGAGCATTTCCGGCCAGGTCAGGTTGCCCTGGGCCAGCAGCCAGTTGAACACCGGCGGCACGGTCCACGAGCCGAAATCGATGTGCGCCTCGACGGTGGCGGGCAGCACGCGGGGGATGTTGTCGTAGAAGCCGCCGCCGGTCACGTGTATCATGCCCTTGATGTCGAAGTCGCGCATCACCGAGCGCACGATGTCCACGTAGATGGCGGTGGGTTCCAGCAGCACCTCGGCCACGGTGCGGTCAGAGCCGGGCAGCGGGTCGTCGCCGTTCAGGCCGCTTTGGGCCAGCACCTTGCGGGCCAGGCTGTAGCCGTTGGAATGCAGGCCGGTGGAGGCAATGCCGATGATGGCGTCGCCCACGCGGATGGACGAGCCGTCCACGATGCGCGTGTTGTCCACAAGGCCCACGCAGAAACCCGCCAGGTCGTATTCGCCGGGGGCGTACATTTCGGGCATTTCGGCGGTTTCACCGCCCAGCAGGGCGCAGCTTGCGCGGCGGCAGCCCTCGGCCACGCCGGAAATGACGCTGGCGGCCACGTCCACGTCCAGCTTGCCGGTGGCGAAATAGTCGAGAAAGAACAGCGGCCGGGCGCCCTGCACCAGAATGTCGTTGACGCTCATGGCCACCAGGTCGATGCCCACAGTGTCATGCTTGCCGAACTGGAAGGCGCACTTCAGCTTGGTGCCCACGCCGTCGGTGGAGGAAACAAGGACCGGTTCGTCCATCCCCGCAAGATCCGGCTTGAACAGGCCGCCGAAGCCGCCGATGTCGGATATCACGCCATTGGTATGCGTGCGGGCTACAATGGATTTGATGCGCGACACGAGGGCATTGCCGGCGTTGATATCCACCCCCGCATCGGTGTAGGCTTTGGAACGGTCCTCAGACATTAACGTAGGCTCCTTGAGTCATCTGGCTTCGGATTTTCCGGAAGCCCTTCATAGGCTTTTACCCCCCGAAGCGCAAGAGGAACACACCATGAAACCCCTGCTGGCACGGGCCTTACTCAATGCTATACTGGTAACGGGCATGCTGTCCACAGCGGCTTTGCCGGGCACTGCCATTGCCCGCGAAAGCACCCCCGTGCGGGCGACCCCCCACGCCCTCATGGCCGCGGCCGCGGCCGCGACCGGCTCCAACGGCACGGAGGGCGGCATTCCCCCGCAGCAGGAGCGGCCCCGCCACGACACCTTCATGGGGACCGGCGGGGACCAGTCGTACATCGGGCGCGACCCGGACACCGGTGACCGGGTCATGGAATCCAAGGGGCCGCCCCGGCATCAGGACATGCCGCAACAACAGGTACCCATGATCATCGCGCCCGAGGTCAACGTGAACGGCACGTGGGGACAACCGCAGGGTGGCAACAGCGGAAACAGTGGGAACAGCGGCAATTGGGGAAACAGCGGAAGCAGCGGCGGCGTGATGCGGCCCACCCCCCTGCCCCCCGGCGGCATCGGGACGGGCAGGCGGCAGTAGCCACGCTTCGGGATGGTTGCTTCCGACCTGCTCCGCAGGCCGCCCCCTTCGCCTGCGCCCCCGTTCGCCTGTGCCCCGGTCCGGCGCCTTTCCATCCACCAAGGATATTCACCATGCTTGATGCACGCCTCTGGAAGCCCCTGTCCCCGCCCGACGGCACCGGCGCTACCGCCCCCCCGGATGCGGAGGCGGCGCGGGTGCAATGCCGCCTGTGCAGCCATTACTGCATCATTGCGGGGGGTGGCACGGGCCGCTGCGGGGTGCGGGTGAATCGCCCCGACGTCACGGAGCCAGACGCGCTGGGAAAAACCGTCCCTGTCGGCAAGCTGTTCACCCTGGTGGGCGACAACGTGGCCGCCGTGAACCTGGACCCGGTGGAAAAGAAGCCCCTGTTCCACTTCATGCCGGGCACGCTCACCTATTCCTTCGGCACCATGGGCTGCAACCTTGCGTGCAGCTTTTGCCAGAACTGGTCGTTGTCTCGCCCGCCCGCCGAAGAAGGCGTGGTGCGCGGCCAGCGGGCCACCCCGGCCAAGCTGGTGGCCGAGGCCAGGGCCAACGGGGCGGCGTCGGTGTCGTTCACCTATTCCGAGCCCACCATTTTTTTCGAGTTGATGAGCGACACGGCGGACGCTGCCCACGCCGCAGGGCTTGCCACCATCATGGTTTCCAACGGCTTCCAGTCGCCAGAATGCCTGGCCGAACTGGAACACCGCATCGACGCGGCCAACATAGACCTGAAGGCGTTCACCGAACGCTTCTACGCCGAACAGTGCGGCGCGCGGCTGAAGCCGGTACTGCACACCCTGCGCACCATTGCCCGCATGGGCTGGTGGCTGGAGGTGACCACCTTGCTGATCCCCGGCCTGAACGACGCCCCGGACGAACTGCGCGACATGGCCCGGTTCATCCGCGACGAACTGGGGCCGGACGTGCCGTGGCACCTTTCGCGCTTTCACCCGGCCTACCGCCTGACCGACCGCCCCCCCACCCCGCCCGCCACGCTGGAACGGGCCTGGGAAATCGGTCGCGAAGAAGGACTGCGCTTCGTCTACCTGGGCAACATGCCGGGCCACCCCGCCGAATCCACCCACTGTCCCGCCTGCGGCGCACTGTTCGCCCGGCGCGAGGGCTTTCACACCCACCTGCCCGCCTCGTCGCGGTGTGCCCGCTGCGGGGCCGCCATGCCGGGAGTGGGCTGGGACACCCCGGAGAACTGATGCTGCTGATATACACCGGCAACGGCAAGGGAAAGACATCCGCCTGCGTGGGGCAGGCCATCCGGGCCATGGGCCAGGGAATGACCGTAGCCTTCGGGCAGTTCATGAAGCGCCCCGGACAGGCGGGCGAACAGGAAATGCTGGAACGCCTGCTGGGCGAACGCTTTCGCGCCGGGGGCAAGGGCTTTCTGCGCCGCGAGGAAGACCGCCCCGCCCACCGCAAGGCCGCGCAGGAACTGCTGCAATGGGCCGAATCCATCCTGCCCGAAGTGGACATGCTGGTGCTGGACGAAACCCTGTACGCCCTTGGCTACGGCATCGTGACCCGCGAGGAAGTGGAACGCCTGCTGGAACTGGCCGAACCGCAGGGCAGGCATCTGGTGCTGTCCGGGCGCGGCCTGCCCGACTGGCTGGCCGAGCGGGCCGACCTGATCACCGAGATGACCGAAGTGAAGCACCCGTGGCAGAAGGGGGTGCAGGCCACCAGGGGCATCGAGTTCTAGGGGGCAGTCTCCAAATTGTCTTTTCGTCCGTTTGCTGCGTCAAACTTCACCTGCCCTGAGCGCTGCTGTCCTTATCCGTAAGACTCGCGCTACGCGCTTGTCCAACGGCTAAGGCTCGGTCGAATACAATAAGAGTATACTCCCTCATGGCAGGCTCGTTTTCCTTGCCAACGAACGAAAATCCTAATTTGGAGAAAAGCCACCAGAGAGCGGAATTCCGGAACGGCACGACGCCGCCGCCCTGCGCAAATCATTGCGGCGCAGCTGTTCCGTGCCTATATTATTCCAAAGGGTACCGTATTTCCCGCAACCCGAAGGAGGCACTATGGAACCCCTCGCCATGACCTCGTTCACCGGAGCATCGGGCAAGGCCTACACCTTTGCGGTGTACCCTCTGGGCGCCACCCTGGCGGACTTCAGCGGGGTATTCATGTTCGCCCGCAAGCCGCAGGCGGTGCTGGACACGGGGTACAGCCCCCTGTTCATCGGGCACTCCGCCGAGTTGGGCAGCCACCTTGGCAGGCACGACAAGCGCGCCGCCGCCCTGGGCCAGGGCGCGGACTGCCTGTGCGTGCACCCCGCCGATGCGGAGGAAAGAGCCGCCATCACCGATGACCTTCTGAAGTCGCACCCCACCCCCTGCAACTGACCCGGCGCGGCCTGCCCGACATCGCACGAACGTTGCCGGACATGGACAGACATCGCCCGACGCACCGAACATGACCCGACGCACCGAACATGGTGGAACCTGACCGGGCATGGCCTGACATTCCGCACATGGCCGACATCCCGCACATGGCCACGCAGCCGACCACCTTCCACGTCGGCTCCAGTAGACAACAAGCCCCCGCCAGCATTGCCAGCGGGGGCTTCGTCATGGGAAAAGGCAGGAAGACGTGGGGGGGAGGCTGGCCCCCGCAACGACCACGCCCTGCCCGAGGCAGCATGCCTGGCCGCCCCATGCCTGCCTGATCGCCCCATGCCTGCCTGGTCGCCCCATGCCTGCCTGGTCGCCGCCCGGATGGTCGGCCCCGTAGCCGGACAGACGCCCCCTACCCGGCCATGCGGCGCACGGCATCAAGAAAGCGCGAGCGCAATGCCTCGCCCATCAGCGCCCGTTTCACCGGGCCAAGGCGCAGAAAGCCGCCCACCAGCCCGCGCATGAATTCCTGCGTGCGGCTGTTGGGGTTGTCGAAAACCAGGTTTTGCAGGGTGCCGCGCTCCAGACTCTGCAATATGACCCGCTCGAAGCTGTCCGCCGGGTGCAGCACCTTGCGCTCGCGCGGGTGCAGCCGCAGCGCCCCGGTGGGGCACTTCAGGGCGCAGGCCCCGCAGCCCAGACAGTAGGCCTCGTCCACCACGCAACGTCGGTCGCGCTTGCGGCCACCGGGCGGCACCGGCAGCGACACCGCGTCTATGGGGCAGGCCCGCTCGCACAGGCCGCAGCCGTTGCACAGGCTGGCATCGCAGCGGGCGATGAACGACGACGTGACCAGTATCCCCGCGTGCCCCCACTGCCGGATGCCCTGCATGAGATTGCAGCAGCACCCGCAGCAATGACAGATGAACCCCACGCCCTGCTGCACGTTGTCTGCGGACAGGGTGAAGCCGAGATCGCGCGAGCGGGCCAGAATGTCGTGCATGGCCGCCTTGTCGATGCGCCGGGCAAAGCCGTGCCGGATCAGGTATTCCGCGCCGGTGCCCATGGAGGTGCAGGTTTCCATGTCCACGTCGCACTGACGGGTGCCAAGGTGGTGCTTTTCATGCCGGCACGAACACAACCCCACGGCAAAGGTACGGTTCTGCTCCACCAGTGCGGCGGCGCGCTCGTAATCCAGAATTTCCACATGGTCGCCCAGGGTCTGCTGATGCGGCAGGGCGCGCATGACCGAAACGCGCTGCCCGTCGCCGAAGTTGGCATCCAGAAAGGCCCGGTCGCCGAACATGTAGTCGTGGAACAGTTCCGCCCAGCGCTTGCTGGGCAACGCCCCGCCGGTGCGCATCATGGTGAATTCGAAAATGCCGATGACGATGGGGCTGATCATGTACAGGCAGCCGTCGTCGGGGTGGTGGGATGCCGGGGAAACCGGGGAGCCGGAGGCGGCGGGATGGTGTTCGGGCTGGCCGTTGGCGGCACGAGCGTGCTGGTGCGGGTGAACGTGCGGGTGAACGTGCCCGTCATGACCGCCATGCCCCTGCGCAGATGCGGCCAGATGCCCGGCGGCTTCGGCGGCTTCAGCGGCCCCGGCTGCGCGGGCCGTGCCCGTTGGGTTGGCCGCGCCAATTGCGTTGGCCATATGGTCGCCATCCTCGCGGATGTCCAGCACCAGCCCCTTGTCGCACAGTCGATCCAGCAGCCCCTGCAACCGGGCGCGATGCATGCCGGTGACCCGCTCCAGCCGTCCGATGGACGATGGGCGGTACGGCATGCGCACCACCAGTTCCGCTTCTTCCGGGGTGTACAGTTCGCGCAGCATGGCGTGGAAGGCGTCGTTCCACGGCGTGCGCACGGGCGTGTTGTCGATGGCGTGGCCGAGGCGGCGGTAGACATCTTTGGCGGCGATGTGTCCCATGAGCGGCTCCGGAAAGGGTACGGGGAAACGGGGAGCACGGCAGTCCGTCATTGCCCCCCCCCCTACCCAAATGCCCCATGCGGCCTGGGGTGTCAAAGACAGGGGGCGCGCGGGGAAACGGGGCGGCTCCAGCCAGTCAGAAACGCGGCGAACAGGCACGGCAACTGTCGCTGCGCACGTGCGGTACTGCGGGCGTGACCGAGGCAGGCGCAGCATCTGACCACCCGGCATGCCCCGCCCCAGCCCGTGTCGCCAGCAAACGAAAAGCCCCCACGGGTGCGGTACCGGCAGGGGCCTTCAGGCTACGGGACACGGCGCGGGGCCGTGGCGGGCCGCCTAGCGTTCGCGGAAAACGATGCGGCCCTTGGTCAGGTCGTAGGGGGACATGGCGACACGCACCTTGTCACCGGGCAGAATGCGGATGCGGAACTTGCGCATCTTGCCGCACAGGTGGCTAAGCACGGTGTGGCCCGTTTCCAGTTCCACACGGAACAGCGTGCTGGGCAGGGCTTCCTGCACCACGCCTGCCACTTCGAAATAGTCGTCCTTGGCCATAGGGTCTCCTCCTGCTTGTGGCGCGGAACCGCGCCGAAAAGAAAGGGTCCCGCCCGAAATGGGCGGGACCCGGTCCAGACGATAGGGGGAGCGAAGACCTACCAGCGGGGCTGGCGGGGAGCGCGTTCCTGCGCTTCGTTCACCTTCAGGCTGCGACCCTGGAAGTCGCGGCCGTCAAGGGCTTCCATGGCGGCGCGGGCGCCGTCGTCGTCCATTTCCACGAAGCCGAAGCCACGGGGACGACCGGTTTCGCGGTCCATGATCAGAGCGACGGACTGCACTTCGCCGTGGTTGGAGAACAGGGCGCGCAGGTCGCTTTCGCTGCTGGAGAAGGGAAGGTTGCCGACGTAGAGCTTCTTGGACATGTGTGATACTCCGGAATTTTCTCAGGCTCTTCTTTTCATCTGTCCGGAGCTTTGCACATGCGAAGATCGAACGAGGGAAACAAGAACGCTGCCAATTGGTAAGGAGATGCGTAAATACGCACCTTCCACCCTGTCGTCAAGCGAGCCGTGCGCGAAATAACGCGCCACGCGAAAAAATTCCTTGCCTCGCAGGGCTAGACCTTGAACATACACTTTAATTTCATAGCATTACGCGAAAAGGCAACTTGGGCGCACTATAAAAAATATGTAGCGCAAACTGCGTGCGAATGGGCACGGGATACGCACGGGGATGAGTACGAGGATGGGCTTGTGAGACGCGAGAGGATGAACGCGGCCACGGCGCGGGGGCGGACACGAGCCATGCGCGGGGGCTGGCACCTTCAGAACGGAACAGGAAGCCAGATCAAGCTTGGACGACTACAGACCAAGGCGGGACGACTCAAGCCGGAGCAAATCGAGGGTTTTCAGATCAAGCCTGCGCCACGGCACTGAACGACGATAGCCCAAGCACGAACCTCGCCGCCAGCACCCAGCCCCCCCCTGTCCCTTCACCTTAACCACGGCCTGCTCCTTTTCCGCACACGCTGTTTCCGTATCGCTGGGTTCCCCGCCAGCACCCTGCCAACTGGCCGCATCCCCTTTTCCCCTTGCACCGCGACACGCTTTCGACTATCTGACCACCGTACGCCACGACGCCGACGCCGTGGCCCCGCCGGAACGTAGCGCAGCCTGGTAGCGCACCTGCCTTGGGAGCAGGGGGTCGCTGGTTCGAATCCAGTCGTTCCGACCATGAAAACAATGGGTTGTGACAACATGTCACAACCCATTTCTTGTATGTAGAAAATCTCGTGCATAACGCGGGATTTTCTACATACAAAAGCAGAGCCGAGAGACTCTCCCGGCCCTGCTTGGTTCGCGGACCAGTGCGCGGTGCCGTGCAACGGCATGCAAGCGCATTGATGCCTACGCGATCAGGCAGCCACCTTGGGCTTGGCCTGAAGCGAAACGCCCATGGCCCCGAGCAGCTTGACGATGGTCCCGTAGCGAGGCTGCGCCCCAGGTGCGAGGGTCTTGTACAGGCTCTCACGGCCAAGGCCCGCGTCCTTGGCAAGCTGACTCATGCCACGGGCCTTGGCCACGTCGGCAACCGCCACAAGGAACACATCCGGGTTCGGGTCTTCGAGCGCTGCCGAAAGGTATGCGGCGATGGCTTCTTCGCTGTCGAGAAATTCGGCGGCATCGAATCTGGCAATCTTAGTCATGGCTATCCTCCAATTCCCGCGCCAGCCTCTTGGCAAGCACGATATCACGCTTCTGGCTGGACTTGTCGCCACCCGCGAGCAGCAGGTAGATCGTCTCGCCCCGGCGAGTGAAGTAGACCCGGTATCCCGGTCCCGCGTGAATGCGCATTTCGGAGACGCCCTCGCCTACCGGTTCGCAGTCACCGAAGTTGCCCGCCTCAGCCGACCGTATCCGCACGAGTATCCGGGCCTTTCCCGCCATGTCCTTGAGGCCGTTCAGCCACTTGGCGAAAACATCCGTGCGGAAGAACGTGTTCATACGGCACTTGTATCCATTTGGATACACAACGTCAAGCATCTTGAAGTCCCGGGCCTTCTTTCATCTCACGCACGGCATACGATTCAAGACATCCAACTGCCACCCGCGCGGGCTTTGCCCCGCAAACGAAAAACCCGCCGGTGGTCAGGCCACCGGCGGGCGAAACGCATGGGACTTGCTGCCCTTATTCGAGGAGCACGACACGCCGGTCATCACGGCGCTTTCGGATAATGGCCGGGAATTCTGCGGGCGTCCCGACAGGCATCCCTACGAGTTGTTCCTACAACAGGAAGACATCGAACACTGGACAACCCGCGTCAGACGCCCGTAAAGCAACGGCTTTGTGGAGCGGCTGCACAGGACATTGCTCAACGAGCATTTCAGGATTCAGGGGCGCAGGAACTGGTGCGAGTCCTTAGACGAAATGCAGACGGACCTGGACGCTTACCTGCACCACTACAACCACGAGCGGGCGCACCAAGGCAGAAACATGAACGGTCGGACACCCTACCAAGCTTTCCTTGATGGCCCTCCCGAGGGCCACCCGGAAGAGGGCAGCGAAGGGCAGCAGGCAGCCTGATCAGCCCCCCGCCGGGCACGGCAGTGTCAGGTGAATACTATCCCTGTACAAAATACGCAAAGCAAATAAGCACTACAGCAAACATAAGAACCCATATCCTTGCCAAAACAACTGGAATACAAGGCACACCAGACCCAAGTTCTGCTATATCAATCTTATAACCACCAATTTCACCTTGCTCATACGGAGAATCATTCCATACTATCAATAAAAAATCAGCACTACATTTTCTCCCCACAAGCCTTGGGACATCAGCAATATCACCATCACACCACGCACAAAACCAATACCTAGACGCGCATATGTGACGACTTGCAGCGCGGACACCAACAGCAGCCCCCCTGGATATAACATATCCACACACAGGAATTACTAGCATTACAAACATCATTGCATAAAACTTGAAATCAAAACCAGCACAGACACGCGCGAGCAGCCTATCCCCAACCCCCAAGAAAGCTGCAAATAAAAATGCATTCGAAGCAAGAACAGCAGTCATCCGGTGATTAACCAAATCATTTTCGAGCTTTATCAGCGAATGCGCCATTGCCCATTTTTTCTCAACATCATCAGCACCCTTATTACACATGCCCCTCCATCAAAACAGCACAGAAAAAAACAGCACATAAAACAGCTACGCCACTACAACGACACAAAAACATACGATACAACTACGAAATCAAACTAACACAACAGAAGGCTAAGCGCTGCGCACCACCACAAAACAGCACTACGCTAAATCTTAAGCATCATTGCAATCACACCGCCACCCAATACACAGGCAAAGGGTACCACTCCGCACAAAACCAAAAAAACACAAAACTCCACACTCCTGCAAACATCAAAGGGAAAATCAGAGGGACAATCTGAGCACAATACGATGGCCATTGCGGGGCACACCCAAACGTAACAATATACCCAAGACCATCTATAGATTCTATAATCCTATAGTGTGCAATTATTCTATCTCTCCATTCTCCATACATCCTAACAGCAGAAAAAACCAAAACGAGCACCAATAAACTTGAAAAAAACCAACACCAATAATCAAAAAAACAAAACCCGCATACCTACCAACGTCACAATTTGAAAACACAGCAATAACAGTCGCCAAGGCTGCCATGAGCATTGCCTGCGGCAAGAAAAGCCATGACAATCGCTCATTAATCCACTGCTTTTCACCCCTTGCCGCATCCGTAGACTCTTTCCACCCCCGCAACAGGCGCCCTACAGACACACCCTTTAAATACTCAGCGATATTACCCTGATTAACAACCCTACGCCTGTGATATATCCAAAAAGCGCATACGATAAGCACAACGGCTACAGCAACAAGCATACTGGCACCCACAGACCAAGAGACACAACGCCCGAACTGCACTCCCCTCCCCTCACATTACCGCGCAACCGGCGGTCACTAGCGCCTCGAACGAGGCATCCATTTCTTTACCCGCGGGCACAAAGATCACCATGCCATCGCGGCCACGGGTGAGCAGCACGCGGTAGCTATTAAGGCGCAGCTGGTGCGGGTTCTTGGCCTTGGATCGGCCGCCAGGGGGAGAAGCCCAGGCCACGCCGTTCCAGGTAAGGTCATCGCCCCAAGCAACAATGGGAAAGTCTAGTTCTAGCCCTTGGCAGGCAAATTCGGCAGCCACGCTATCCAGTTGGCAGCAGGAGCCGGGGTGGTCCGGGTCATCGCTGAACCAGGGACCTTTGCGCACCCGCTTGGTGGCTGCGTAGTCGTTGGGTATGCCGTGATCGGCCAGGTTCTTGGCCTTGGACGATGCCAGCAGGCCGAAGCGGCGGCCTAGGTTGCCGAGGTAGCGTTCGCGCGCGTGCTTCTTTGTAGATTCTACGTTGCGGGTAACGTAGACGGGGAACAGGTCTTCGCGCAGCGTGCCGGCCAGCACGTGCGTCTGGGCCAGCTTGCCATCCAGCAACAGGCGCACCCACTCTTGCAGGCCTAACGCGCGGTGCGTACACAACGAGGCGCTAAGGTTTAGCAGCCCTTCCGGCACGCACTGCTTTGCGCTGGTGAACACGTGGGCCACGTGCGGCGGGCAGACCACGGTCCAGTCGTCGGGCACGGCGGCCAGGGCGTCGTTCCACTGCGAGATGCCAGCCTCTTCGCCAAGGTGAATCTCTTGCCCTTCGCCGATCAGGCCGATGATCATCACCCCGCCATCCACGCGCGAGGCCAGCCGGGCGAAGTCGTTGGGCTCTGAAAGGGCCTGGGGGCCGCGCTTGTCTTTGGCGCGCTCATCGTCCCAGGCGCGCTGCGCCTCGTCGTAGATCCAGATGCGTTCACGCGGGATGCGCGTGCTGCCGCCGCCATACTGCTTGAGGAAGCCGTGCACGTCCTGGACGAAGATCTTGTTCTTAAGGGCGTACTGCAGCAGCTCTACCAGGGGGCCATTGCCAGACAGAAAGACGGCGTTGTTGGCGCCCTGCTCGCTTTGATCGTAGGTGAACTGCAAGCCCACCAGCGTTTTGCCAGAGCCGGGCACACCGGTAACAAGCGCCAGCACCTTTTCGCCAGCCTGCAGGGCGCGCCCGGCGTATTCGTGCAGCACCTGCAGGGTATCTGGAATGCCCACGCTTTCTGCGCGGCGAATTTGGGGCAGGGGTTCTTTTTCGAACAGCAGCTTTGCAGCATGCACCAGGCTGGGCAGGGGCTCGTAATCCCCTTCCAGGAAGGCGGCGACATCGCCCGGGGGATCTGTGCAATCGACAATCTGCGCGATGTCTTGCTCTAGGGTATCTGGACTGTAGATGCGGACATCGCCGGACTGCTTCCGCAGCCCCTCTGCCCCGGCCATGACCAGCAAGGGGACGATGCGCTTACCGCGGCTGCCGGCATGGTATTCTGCCAGGTCTCGGCAATAGGCGGCCACCTGGTCCACATGGGCCCGCCCTGGGGTTTTGCTTTCTTTAAACTCAAAAACGTAGGCCACGTTCTGCGAAAGCAGAATGACGTCTGGCCTACGCCCCCGTTCCCTTGGCAGGACAAATTCGAAGATAAGCGAGTATTCCGCCGGCAACTGCGGACACAACCGCTTTAAGATTTCAATGGACCCTTCCCACGCGCGGACCTGTTCGGCGGAAGGGGGTTGGGAGCAGATTTCTTTATGAACATGGATAAGCTCACGCAGAATATGGGAATCTATGCAGGATATTTCGCAAAAAACAGACAAAAAGCACCCCCGGCACATTGACAATTCTAGCCATTAATCCCCAACAGTCTTTTCAGACCTGACACCCTCAACTCCTGACCCCTGCGCACCTGACGAAAGAGCGTCAACAATAGACTTTAAAACAATATCATCAGTTGCGCCAACTTTCCTCAACTCCCCTACGACGGTCTGAACTCTTCTAGCTACCGGGTCTTCATGACTGGCAATATAACCTTGAGACACAACATCAAGCGCCATAAATTCAGATACAGAAATATTCAATTCATCACATATAGCAGCAATCACCTTAGCACGCTCTTCACGCTCAACACTCTCAATACAGGAAGATCCCCTATAATTCGCAGCAGCAAAGTCGCAAAACTTACCAAACATACCCTTATCAGTTTCGAGCATGGCAATAGCTTCATCTCTAGAGTTAGCATGCGCCTCCATTACGCGATTAAAATATGAATAAAACGCCATCGCAACCTTTGGCGAACAAATTTCCGCAATTTGGCTAATCTCCCCAAGACCAACTCCAGCCCTTAAGTAACGCTCAATAATCCTGTGATACTTGCTTGCTCTTATCATTCTTACCATGCTGCTGATCATCAAAAACCTCCTCATCAACTAATGTAACAAATCATCAAATCGCAGCAGAATATCTTGGCGAGAAAACCAATGAAAACATTGCCTCGCCAGCAGAACGTGCATTTTCACAAATTGAATCACACTCCCTTACTACATAACCGCAAACCACACTAAGAACACGCCTATCTGCTTCAACAATCTTCTCAAGCATCCTAACTCTACAGACTACGCGACGCGCACAACGACGGCACTCTACAGTTAAACACTCATCATCGACTCCACGATTCAAAGCACACTTAAAAGCCTCTATCGCCCTAGCATAAAACGCCCAGAGGAGCGCGTCTCCGACTGATTCGTTCAACATCTTTACAGTAAGACCCTTTTTGTAATCTATAAAACATCGAAATTCTTCATCCGCTCCAAGAATCCCCAACACCATGCTCCGGTCACCATCGTACTCACCAACACTTTCGTACCACTCTTTAATTGCAGCAAGAGGAATAAGATTTTCCAACTCATGAACTTCAAGAACAACACTTCTCACAAATTCATTCCGACCAAGCTTCATTACCTTTTCTGCAGTATTTCTAATGCGACCGCCTGGGCACTTCACATCACCGTCGACAATACAAATCGCCAAGCCATCATCTGCTTCCAACTGATCCTTATAACTTTCATGAGTTTGGTCTCCATTTCCATGAATTGGATCATAATATTTACGCCCAATTCGCAAAGCTTCACCCGCACAGGCACTAGCAAATGCGTCATACAGTTCGTGCTCACGCCTATTCTCAAAAATAGCCTTCGGCTTAGAAAAAATCACTCTTTCACCACCCCTTGGCAACAGCCCCTTTTCGTCATCCCACGTAAAAACGACATAGGGGTCCACACTTCGCAGCAGTGAAAAATTCTGAATCAAAAATCTACATATATCTGCATAGTAATGACTACACCCATGAAATCCTGGTGCATCCTTAATCGCAACAGCAGACTTTGGCGAAAGCAGAATAAAATGCGTCCTTTCTCGCCAAACATTTGCCAATCGCTCGATTAAATCTACACACACAGGATTTCCAGCCAGGGCCTGCCCTACAACCGTATCATCGACACAAATTATCATAACGACACCACAACTTATTCAGCGCTCAAAAACCCTACGGGCCAATCCTTAATATACCCCTCCGCAGAATACTCCGTACGGGTGACCGCAGACTTCCCATTTTCTTTTTTCTCAAAAAGCAAGAGCGCCACCTCACTAGCCATCTGGGGTGATGAGACAATATTCTCTCCAATTCTGTTAACAATCTCCTTACTATGCGTCTCAATAATAAAATGCGGCATAAAATGCGAGTCCTGACTCTTCGCAAGCGTGAAAACAACATCAGCAAAGAGAGACTCCATACACGGATGCATATGCAGTTCTGGCTGTTCAATCACTATAATCTTCTTAACCCTCCCCTTAAATGTGCTTCGCTTATCTGGCCTAAGCGTGGACCACATTTGCAACAACACCGGCAATACCTGAGAATAGCCAAATCCACTATCAACAACATTCTGAGGAGTCTCACCATCCAAAGAAACAAACAACGAAACATGCCCATACGCACTATGTGACGCAAACTGTATTTTAAAGTACTTCTGTGTCCAATTAGTAAACTTTTCCCTATCCTCATCACTCATTCCATGAAAAAATAGGGCAACATTACTACCATCGTGACTCACGCGAAAAACTGGTGAATCATCGAATCTATAATACCGCTGAACCATTGCGCGAAGCGGTGCCAGGTATTCTACATTATCCATAGCCAGTTCAAAGGTGACACGAGCATGCGCCATAAATCGAAAAGCATATACCGACAGGAGTATTTTCCGTATTCTAAGAAACTCCAACTTTTTAACTGTCCAACCCTGAACCTTACTGCGCCACACCTGTCCCAGCTCGTACCCCTTAAGAAAATCTAAAATCTCACGATTACTCACTGGCGTGAATTTATATATCATGCTTAATATTGAACCCTTTGATACCCTTTGATGACAATGCTCTCTAACAATATCCACAAACGCCTTGACAGGCGTACTCGTTTCACTAAGCCACATAAAAGGCACCCTACGTTTACCTTCACACAGCATCGGGACTATCATCCCTGGTACGATTGAAAACTCAGACAGGAACTCACTACAATCAATACCGTTTATCTTAGCTTCTCTTATTCGAAGAGATTCAGATACTGTTAGAGATATTTTATAACTTTTCGAAGAAATACAAATCTTACTTATATAATTATCCCTTTCACCAGTTGCTGAAAATTTAATTCTATATGAAAGACACTCCTCACCAACATAGTCAAACAAATAACTAGGGATAATTTCAGATTCTATATCTTTTGGATTTATACTAAAACTCACAAATATATCCCCACCAAACATTGATTTTGCCGTATTATAATCCCCA
The DNA here is from genome assembly GCF_040373385.1 of Nitratidesulfovibrio sp. Lineage (NCBI taxonomy): Bacteria > Pseudomonadati > Thermodesulfobacteriota > Desulfovibrionia > Desulfovibrionales > Desulfovibrionaceae > Nitratidesulfovibrio > Nitratidesulfovibrio sp. Next base: position 315,056 of record NZ_JBDXXH010000002.1, on the reverse strand, counting down.
AAATCAACATATTGCCCATTGAACACCAATGGATTTTTCTTATTCTCAACACAACTCTGCTTCATCAATGGGAAGCACCTAGCAAATGAACTCTTCCCAGAACCATTTCTTCCGAGCAAAATAGTGACTGGCTTTATATCAATGTCTTTTGTATCAACGAGTCCACGCACATTTTTAATCCTTATATTATCCATATATCACTCCATTAATTGGCAATAAAATTCAAACACGGTTTATTAAATCACGCCAACTCGCAACACATCCGCAAACCCGTACAGCCCATCCACACCATCCACGGGGTGACGGGTTTCCTTCTTGTTCTCGTCGAACAGGCCCAGATACTTCTGCTTGCCGTTGAAGTGCAGGCGGCAGATGGGCTTGCGGTTGTTGTCGTCCAGCAGAATGGCGCAGTAGGTCTGCGCGTCGCGCATAAAGATGCGCTCCGGCGGGATCACGTCGCGGAGAATGGACTTGATGGCGTAGAAGGCTTCCAGTTCTTCCTGCGTGGTTTCGATCTGCCGCCCTGCCGGGGACTCCGGGGCCTCTTCGCAAGGCTCGACAGGCTCGGGATAGGCGTTACCCTGCATGGCCGTCTGGAGGCGCTCGTTGATGATGTCGTTGACGTGGTGCTGGAAGGCGAGGCGCAGCTTGTCGCGGTAGCACTCCACCACGTTGGCCCGCAGTTGGCCGGTATGCACGTCGCGGGCGAAGTACTTCACCAGTTCGTCCGACGGCTCGCGCATTTCCTTGGCCAGCAGGCCCTTCAACTGGCGGATGTGCTTCAGGTCCTGCGCGGCCGACAGGGTGGCCTCGATGTCGAAGCGATCATTTGCCAGCTTCTTCAGCTCGGGGATCAGGGCATCCTCTATGGCCGCAAAATCAAACGTCATGAACGGCGTTGCGTCCATGACGTTGGGCTGGTCGAGGTCCGAAAAGAATTTGTAGATGACGCCGTCGGTAAGGATGCCGATACGGGCGCTCTTGGTGGTGTGAAAGTAGCGCAGAAGCTGGCTGGCCTTGCCCTGGTCCAAGAGGGTGCCGCAGCACTTGGCCTCTATGAGCATGACGGGCTGGCCGTCACGCTTCACGGCGTAATCGACCTTCTCGCCCTTCTTGGTGCCCACGTCGGCGGTAAATTCGGGTTCGACCACGCGCGGGTCGAAGGTGTCGTACCCAAGGGCTTGCAGGAACGGCAGGATAAGCGCGTTCTTCGTCGCCTCTTCGGTACAGGTATGCGGACGCAGTTCTGCTATCCGCGAAGCCAACGAGTAAATCCGTTCACGAAAATCCATATCCCCCTCCACAAGCTAGATATGCAGGGGGGCAGCCCCAAAAACGGGGCTGCCCGGATGAATGCATGAAAGTCGGAGTGTCGTCTCGTCAGTCTGCCTACTTCACACCTCAAAAAAACACATCAACGTGATCACCTGCCACGCCTGCCTAGTCGCAGGCGGAGCAGACCCAAGCTTGAACTGGCCCACACCCCGCTTCCGCAGCCCGCCATTCACCCAGCCCGAAGGAAGGGCGCAGTATGCATTCACCTATTGCCGTGAACCTAACCGAACTTTCCCGACAAGAAAAGCTCAACAGGAGGGGCGACCGCAAGATCACGACGGGCTACCGCCCAGGCCTGCCCCCGTCCCGCCGCGCACAGTGTCGCTGGCTTCGGCGTTACTGGCTGTGCAGCACGCGGCGAAGGCCCGACGCCGCAAAACAGCACGCCCCTACGCCGTCCACAACCGCGTGGACCGCTGGGCCAGCGGCCCGCTCAGCCGCACGAAGTTGCCCACCAGCAGGGCGGAAACCACCGTGCCCTCGCGCAGCCCCAGCACCGTGCCCGCGAATATCAGGCTAAGGACGACAGCCACCACCACGTGGCCGCAGTCGAACAGGGTCTTCACGTTGCCCACGGCCAGCCGCGTGCGGTAGGCGATGGCCACCACCAGCCCTTCGCCGGGCAGTATGCCAACCTGGCAGACGATCTCGAAGGCGATGCCCAGCCCCAGGATGGCGCTGCCCACGACCACAGCCGCCATCTGCAACGGGTAGCCGTCCAACGGCAGAAACTTCGTCAGGGCCATGGCGATGTCGATGAACACGCTGAACACCATCACCACGGGCATCTGCACCAGGTACTTGCGCGACAGTCCTTCGCGCATCACCAGCATTTGCAGGGCAACGAACACAATGTTCACCAGCAGGGTAAGCAGGCCCAGCGACAGGCCCGACAGCAGCGACAGCACGTACGGCACGCTGGTGATGGGGGTGGTGCCCAGCCGGGCGTTGGTGACCAGGGCGATGCCGAAGGCGCACAGAAACAGCGAACATCCGAAGAACAGGTATCTTTTCAAGGCTTTTGTTCTATCCATGAAAACTTCCATCAGTTCAGGTGGGTTGGGACGGCGGACGCGATGTGCGCCCCGGTGCGACCGGTACGACAGAGTGGTTCACGCGCCTTGCGTGATTGGCGCACAGGGCGCACAGGGCGCAATGGGGGCGACGGACATCACGGGCTGCAAAACGCAAAAAACGACCGAAGAAGGCGCAGGACGCCTCCCAAGGCCGGAAACAGTACCAGCGTGTGCTGCCGGAAAGGCAACTTCCCACCTTTCGCGGGAAGTTGCAAACAGAGGAAAGCAACGATCCGGAGTATCGCGCGGCGGCAACCCAAAACGCGGCCAACGCAAGGCGTGGGCACGGGCGCAGACACTGGGCAACGGCATATCTGGGCCGCGCGGCTGCGCCTGCGTCCTCTCCGCTACGGCTTCATGTCCAGCTTCTTCGTCTGTCCGCCAGACACGGAAACCCGCTGCATCAGCCCGACGCCCTGCGGCTTCTTGTCGTCGGTCAGCCAGGTGAACCCGGTAACGATGAAGAACTGCCCGTCGGCGATATCCTTGAAGACGAAGGTACCGCTGTCGGTGCACACCGTCTGCGGGTGGTCGGCAAGGTAGCGCGGGTCGTCGTTGGTGATGACCGGCGGCGGTGCCGCGCCCTGCCCCAGGCGCAGGGTGCCCTTGTCGTCGCTGCCGTAGATGGCGAACATGCGTTCGCTGGAATAGGCCGTCACCGGCACCAGCGTCACCGGCTTGCCCGCACAGGTGGCCACCTCGCCGCCGGGCGTTTTGGCCGTGGCCGTTCCCCGGATGCTGTTCTTGCCGGGGGCCAGCTTGCGGCGCGCCTCCTTGGAATCATACGGCGTGCTCAGGGTGACGGTGCGGGGCCGCTGCGGTTCGGCCTGTTGCGGTGCGGGCCGGGCTTCCTGCGTGGATTCGCCGGGAAAGCCGGTGATGGACCGCTTGGGGCCGCAGCCGCCCGCCAGCAGGGCCGCCAGCAACAGGATCAGCAGCGGGACGGGCGACAGGTTCGACCATCGTCCCGGACGAAAGGCCGACCTGCGGGCAGGCCCGGCATCCGGTGCGGACCGCGCGCGGCGTTGATGCGTCATCTCGTGTGTCTCCTTTTTTCCGGCGATAGCAGACCCACGCCTGTCTGGGCAACCGGGAAGCGTCAGTCGGGCCTGCTGCGCGATACTACCGATATTGGGCAGCGCCCTGCCGGGGCCGAACCCAGGCATGCGGGCAAAAGCGCCCCGCAGCATCGCCCAGGCCGTCCCCAAGGACATGCGAATTCCTGTCTCCCGCGAAAAATCGTGCACACCCAACGGCGCCAGCCGTCAGCGGGTGCGTCCCCCGCCCTTGCCGCCGCCAATTCCGCCATCCTTCCCGCTGGTGTTGCCGCCGCCATTTCCCGGCGCTGCGCCCGCCGTGGCTGCCTGCTGCATGCGCCGCGTGGTCAGCCGGGTGGGTGGTGCGGCCAACGGGTCTTCCGGCCAGGGGTGCTTGGGGTAGCGGCCCCGCATCTCCGCCCGCACCGCAGGATACCCCGTGCGCCAGAATCCGGCCAGGTCCCGCGTGACCTGCAATGGTCGCCCGGCGGGCGACAGCAGGTGCACCACCACCGGCACGCGCCCCCCGCCCACGCGGGGCGTTTCCCGCGCGCCGAACATTTCCTGCAACTTCACCGCCAGCACCGGGCCGCCTTCCGCCGCGTAATCCACCAGCACCTGCGAGCCGGACGGCACCTCGATGCGTTCCGGGGCCTCGGCGTCCAGCCGCCGCGTCAGTTCCCACGGCAGCAGGGCCGCCAGCGCGCCCGCAAGGTCGATGCGCGAAAACTGCGTACGCCGGGTAATGCCGGACAGATACGGCGCCAGCCAGTGCTCCAGCCCGGCCAGCAGGGCCCCATCGGACACGTCAGGCCAGATGGACAGGTGCGGACAGATAAGCAGGTCCATACTGGCAGACTCGTTCGGACTGGCAGACTCGCCCGGAAAGGATGGCGCGGGCGGCGCATCATCCGCTGTCCGGCCCGCTGCGCCCGCTCCCAACGTCCGCCCTGGCTCCCCCACTTCCGCTGTCCTGCCCGGTTCGCCCCCCGCTGCACCCGCTTCCAGCCCGCGCAGCAAGGCCACCCGCGCGCGCCATTGCTCCAGTTCCGGCGTCCACGGCAGGCACTGCAGCCCGATGGAACGGATACCCGCCACCACCGCCGCCGTCACCGCCTCCGGGTCCGCCGCGTCGTGCGGGGCGTCGTCCAGCACCAGCGCGCCCAGCCGCCGCTGCCGTCGCGCGGCCACGGCCTCGGCCCGGTCATCCCAGACCACGAAGGCCCCCGCAACGATGGATGCGGCGAACGCCTCCTCGATGTGCTGCCGCGACAGCGGCGCGCATCGCCGGATGCGCCCGCGCGCCGCGTCGCCGTCCATGTCGCCCACGGCCAGAAAGGATTCGCGCGACAGCGGGTCTTCCGGCGGCAGATAGGCCCCGCGCCCGCAGGACAGGCGGAACAGTCCCTGCCCGCGCCCCTCGGCCACCCGGTCCGGATAGGCCAGGGCCAGCACCTCGCCGGTGGCCTCCGGGTCGGGCCGCGCGCCCTGCCGTGCCGCCTTCCCCCGGCTTCCGGCAGCACCAAGGTCCACACCGGCCAGCCGGGCCACCTGGCGGGCAGCCTCGCGCAGACGGGTCAGCATGGGGCCGTTGCCTGCGCCACACCCGTCCCCGGCCAGCAGGGCCACACGCTGCCGCAGGTCCGCCCCGGCATCGCGCAACGGGTCGCGCTCCTCCAGCAGGGCCGCCACGCAGCAGGCCGTGGCGCCAAGCCTCAGTTCCCCGGCCCGCACCACCATGTGCGCCAGACGCGGATGCAACGGCAGCACGGCCACCCGCCTGCCATGCGGTGTGATGCGCCCTGCCGCGTCCAGCGCGCCCAGCAGGGTCAACAACTCGCGCGCCTGGGTCAGGTTGGCCTGCGGCGGCCCATCCAGCCAGCGCAGGGCCGAGGCCTCCGGCACGCCCCACTGGGCCAGTTCCAGCAGCAGCGGGGCAAGGTCGGCATCCAGAATCTCCGGGCGGGCAAAGGGGCGCAGCGTTGCTTCCTCGCCCTCGCGCCACAGCCGCCAGCACACGCCCGGCCCGGTGCGTCCGGCGCGGCCCCGGCGCTGGTCCGCCCCGGCCAGCGACACCCGTTCGGTCACAAGGCGCGACATGCCGGAACGCGGATCAAAGCGCGGCACCCGCGCAAGACCGGCGTCGATGACCACCCGCACGCCGTCGATGGTCAGGCTGGTCTCGGCTATGGCCGTGGCCAGCACCACCTTGCGCGTACCGGACAGCGCGGGGGCTATGGCCGCGTCCTGAAGTTCCGGGGCCAGATCGCCGTACAGGGCATGCACGGCTACCGGGGCGTGCGGCGTGTCTGCCAGCCTCGCCAGCCTTTCCGCCGTACGCCGGATTTCCCCGGCCCCCGGCAGGAACACCAGCAGGCTGCCCGGCTCCTCGTGCAGGGCGCGGCGTACGGCGTCGGCCACCGCGTCCTCCAGCACGCCTGGCGGCGTAGTCTCGTAGGGCAGCCAGTTGCGCGCGGGCGGCAGGTGGCGGGTATCCACCGGAAAGGCGCGCCCCGCGCTTTCAATGACCGGACAACCCTCCAGCAGCGTTGCCACCGGGCCGCAGTCCAGCGTGGCCGACATGACCACCAGCCGCAGGTCCGGCCGCAGCCCTTCCTGACAGTCCAGGCACAGGGCAAGGCCAAGGTCCGCGTGCAGGCTGCGTTCGTGAAATTCGTCAAAGATCACGCACCCCACGTCGGCCAGTTCCGGGTCGGTCTGGAGCATGCGCGTCAGCACGCCTTCGGTTACGACTTCCACCCGAGTGCGCGGCCCGACGCGGGTATCCAGACGCATGCGGTAGCCCACGGTGTCGCCCACCGCCTCGCCCAGGGTGGCGGCCATGCGCCGGGCCGCAGCCCGCGCGGCCAGTCGCCGGGGCTCCAGCAGCACCACCTTGCGCCCTTCCAGCCACGGGGCCGCCAGCAGGGCCAGCGGCACGCGGGTGGTCTTGCCCGCGCCAGGGGGAGCCTGCAACACCGCGCGCGCGCCCTCGGACAGCGCGCGCAGCAGGCGCGGCAGTTCGGCGTCCACCGGAAGGGGGGGCACTGCCGGTGCGCCCGGCAGCACCGTGCCGGTGGCCAGCAGCTGGACGAGCGGGTGGACGAGCGGGTGGACGGCGGGATGTGCCGAAGCGTCGAAAGGAAGAGATGCGGACATGGTTCCGTGGGGTTTCGGGTGACGGAAAGGTGCGACACGCGTGCGGCCATGCGGTGCGCTGGCGCCGTGCGCTGTCAGGCTATGGAAAAGCGCCCGCGATGGCAACGCGCGCGTCCGCATTGCATATCCTGCCAAGCGCCCCACCCCCAGTCAGAGGCATGCGGCGGTTCATTCCGTCCCGCCGCATGCATGGGCACCGCCACGCCGCAAGGGAACAACCGTTCGACCATATACGCATGCGCCACACGCGGCATGCTGCATTCTTTACGGCATGCTCCACAAACACTGTGCAACTTCTTACACATATACCTTGACAATCAAGCAAGATTTTTTAACCGCACAACCGTGCAACGCATGATCATTATCCCGTTCCTGACGATCTTGTTTGCGGATTTTTTTCCGTTTTTCCCTGTACACACCCACAGTGACGAACTGTACGGATATTTTCCGGTTGACTTTTGCAGCCATGAGCGCAGAGAAGGCGCAAACAATCCCTTGCAGGAGGCTGCATACCATGAAGACCCTGACCAAAGCCCTTCTCGCCGCCCTGTGCGTGTCGTTTCTGGCCCTGCCCGCCGTCGGTCAAGCCGCCACGGTGAAGAAGCCGCAGACCATCGAAAACCAGCAGGTGCAGCAAAAGAAAAAAGCCACCAAGAAGGTGGCCGTGAAAAAGAAGAACGCCCAGCAGGCCGCCGCCAAGAAGCAGATCAAGGTCGCCAAGGTGGACAAGACCACCAAGGCCGCAAAGACCACCAAGAACTCGAAGACCCAGAACCAGTAAGGCCGTCCGGGGCCGGGCAGCACGCCCGGCCCCGCCCTTTTTGGCCGATCGCCCGCAGCACCGCCCCTGGCACCCGCGCACGATGGGCGACATGCGCTTGTCCTTTGCCGACAAATGGCGCAGAATATCGCATTCACGTCCACCATCGCTGACCGTAACCGGTCGGGAGGTGCGCCAATGTCCCGCCGCCGCTTCAGTACCCTGAATGAATTCGCGGAATTCCTGAACCGCAAGTGCATGCCCATGCACGAAGCCATCCGCTGCATCGACGACTTCGACGCCCTGCGCGAGGCCGTGGACGCCCTGCGTGCGCGCATGCCCTCCATCGGGTTCTTCTCACCCCGACGCCGGGTGCAGTGCTTCTATGCCGTATGCCGCCAACTGGACGGCTTCATCGAAAAGGGACGTCTGACCATCGACGACGCCCTCATGGCACTGAACATGCTGGGCTTCGAATCCGACAAGTTCCGCAAGGCGGCGCGCATGTTCCGCCGCCGCTGGGCACGCCGCCGCGAAGGCGACCACGCCACCCTGCCCCAGGTCACCCGCTTCTACATGGACGGCATTGGCACCTGCCTGTAGGCCCCCGCCGCGCCGTTTTCCCTCCTGCTTCCGGTCCGCCCCCCAGTCCGCCCCCCAGCCCCCCCCCAGTCCCCCCGGTCCGCCAACGGTTTCGCTGCGCCCGCGCGGCGGAGCGAGTTGCGCCTTTCCGGATGCCGCAACCTCTCGCATGCCACCTGGCGGTCTTCCAGGGCACCGTTCGCCCGCATTCCCCCGCCCGCCCCAACATCCCCGCGCCTAATCCTGTTGAAGCGCACGCGGTTCTGTCGTAAGGCAACCCATCACACCACATGACCAGCCACCGCAGCCGCAGGAGACCAAACCGCATCGCGCCCGCGCACCGGGCCACGTCGCACAAGGACCACGCATGGCCTCTCCGTACATCCTGACCATCTCCTGCCCCGACCGCATCGGCATCGTGGCCACGGTTTCCACCTTTCTCGCCGTGCAGCGCTGCAACATTCTGGACAGCGCCCAGTTCGGCGACCGCGAAAGCAAGCGCTTCTTCCTGCGCATCCATTTCGAAATGCCCGCCGACGGCCCCGGTCGCCCGGAACTGGAACGGCTGTTCGCGGGCGTGGCCGCCACCTTTGACATGGAGTGGCAGCTCTTCGACGCGGGCAGTACCGCGCGTATCTTGGTGCTGGTCTCGCGCTTCGGGCACTGTCTGAACGACATCATGTTCCGCTGCGAGACGGGCGCGCTGAACGCCACCATCCCGGCCATCGTCTCCAACCACCACGATTTCCAGCGCATCGCCGAGATGCACGACATTCCCTTCCACTACCTGCCCATTTCCAAGGAAAACAAGGCAGAGCAGGAAGAACGCATCGCCAAAATCATCGATGAACAATCCATCGATCTCGTGGTGCTGGCCCGGTACATGCAAATCCTTTCGCCGGAATTCTGCGCCCGGTTCAAGGGGCGGGTGATCAACATCCACCACTCCTTCCTGCCCAGCTTCAAGGGGGCCTCGCCCTATCACCAGGCCTTCGCGCGCGGGGTAAAGCTGATCGGCGCCACCGCCCACTATGTCACCGAAAACCTGGACGAAGGCCCGATCATCGAGCAGGAAGTGGCACGGGTGGACCATTCGCACATGCCCGACGACCTGGTGGCCGTGGGCCGTGACGTGGAATGCCTGGCCCTGGCGCGGGCCGTGCGCTTTCACATCGAGCACCGGGTGCTGCTGAATGGCAGCAAGACCGTGGTGTTCCGATAGGCACACCGTCTCCAGGCACCGCCGTTCCCTGCACGCATCGCGCCCGGAAGCCACCGCTTTCCGGGCGCGCTTTCGTTCCGTGGCATCCCCCGCCCGCCCTGCCCGGCCATCTGCGCAGAGGCGTCGGTGCACGCTGTCTCGCAACGGCCCGTGTTTTGTCTTGAAGCCGCAAAGGGCCTGCGCTAGAGTCCCCACCGGACGCACGGCGCGCACTCTTCGTCGCCCTGCCGGGCCGCCCCTCCGACCGCCGGAGGCAGCCCGCGCCCGCGCCCCGCACGGCCCTGTGCCGCGCGGGCTCACGCGGCGCGTCGCGTTTCCGAAGCAAGAAGCACCACCCCACTGGAGGACCGTTGATGGAAGCCCCGCAAAAGAATCTCGCCCTCGATCTCGTGCGCGTCACCGAAGCCGCCGCGCTGGCCTCCGCCCGCTGGCTGGGCAAGGGCAACAACGACGCGGGCGACGGCGCTGCCGTTGACGCCATGCGCCTGTCCTTCAATTCGCTGAACGTGGCCGGTCACGTGATCATCGGCGAAGGCGAGAAGGACCACGCCCCCATGCTGCACAACGGCGAGAAGGTGGGCAGCGGCCGGGGCCCGGCCATCGACGTGGCCGTGGACCCTGTGGAAGGCACCAAGCTGCTGGCCTATGGCCGCCCCAACGCCATTTCCGTGGTGGGCGTGGCCCCCGCGGGCACCATGTACAACCCCGGCCCCAGCTTCTACATGCAGAAGCTGGTGGTGGGCCCTGCCGCGCGTGACGTCATCGACATCGACGCCCCGGTGAAGGAAAATCTTCAGAAGATCGCGAAAGCGCTGGGCAAGGACGTGGACGACCTGGTGGTCTTCGTGCTGGACAAGCCCCGCCACGAAAAGCTCATCCAGCGCATCCGCGAATCGGGTGCACGCATCCAGCTGCACACCGACGGCGACGTGGCCGGTGCGCTGATGGCCGTTGACCCGCGCTCCGAGGTGGACGTGATGATGGGCACCGGCGGCACCCCCGAGGGCGTGCTGGCGGCCTGTGCCATCAAGGGCGTGGGCGGCCAGATGCTGGCCCGCCTGGACCCGCAGTCCTACCCTGAAAAGGAAGCCCTGCACGACGCGGGCCTTGACCTGCGCGAAATCCACACCGTGGATACCCTGGTGCGCAGCGACGAGGTGTTCTTTGCCGCCACGGGCATCTCCGGCGGCACCTTCCTGCGCGGGGTGCAGTACACCGGCGTTGGCGCCATCACCCACTCGGTGGTCATTCGCGGCAAGACCGGCACCATCCGCTACATCGAATCGTACCACAACTGGGACCGTCTGATGAAGATCAGCTCGGTGAAGTACGATTAGCAGCGCTGGTCGGCGCCTGCCGCCCCTTCGGGGCGCACGCTGCCGGATTCATGGAGGTACCGGCCGGTGCGGCAACGCACCGGCCGTTTCGTTCCCGCGCTTGCGGCGTGAACGGACGGATAGCGTACCGGACGGACAGGGCCACGGCCAGGCAGGCTCACCGCATGCCGCGCGGCATGCCACGCGGCAAATCGGGGCCGCCAGCATCCCCCCTTCTTCGCGGGTTCTCACGCCCCTCCCCCCCACGAACTTTCCGGACAGGCTTGCCGTACAGACACACCTGACAGGCTTCCCTTTCGCCGCCCCCGCCTGTAGACAGGCAGGGACATCCGGGGCCTGCCGACACCGCCGCAGGCATCCCCGCCCCCTACCGCAACCAAAGGATTTCCATGTTTACGCCTTCATCCCGCCTTGCCCCGCGCCGCCGCACCTGCGGCCTTGCCGCGTCCCTGGCCTGCCTCTGCCTTGCGCTGCTTCTGCTGGCCGCGCCCGAGGCCCGCGCGGCGGGGTTCTATGACCAGCCCCCCTTCGACAACGCCGAGTTGACCCGCTTCATCGACGACTTTCCCCGCTTCCGCGACTGGGCCAAACGCACGCCCAACCTCGGGGATGCGCCCCACCCCACCGTGGGCGCGGACGGCCAGCCCGGTTTCGAATATTCCGCGCCTGCCGCGACGGAACTCGAACGCATGGGCTGGAAGCCGGAGCGGTTCTTCTGCATCATGGGCCGCTCGGCGGCGGCGCTGGCCGACATAGAGGAGGGCGACGCGCTGGCGGGCGCCAACCGCCCCGCCGACATGCCGCAGGTAACCCCGGCGGAAACCGAACTGGTGCGCCGCCAACTGGCCTCGCTGCTGCGCGCCGTGATGGGTGAATAGCAGAACAACGCTGCCCCCTTGCGCCGCAGGGCCAGACGCCCCGCCCGCTTCCGCACGCCAACGCACCGCGCCCCGCCGGAACATCATCCGGCGGGGCGCATCGCGTGTGCGGCCAGGCTGCCCGGCAAAGAGATCGGGCAGACGCGCGTTCGCAGCACAGTCCGCAGCACAGGCAGGTTACATGGTGATCACCGCGTAGCCCTGTTCGATCCAGTCGCCCATGGCCGGGTGGCCGCTCATGTCGCCAATGAGTTCCAGGCCGGTGGCCTGCACCTCTTCGGTCATGCGCTGGATGGACGCACAGGCCTTGCAGGCCCCTACGAACAGCCCGGCGTCGCGCGCCTTCTCGAACAGCGGACGCATGGTGTGCCCGGTACCCGCCACCACGGGCAGGGCCTTAATGGCCTGCCCTTCCACCACCACGCGCACGTCCCAGCCGCGCGCGTGCATGTCCAGCGCGTTCAGCATCACGTGCACGAAACAGGGCACCTCGCCCTGGATGGCATACAGCACGACCTTGGTCATGGTACCCCTCCCTTGCGTTTCCCGTTGGGCCGGTTGCACGGTGATGCTCGGCCCAACGGGCGAAAAGACAATCTGGAAACAGTTTCTACGTGTAGGACTGCATCAACGCCCGCAACCCGTCCCTGTCCACGGGCTGGCGGCCCAGCGGTCCATTCCGCAGCACCGGCAGGCTGCCATCCAGCGAGGGCCGGTCGTTGCGGTAGATGACCCCGATGGGGATGCGTTCGCCGAATTCCTGCGCCACCTGCATGGCGGCTGCCCAGTCGGTGGGGTCGTAGTCTTCCGGCAGTTCCTGGCAGCGCTGCTTGTACCAGCCGAAGGTGTTGACCTTGTTGAACGACACGCACGGCGAGAACAGGTCCACCAATGCGAAGCCCTTGTGCTGGATGGCCAGCTGGATCATTTTCACCAGATGCGGGGTGTTGCCCGAGAACGAGCGCGCCACGAACGAGCACTTCATGGCCACGGCCACGGCAATGGGGTTGAACGGCGCATTGCGCACCCCGTCGGGCTGGCTCTTGGTGATCTGCCCTTCCGGGGTGGTGGGGCTGGCCTGCCCCTTGGTCAGCCCGTAGATCTGGTTGTCGTGCACCAGCAGGGTCATGTCCACGTTGCGGCGGATGGCTGCCAGAAAGTGGTTGCCGCCCTCGCCGTAGTTGCAGCCATCACCGCTCTGGGCAATGACGGTCAGCTCCGGGTTGCACAGCTTGATGGCCTGCGCCGGGGGCAGGCCGCGCCCGTGCAGCCCGTTGAAGCCGTTAAGGTCGATGTAGTGCGGAGCCTTGGCCGCCTGCCCGATGCCGGAAACGTGCGCCACCCTGTTGGGGGCAAGGTCCAGCCCGGCCAGCGCCTGGCGCACGGCCTTCATCACGTCGTGGTTGCCGCAGCCGGGGCACCACGCGGTCTTCTTGTATTCGCCGTAGACTTCGATATCCATGATCGCTCCTGGAAATTCGGTTGTCCGAGCCACCAGCGGGAAAAGGCCGGGTTGCCTAGCCCAACCGTTCCGCAAGCCAGTTGGGCGTGAATATGCGCCCGTCATAGCGCAGCAGCGTGCGCGACACCTCGAATCCGGTCTCCTGCCGCAGCAGGCGGGCGAACTGCCCCGTGGCGTTGCCTTCCACGCACACCACTTCCTTCGCCGCCTGAAGGGCGGGCAGGAATTGCGCGGGGTCCAGCGGCCAGACCTGGGTAAAGCTCATGACGCCCACGCTGCGGCCCTTGGCGCGCAGCATCTCCGCCGCCTCGGCCACCGGCCCCTCGCTGGAGCCCCAGCAGACCAGCAGCAGGTCGGGCCTGGCATCGCCGGACACGCGCGGGGGAATGCACAGCGCGCGCAGCCCTGCGCCCTTGCGCAGCCGCTTGTCGTTCATGGCGTTGCGCAGGTCCGCATCTTCGGTGATGTTGCCCTGCTCGGTGTGTTCGTGGCAGTCGGCCAGCACCAGGGTTTCGGTAAAGCCGGGCACCTTGCGGGGCGAGACGCCGCTTTCGGTCAGTTCGTAGCGCTTGTAGCGCTTGAACTTCGGACCGCCGCCGGGGCTGAAGTCCGGCTCGGCCACGGGGGGCAGCGCATCCAGGTCGAAGGGAACCACCGCGCGGTACGAGTCGGACAGGTACTGGTCGGTCAGCACGAAGACCGGCGTCTGGAAGCGCTCGGTCAGGTCGAAGGCCGCGTGGGTAAGGTGGAAGCAGTCCTCGATGGTGGCTGGGGCCAGGATGGCGCGGGGGAATTCGCCGTGGCCCGCGTACAGGGCCAGGTTCAGGTCGGCCTGTTCGGTGCGGGTGGGCAGGCCGGTGGCCGGGCCGGGCCGCTGGGCCAGCACGATGACCACCGGGGCCTCCATGACGCCCGCAAGGCTGACGCCCTCCGTCATCAGGGCAAAACCGCCGCCGGAGGTGGGCACCAGCGCCTTGGCGCCCGCATAGGTAGCCCCCAGGGCCATGTTCATGGCGGCAATCTCGTCCTCGGCCTGTTCCACCACCACACCCAGCTTGCGCCCCTTGGTGATGAGTTCCTGCGCCACCGAGGTGGCCGGGGTCATGGGGTAGAACGAGCAGAACTTGACGCCCGCAGCCAGCGCGCCAAGGGCGATGGCCTCGTTGCCGTGCAGCATCATGCGGCCCTTTGGCCCCTTGGGCGCGGGCAGCGCGGCGCAACTGGCGCGGTGGGCTTCCGCCCACTTCCAGGCATCGTCCAGCACCTTCATGTTCTGGCCGACCACCTCGTCGCCCTTCTTGCCGAAGGTTTCGCGCACCAGCCCTTCCATGGTGGGCCTGTCCACGCCCAGCAGCGAACCCAGCACGCCCAACGCGGCCACATTCTCGAAAATGGGACGCGGGGCCACATCCTTGAACGGCACGGGCACGGCCTTTGTCCCTTCGGGGTCCAGCCCGGCGTCCAGGATGACGATGCCGTTGTCCGCCAATTCGTGCTTGTGCAGGCTGACGGTTTCCTGGTTCAGGGCCACCAGCACGTCCATGGCTTCCGCCGGGGCGGCGATGGGCGCGTCGTGCACGCGGATGCTGTAGGTGTTGTGGCCGCCGCGCACGCGGGACATGTAGTCCTGCGACACGACAACCTCATAGCCGCTGCGGATCAGGGCCCTGGTCAGCATCTGGCCGATGGTGACCAGACCCTGCCCGGCCTCGCCGCCGATGACGATGTTTCTGCCTGTGTGGCTCACGCCGCACCTCCTTGCTTGTGTGCCGTATCGCCGCCATGCCGCGTCGTACGCGGTACGCATGCGCGGGCGGGCGCCCGGCCCGGAGACTCCCCAGGAGGATGCCCCGCCGGTTCGCCCGCCCGATATCTTTCGCCTAGGCCGCAGCCGCAGGCATGGTAAACACCCGCGTCGCCAGATCCTTGTCCAGCAGCAGCATGCCCTGGCCTTCGCCGTTGATGAGCCGCAGCTTGTGCAACAGGTCGTTCACGCCGTCCTCTTCCTCCACCTGTTCGGTGACGAACCATTGCAGGAAGATGTTGGTGGCGTGGTCGCGCTCTTCGATGGCCACGTTGACCAGGTCGTTGATGCGCGCGGTGACGTGGCGTTCGTGCTCCAGGGTCTTCTGGAAGGCGTCCAGCACGCCGTCCCACGACGAGGGCGGCGCGTCGATGGGTTGCAGGATCACCCTGCCGCCGCGTTCGTTGATGAAGTCGTAGAACTTCATGGCGTGGAACAGTTCTTCCTGCGCCTGCACCCGCATCCAGTTGGCGAAGCCGGAAAGCCCCATGTCCGCGAAGTAGGCGGACATGGAGAGGTACAGGTAGCTGGAGTACATTTCCCATTTGACCTGATCGTTCAGGGCCTGGTTCATACGTTCGGAAAGCATCGTGGTCTCCTTGAGTGCGGAATTCGCCGGGTGCCGGGCCGTGGGCACCGGTTCACGCAATAACCGGCAGTATTTACCATAGTACACGAAGGGCGGGTTTGCGCAAGGGGAAGGGGGCGTAAAGGGATTGCCGGTACGGGCGCTATGGGGTATGCCCCGCCTGCGCAGCCAACGCACGGGACAGCCCGCCGCCCTTCATCGGTTCAACGGGCACCACGCCTGGCCGCGCCGCAAGGAGACCGCATGTACAGCACCAACTACGGATTCGGGCAGGCCCGGGCCGCCCAGACCACCATTCCCTGCCGCACCTGCGGCACCGCGCTGCGCGTGGAGCGCACCTGTCACGAGGTGTTCCTGCGCTGCACCACCTGCCATTCCACCCACGACGTGGGCGAATACGTGGCCCAGATGGACGAGGCCCTGGAATCGTTCATGGAAAACGTATACTGCGACCGCACGTAGCCGCTTGCAGCCACCCGGCGTGACGGGCACGCGAAAAGGGGACGGAAGTCACGAGGCTTCCGTCCCCTTTCGCATGCGCGGGGGGGGCATGATGTCAGGCCCTCAGGCTAACCCCTGCCGGGCTGAAACCTTCAGAAATAGCCCAGGGCGTGCAGCGAGGCCAGCATGGCCTCCTTGTCGGCGGCGCGCCCGGCACGCTCGCCCCCCGTGCCCTGCGTGCCTTCCGGCGGCAGGGTGCACGGCATGCAGCCCAGCGAACGGTAGCCCCGGTCGTACAGTTCGCAGTGGGGCAGGCCAAGCTGCATGGTGGCGGCCCACACATCCATCTCGCTGAAGTCCAGCACCGGGTGCACGCGCAGATGGGGCGGCTCCGTCACCGGTTCCCGCACGGACCGCGCGGCCCTGTCGGGATGTTCGTCGCGGCGGATGCCGGTAAGCAGCACCGCCACGTCCAGCGCACGCACTGCGCGCTGCAACGGCGCCACCTTCAGGTCGCGGCAGCAGGTGGCCCGGTCCACCGCCACGGGATAGCCGGGGGCCACGTCCGGACGGGCGATGTGCAGGGTAACGCCCCACTCCACAGCCAGCCTGTCGCGAAAGGCTAACACTTCAGGAAACTTGCAGCCCGTGTCAAGATTCAGGCACAGCGGGCGCGCCTCGGGCGTTGCATCGCGCAGCACGCCGCGCCACAGGGCCAGCGCCAGGGTGGAATCCTTGCCGCCGGTCCAGGCCACGGCCACGCGGCCCGGCCCGTGCAGGGTCAGCACCTCGCGCAGCAGTTGGCGCGCATCGTCGATCTTGGCATCAAGGCTCATGGGTCCTCCAACCGAAAAACCGGAGAGGCCGGTCTATCCCTTTCACCGGGGCGGGGCAACCGCCTGGAGCCGCCCACCATGGGCAGGAGGGTGAGGGGACGCGCGGGAGTATCGGATCGCGTCGGGACGATCGCCCCGTGGCCATTGAACTGCGCGCCATCCTCCACGCCCCGCCACCATGCATCCCGCATCCGGCGCGGGCTGGCGGGCATCGTGCCGCCGCGTGCAAAACAGTGTGCACGGCAAGCACGAAATCGCTTGACGATCCGGCCCCATCGGGCATATATGCCTTCTCTCGCTGCGCCGGTAGCTCAGTTGGATAGAGCAACAGGCTACGAACCTGTAGGTCGGGAGTTCGAATCTCTCCCGGCGCACCAGTTGAAAATGCGGACCTCGCGGGCGTCACGCCAGCATGTTCGCAAGTGTTCCGGAGACACGCGCCAGTAGCCCAGCTGGATAGAGCAACAGGCTACGAACCTGTAGGTCGGAGGTTCGAATCCTTCCTGGCGCACCACTCCTGCATGCACCGGAACCATGCACCACGGCAGCCGCTTCCGTGGCGGGACGCAAGCCCCGCGAAACAGCGCACCTTGTGCGCCAGTAGCCCAGCTGGATAGAGCAACAGGCTACGAACCTGTAGGTCGGAGGTTCGAATCCTTCCTGGCGCACCATGCACGCAAGCCCCCGGAGCATCGCTCCGGGGGCTTTTGCATTGCCGGCAGGCCCGGCCTTGACTGGACGGAACAGACCGGGCGAAAATGTTCGCGCACGCCCCTGGGGGCCCAGCGCAATGGCAAGGAATCTGGCTGGCTGCCTGGCTGCCAAAGGGGATGGAAGAAATGCCGGTTCTCTCTGGCGCCCCCCTTCACGCAAGGCTGTCGCCGCAATTTCCTTGTCGCTTGACCGCCCTCCCCCTGCCGCCTATCATCAATGATTACGGACATGCGGTGATCCTGCGGCACGTCTCCATCCGGACCTGCCGCGTCTCCCGACACACAGCCGCGTGCCACACCCGAAAGGCAGCCATGCACGCCAGCCGTTCCCACCCTGGCCTTCCGACGGCCACCGGTCTTGCCCTCGCGGGCATGCTCTGGTGCCTGTTGGCCCTGCCCGGCCCCGTGCTGGCGGATGAGGGCGACACCGGGCAAACCAACAATCCCGCCCCGCGCGAGTTGGCCATCCTCGCCTTCCATCGCCCGCCCTACTACACCTTCGAGCAGGGCGTGGCCGGGGGCTTTCTCATCGATGCCGTGCGGGGCGTGCTGGACGCCGCGCACATTCCCTACCACGTCACGGAAATGCCGCCCAAGCGCATCGTGGCGCTGTTCCAACAGGACTCCACGGTCCATGCCTGCTCGCCCGGCTGGTACCGCACCCGCGAACGCGAACAGTTCGCGCGGTTCAGCGCCCCCATCTACCGCAACCAGCCCCCGGTGGCGGTGCTGCGGGCCGATGTGGCGCTCCGGACGGATGGAGGCAGGGGGCTGACCGGGCTGTTGGCCACCGGGCTGCGCATGGTGCTGCGCGACGGCTTTTCGTACGGCCCGGCCCTGGACGAGGCGCTGGCCCGGTCCCGCGCGCCGGTCTACCGCAGCACGGCGGACAACGCCGCCCTGCTGGAAATGCTGGCCTCCGCCCGTTACGACATGACCCTGATGGAACAGGAAGAGGCCACCGAACTGCTGCGCCGGTCACCCCGGTTGCTCCAGGCGTTGCAACTGGTGCCCCTGACCGGGCAGGACGCGCTGCCGGGTCAGCCCCAGACCCGCCACCTGATGTGCGGGGGCGGCGTGGACGAGGCCACCATGCGGCGCATCGACGAAGCCATCGCCACCGTGCTGGGCGACATGCCGGGTGACACGCCGGAACCAGCCCCCGCCACGCCCTGATCCACGCACCTGATGCATGCGCCTGGCCCGATCATACGGGTCCGATCATCCAGGGCCGATCATACGGGGCCGATCATCCTGGGCCGATCATACGGGCCCGTGCCTGCCGGTTTCCGGTGCATCCCCACGCCGTGCCCCTGTGGGGCTCCCCGCGTTCCCGAACGCCCCGTGCACCGCCTGGCACCCACGCGCACCCGCCCTTCCCCCCGGCAATGCCGCCCGGCATGCACCGTGCGTAATAATCATTCAGCCTCGACCACGGTCGCGGCACCCTGTATCCAAGCCCCACTCCCCAACCACAGCCGGAGGTTGCCATGCCCCCGCACTGCGCCCGGCCCCTCTGCGTCAGTCCCTGCCCGCGCCCACTGGTCATCCTGCTGCTTGTGCTGGCCGCCTGTGCCACGCTGGCGTGCACGGGGCATGCCGCCCCCTCCGCCCCGCCCCCGCGCGAAATCACCGTCTATGTCTACCACCGTCCGCCGTTCTTCACGACAACCCCCGAAGGACAAGGCGGGCCGTTGGTGGAGATGACCCTGCTCGCGCTGGAGCGCGCGGGCCTGAAGCCCCGGCTGGTCACCAGTTCCTTCACCGAAATCCTCACCATCTTCCGCGCAGGTGCGCCCTTTGCCTGCGCCCCCGGCGTCTACCGCACGCCGGAGCGGGATGCCTTCGCCCGCTTCATCGGCCCCCTGTATGTTCCGCTGCCGCCAGCCATCGTCGTGCGCCGCGCCGATGCGGGCCTGGCCGCCTCTGCCCGGTCACTCGATTCGCTGCTGGCCGGGGGGCTGCGCGTGGTGCTGGGAGACGGCTACTGGTACGGCGACTGGCTGGCGCGGGCGCTGGAGCGTACCGGCTCCTCGCCCACCCGCACCCGAGACGAAAATGCGCTGATGCTGCGCTCCATAGCGGGCGGCACGTACGACATCACCTTCATGAGCCATGAAGAGGCGGCCCACCTGCTGCGCACCCACCCGGACCTTGGCACGGCCCTGACCCTGCGCCCGGTGCCGGGCAATCCCAAGGGAGAATCGCGCTACCTGATGCTGGCCGGAGGGGTGGACACCGCCACCGCCGAGCGCATCGAGTCCGCCCTGCGCGACCTGGCCGAAACGCCGCGCTACCGTGAACTGGTGCAGGCGCTGCGCCACGAATGACGAGGCACGCGACGGCCCCACCACCACCGTCACACCGCAACACCGCAACTCCCCCATCTTTCCCGGGTGGGCGCCACTGCTGCCGCCACGCGCCGGACGCAAAAAAGGGCGCCCCGGCCTGCCGGGGCGCCCCTGTCATTGGCTTGTGTTCGTCATATGCGGGCATGGCGGGCGCAGGCCCTTTGCCCGCAAGCGCTACTGCTTGGGGGCTTCCGCCGGCTTGGCCGGGGCTTCCGCCTCAAGAGCCTTGAAGGTGATGTTCATCTTGTTCAGTTCGGCCACGATGTTGCCGGTAACGTCGGCGCTGGGGCCTGCGGAGAGCACGTTGTCGTTGCCCACGATGACGTCGAGGCCGTTCTTTTCGCGGTAGGAATCCAGCACCTTCTGCAGGTTCTCGTTCAGGACGGAGATGACCTGCTGCTGTTCGGCGCCCATGCGCTTCTGGTAGTCGGCAAAGGCTTCCTGGAACTTGCGCTTGTTGTCGTCGCTCTGGTCCTTTTGCAGTGATTCCTGCATCTGGTTGAGCTGGTTCTGCATTTCTTCGTGCAGCGTTTCAAGGTGCTTCACCCCGGCCTTGCCCGCCTCGCTTTCCTGGTAGACGCGGGCGGTGTTCACCACGGCGATGCCGCCGGACTTGGGCTGGTTGCACCCGGCAAGCGCCACCATGGCGGCAAGGGCCAGCAGTACGAGGGCATATCTTTTCATGAACGACTCCTGTGTTCGGAACGGTTGGCCCCGCGCGGGGGCGACCACGGACTGGAATGCCGTGCCCGCTGGGCATGGCGGTGCGCCGGACGGCGCGACCATCCCCCCTTACGCCCTTTCGGTTCGCAACACAACGCTGCGAGACGGGTCCGGATCATGCCGCGACAGGAATGGGGAGACGGGAAATTTCGACACGAAATGAAGACGATGGCGCAACCGGCAACGACTGGCGAAGGCAACATGAGACGGCAAGGCGGCGGCAGCATCGGGCGCCAGCATGGGGGACCACACGGGCTGGCAGAGGGCAGCCAGGGCGGACGGGCGCACGCCGCACCATACAGCCTGCCGGACCATGTGCGATCTAGCGGACGGCCGAAAAGTTCTCCAGCGAGGCAAGCACCTTGTCCACGTACTTGCGCGATTCGTCGGCGGGCATGTGGCGCACCAGCTTGTCGTACACCTGCTGGGTGGTCATGGCGTTGATCAGGGCCACGGCCTTGTCCCTGTCGGCGTCGAACACGCGCAGCAGGGCGTTGGGGCCGCCGTTGTAGGCGGCAATGACGCACAGCTCGCGGGTGGCCGGATTTGCGATGTCGAAAAAGTGCCGGTTGGACAACAGGTGCAGGTATACCGTGCCGTAGCGGATGTTGGTGCCGGGGTCGAACAGGGCGTCGCGCGGCGGCTGGCCGGGCGTGCCGTGCAGGTAGGCGTGCACTTCGCCCCCGGCGGTTTCCGGCACGATCTGCATCAGCCCCAGGGCCTGCGCCGGGCTGACCGCCTTGGGATTGAAGCCGCTTTCGGCATGCATGATGGCCAGCACCAGGCGGGGGGAAAGGTTGTAGCGCCGGGCGTAGCGGTCCACCATGTCGCGGTACTGGCGGGCACGCAGCAGCATCTGCTCGGGCGTGGTTGCCGCCAGCACCTCGCGCGTGGCACCGCCGTACACCGGTCGCCGCACCCCCGCCACGGTCGAACGGCGGGTGGCGGCGCACTCCCTGGCCAGCAGGCGCACCGTCTCGCCGCGCGTCCAGCGCAACGGGCGCCCGGCCTGATCCAGGGCCTCGCCGTAGAAGACGGGTTCGGCCACCACGGTGGGCTCACCCGCGCGACCGCCGTCGATGCGCAAGGGGTCGAGCCCCAGCAGGATCATGGGCGAGGCGTCTGCCATGGCATCCACGGGACGGTGACCATCCACGGTGGACACGGACACGCCGCCCCCGGCAAAGCTGACCGAGGGCACGGCATGGGAGGGGGAGAATTCTTCCGCCGTGCCGACCAAGGGACCGGACACACCGGGTGCACCGGGCACGCCAGGCAGGCCACCACCCGCAAGCGAGGCGGCCACCGCCGCATGCACCGAGGCAGGCAGGACCACCGACATGTCGGCAGGCGCAACGCCGGAGGCTACGGCAAACGCCCCGTCATCGGCCACGGCAAACGTATCGTCGGCGCGGTTCACGGCGGCACGCATGCGCCATTGCTCGCCCTCCGCCACCGGGCGTTCGACGGCCGGTTTCGCGCGCAATACCCTGTCACTCAGCGGAGCACGCACGAACGGGCTGCCCGCGTCGGGCACGAACCCGGCCACAAGGCCGAGCACACCCACCGCCAGTGCAGCTGCGGCCACCAGGCCGCCGAATGCCGTGCGTTTGCGCTTCACCCACCATCCTCCGTTGCCAATGACGTCCGATCCGCACGCCGCATGCGCGCCCGCATCCGTGCCCGTGTTCGCACCGGACGCCCCGCGTTCCAAATTCCGTGGCTGGACCATACCCCGGCAAAAAGCAAATTCCGCGCCAAGGGCAATGCATTTCGCGCCAGTCCGGCACGGCAGCCCCCGCCGACATGCCGACGACGCGCCCAAAATGGTCCGTACCGCGCGCCGCAGTCGGAAATCCGACACCGCGTTGTACCCCAGCATAGGGGGTGACGGGCTGGCGGGCAAGCCCCGCGACCAGTTTTAACGGTAATCCGCATGACTGCGGGCATGGGGTACCCCGACCACAGGGGGCAGATATGGTGGGCCTGCCCAGGCCATCAACGCCGTTGGGCCGCCGCCCCCAGAACGGGAGCGGCGGCCCAACGTTTTTACCATCCGGAATTACAGCCCCTTGCGCTCGAACCACCGGAACAGCAGCAACGCGCCCGCCACCAGCGGCACGATGAGCACCCAATGGCTCACCCCCAGCAACTGCGGCAGGGTGACCTTGCCGTAATTGCCCCAGGTCAACACGGTGGCCTTCATGGTCGGGTAGGCTTCCGCATACAGGGCCGCGCCGCACAGGCTGCCCAGAATGCCCCACAGGGCATCCCAGCGGCCTTCGCCCAGCGCGCCCAGCGAGGTGCCGGGGCAGTAGCCCAGCAGCCCCCAGCCAAGGCCGAAGGCCAACCCGCCGAAGATATTCCCCCCCAGCACCAGCGGCTTCACCGACAGCTTCGCCAGTTCCAGGTCCACCAGCAGATACACACCCACCATGCCCACAACCACGGTGGAAAGCATGAACTTGACGATGGTCATGTCGCGCAGGCGCAGCGCGCCCAGTTGCTTGTCGTAGCGCAGCACTTCGGAGCGTTGCAGGAAAATGCCGAACAGAATGCCCGTGACGAGTCCGTAGGTAAGGTCCATGGCTACCTCCCCCGGTACAGGATGTACGCCGTCACCAGCCCGCCCGCGAAGAAGCAGGCCAGCGCCACGAACCCGCTGGCCGCAAGCTGCAACGACCCGCTCAGGCCGTGCCCGCTGGGGCAGCCGTCTGCCAGACGCGCGCCGAACATGGCCAGCACGCCGCCGCAAAAGGCCGCCACGCCGCGCCGCAACCGCGACGGGCCGAACCGTTCCGCCCAGCCCGGCGGCACCGCCTGCCAGCGGAAGGTGCCAGAGGCCAGCGACGCCAGCAGGGCGCCCACGAACACACCGGCCACGAACATCCACTGCCAGTCCACCTTGGGCGCTTCCTTGACGAAGTAGTCCAGCGCGGCCACGTGTTCCGGCGAAAATACCCGCTCAACGAAGCCCACCGAGCGGACAAAGGTGGTGGACGCGCCAAAGTACTTGCCCGTCACCCACACCGACGCCACCACCAGAAGACCGCTCAGCGCGCCGCCCACATAGGGGCTCCACGGCCTGCGGCCCGAATTCACCGTATCCAGTGCGTTCATGAACGCCTCCCTGAAGGTTTGGCGCATGCTACACCACGGGTGAGTATGTGACAACTGACGCGGCTGGTTTTTTGGAAACGCCGCGCCTGCGGCGGGCAGGCCAGCGCGGCACGCGAAGGCAAGGGGAAGGGGATGCGGCCGGGAAGCCGGCGGCGCGTGCCCTACTCCGCGGCCTCGCCGCGCAGGAAGGCGGCGACCAGCGTGGTCATGGCGTCAAGGTCGTCGGGCCGGATCCAGTGGATGCGCTTGTCGGCACGAAACCACGTCAGCTGCCGCTTGGCGTAGGCGCGGGTATTGCGCAGCCACAACAGCCGGGCCTCGGCCCAGGGCAGTTCGCCCGCAAGATGGCGGTACAGTTCGGCGCAGCCGATGCCCGACCAGCCCGGCGCGGCGGGGTCGTCGCACACGGCGCGGGCCGCGCGGGCCTCGTCCAGCGCGCCCGCTGCCAGCATCAGGTCGATGCGGTGGTCCAGCCGGGGCGTCAGTTCGTCGAGGCTCATGTCCATGCCGATGCGCAGCGCCGCGTAGCGCGGCGGCGGCACGGGCCGGGCATGCCACCACGACAGGGTGCGCCCGGTGCCCTCGTGCACCTCCAGCGCGCGCACGGTGCGCTGCCTGTCGTTGGGGTGGATGCGCGCTGCGCAGTCCGGGTCGATGGCCGCCAACCGGGCGTGCAGCGCGGGGGCGCCCAGCGCGTCGCATTCGCGCTCCAGCCGCGCGCCGATGGCCGGGTCCACGCGGGGGATGTCGGCAATGCCGTCCAGCAGGGTCTTCAGGTACAGGCCGGTGCCGCCCACCAGCAGGGGCAGCAGCCCGCCGTGGCCCGACTTGCCTCGGCGCAGTTCGTCCCGACAAAGTTCCTCTATGGCCGCCGTGGCCCTGTCGGTCCACACGCCCGCGCTGATCTTTTCCGTGCTGGGCAGAAAGCCGTACAGCAGGTGCGGACACACCGCGCGCTCCTCTGGCGAGGGCTGCGCGGTGATGACGGGAAAGTCGCGGTAGACCTGCCGCGAATCGGCATTGACCACCCCGGCCCCGAACGTGCGGGCCAGGTGCAGCGCCGCCGCCGTCTTGCCCGCCCCCGTGGGGCCGACCAGACAGACCACGCGGATGGGGGCGGCACTGGTCAATGAATTTGCAAGATTACCGGAGAGGGACATCACAATGCCGCCCCCCGTTTTATAAGCAAACGAGGATTTTTGTTCGCTGGCAAGGAAAACAAGGCTGCCATGAGGGAGTGCCTCAACTGTTGGACGAGTCTGCGAGTCCTACAGGTTAGGACCGCAACGCGTACTCTTATCGTATTCGACCGACATGGCAGCCGAAGTTTGACCGCTCTGCGCTCGATGTCCGTAGGGCTCGCAGGCTCGCCCAACGGCCACGCTACGCGCCCTTCGGGTCGGTCGCCAGCGGACAAAAGGACCGTTTGCTTGAACACGTTAAAACGTGGGTGCCATGGGCGGCGTCCCCCCGCCATAGCCCTCGTCGTCGGGGCCAAGGCCGCCGTTGCGCAGCGCGTCGTCGCCTTCGGCGCACAGGCCCGCGCCCATGCCGCGCGGCAGAAAGCCCCCGTTGCCGAGGCCCGCGCCAAAGGCCGACCCGGCGGAGCCGCCCCCGGCCTGGCCCCCCGGCCCGCCCGGCCCGCCCGTTCCCCCCAGGCCGAGGTCGATGTCGTCGCCCAGCGGGTAGGGATAGCCGTACTTCTCGCGCAGCTTGCGGTAGATGTTTTCCGGCACCAGCCCCTTGATGTCGCCGCCCAGGCTGGCCGCCGCCTTGATGATGGTGGAGCTGATGTACAGCCACTGGTAGTCCGTCATCAGGAACACGGTCTGGATGTGCCGCTTGAGCTTGCGGTTCATCAGGGCCAGCTGGAATTCGTACTCGAAGTCGGACACCGCGCGCAGCCCGCGCAGGATAATGTTGGCCCCGCGCCGCTCCACGTAGTCCACCAGCAGGCCGGTGAACGGCTCGACGGTAATGGAGGGATGCCCGGCAAACACTTCCTCCGCCATGCGCACCCGCTCGTCCAGAGAGAACAGCGGCGTTTTCGGCGTGTCGGCGGCCACGGCCACCACCACGTTGTCGAAAATCTGGCAGCCCCGGCGGATGAGGCTGACGTGCCCGTTGGTCAGCGGATCGAAGGTGCCGGGGTAGATGGCAAGGCGCCCTACCCGTTCTCGCGCGTGGTCCATAGCACGATCCTTGTCTGTCCGTAGGTCCTGTCCACGATGGGTTCCAGCGCCGCGTTTTCCTGTTCCGGGTCCAGCGGCAGGCGCGCCTCTACCTCTACGGCCACGATGCCGCCATCGGCCAGCCAGCCGTTGCGTACCGCGTTGCGCAGCGTGGGCGACAGCTGGCCCGCACCGTAGGGCGGGTCTATGAACACCACGTCGAAAGTGGTGCGCGCCCGGCGCGCCAGCAGCTTGTTGCAGTCTTCCTGCAACACCTGCCAACGTTGCTGGGCGATGCCCAGCGTCTGGGCGTTCTTGCGGATGAGCTCCGCCGCCTTGGGGGCCGTTTCGACAAACCACGCTTCCGCCGCGCCACGGCTCAGCGCCTCGAAGGCCAGGCTGCCGCTGCCCGCGAACAGGTCCAGCACGCGCAGGCCGGGCCAGACCACCCCGCGCGATTCCAGCATGGAAAAGAGCGCTTCACGCACCCTGCTCATGGCGGGCCGGTAGCCCGGCCCTTCGGCCGTCTTCAGCACGCGGCCGCCGTATTCACCTGCGATGATGCGCATATCTCTCCTGAAACATTGTAAACTTAGGCTGAGGTGCTGTTTCAAAATTAGGATTTTTGCCCGTTGGCAAGGAAAACGAGCCTGCCATGAGAGAGCATACTCTTATCGTATTCGACCGAAATGGCAGGCGAAGTTTGACGATGCCAACGGGCAAAAAGACAATTTTGAATCTACACCTGCGACAACAGGCTCAATATTTCCTTGTTCAGATCGGCCACCCGGTCGCGTATGTCCACCTGTTCCACCCATGGGCGCGTTTCCACCCCGGCCAGGCGCTGGCGCAGCATGGCCACCTTGGCCTCGGTGTCGCCCAGCAGAAATTCCCAGTCCACGCGCGGGTGGGCGCGGCTTTCGTCGGGCGCGGTCAGCATGGTGCGGCCCGGCTTCAGCGTTACCTCTTCCATGTAGGTGGGAATGTGCACGGTAAGACCGTAGCGTTCGTGCAGCTTTTCCGAAAGGGTGGTCTGGGCCTTTTCTTCGCCGTGCACCAGAAACACTTCCATGTCCTTGTGCTGGAAGGCCCCCACCCAGTCGAGCAGGTGGCTTTGCCCGGCATGGGCCGAAAAGCCGCCAATGGTGAACACCTTGGCATTCACTGCCACGTCTTCGTTGAACAGGCGGATGGTCTGGGCGCCGTCCACGATCTTGCGGCCCGGCGTGCCCACGCCCTGATACCCCACGAACACGATGGACGCCCCCTGCCGCCACAGGTTGTGGCGCAGATGATGCTTGATGCGGCCCGCGTTGCACATGCCGCTGGCGGAAATGATCACCGCCGAACCCTTCATGCCGTTGAGCGCCTGCGATTCCTGACTGCTCAGGGTGTAGCGCAGGTTGGGCAGGGACAGCGGGTCATCGCCGCGCGCGTATGCGGCCTTCAGGTCGTCATCATAGAAACGCGGGTGCTTGCGAAAGATTTCCGTGGCGCGGATGGCCAACGGGCTGTCGATGTACACCGGCATGTCGGCGGGCAGTTTGCCGTCCTTCCACAGCATGTGCAGGGTGTACAGCACTTGCTGGGTGCGTTCCACCGCAAAGGCGGGAATGATCACCTTTTCGCCGTGGGCGTGGCTGTAGGCGATGGCTTCCGCCAGTTCGGCGCGGCTGTTCTCGGAATCCTTGTGGTCTCGGTCGCCGTAGGTGGATTCCATGAACAGGTAGTCGGGCCGGGCGGGATGGTCGGGGTCGTTGACGATGAGCTGGTTGGGCCGCCCGAGGTCGCCGGAAAACACCAGCCGCGTGGGGGTGCCGTTTTCCGTCACCTCTATTTCAAGGAACGCGGAGCCCAGGATGTGCCCGGCGTCCTTGTAGGTAACGCGAATGCCCGGCGCGGGTTCGAACGGGGCGTTGTATTCCACGGGGCGCAGCCTGCGCACGGCGCTCTGGGCGTCGGCCATGGTGTACAGGGGTTCCACCGGCTTGCGCTTGCCGAAGCGGCTTTGCTTGCGGGTTTCCCACTCTGCTTCCATTTCCTGGATGTGCGCGGAATCCTGCAACATGATGTCCATCAGGTCGCGCGTGGGCGGGGTGCAATAGATGTTGCCCTTGAACCCTTCGCGCGTCATGCGCGGCAGAAGGCCGGTGTGGTCGATGTGGGCGTGGGTGACGAGAAAGAAGGCGATGTCGCCGGGGCGGTAAATGTCTGTATTGACGTTGCGCTTTTCGATTTCGGAATTGCCCTGATGCATGCCGCAATCGACGGCGAAGCGGGTGCCGTTGGCTTCCAGCATGTAGCACGAGCCGGTGACGGTCTGCGCGGCTCCCAGAAACTGTATGTTCATGCCGTTCCTCTGGTTCCGGTGAGTGGTGAAGGGCGCGAATGGCGTACGATGCGGTGGTGCCGGAAGCGCCGGAGACGCCGGGAGACGTCAGGCTGCGTCCGGGGGCATCCGGATGTGTCCGGATGCGCCCGGACACGCGGACTGCGCCGGGCCTGCCGAGCCTGCCGGATATGTCGGACCTGCCGGATATGTCGGACCCGCGAAACCGAGCGGTGCCGCGCCGGGCAAGCACCCGCCAATTCGGCAAGTCCCGCCAAACCAAGCAGACTGAGCAGACCGGGCAGACCCAGCAAACCGGGCAAACCGGCCCATCGGGGCAGACAGGAAAATCCGCCTGCCTGGGCCAATGCCCCTGCGCGCCAACCCCAAGAACGCTTTCCGGGCGTTGCACGGGCTGCGCGGAATCCGTATAGTGCGCAAAACTCAAGGAGTGCGCAATGGGTTCTTCCAAGCAGTACGTGATTGACAACCTGTCCATAAAGGAGTCGTGGCGGCTCTTCAAGATAATGGCCGAACTGGTGGACGGCTTTGAAACCCTGAGCGACCTGGACCGCTGCGTGTCCATTTTCGGTTCTGCGCGGGTGAAGCCGGACAATCCCCTGTACACGGAAACGGAAACCATTGCCCGCAAGCTGGTGGAGGCCGGATACGGCGTGATCACCGGCGGCGGCCCCGGTCTTATGGAAGCGGGCAACAAGGGCGCAGCCGACGCGGGCGGCACATCCGTGGGGCTGCACATCCACCTGCCCATGGAACAGGGCGCCAACCAGTTCGTGAAGACGCGTTGCGACTTTCGCTACTTCTTCGTACGCAAGCTGATGTTCATCAAGTACGCCATGGCCTACGTGGTCATGCCCGGCGGCGTGGGCACGCTTGACGAACTGACCGAGGCCTTTGTGCTGACGCAGACCCACCGCATCAAGCCCTTCCCCATCGTGCTGTACAAAAGCGACTACTGGAACGGCCTGCTGGACTGGATTCGCGACAAGATGGTGCCGTACAACTTCATCCGTGAAGAGGAAATGGAACTCTTCACCGTGCTGGACACCCCCGAGCAGGTGGTGGCGTATATCAAGAAGCATGTGATCATTTAGGCGGTGCCGTCACGAGCGGTCTTTTGCCAGAGAGCAAGAGGCTTGCTCGTGACGACACTCCACAGGCGCGGTAGACGGGGCTTGCGGGCCTTTGGCGCGCCAAGGGCGCAACAGAAACCGGCCCGGCCACCAGACGGCAACCGGGCCGGATATTTTTCGGAGCAGCACAGTGACCGACGACGCCTTCATCCTGCCGCCCTACGCCCTGCGCGGACCGGCTGGCCCCGTACCCCCCGCCCCGCCCGGCTGGACGTGGGATGCGCTGATGGATGCCGCGCTTGCGCAGGCCCGCATAGCCGCAGGCCAAGGCGAGGTGCCCGTGGGCGCGGTGGTGGTGGACCGGCAGGGGCGCATCATCGGCACGGGGCACAACACCCCAGTGACCACGCACGACCCGTCCGCCCACGCGGAAATGGTGGCCCTGCGCGAGGCCTGCCGCAACACCGGCAACTACCGGCTGGACGGCGCCGTGCTGGTGGTGACGCTGGAACCCTGCCTGATGTGCGCCGGGGCCATGGTGCATGCCCGCGTGGCGGGCGTGGTGTACGGCGCGCCCGACCTGAAGGCCGGGGCCGTCACATCCTGCCTGGACGCGCTGGACCAGCCCTTCCATAACCACCGGGTGTGGCACATGGGCCACGTGCGTGCGGCAGAGTGCGGGGCGCTGTTGCAGGAGTTTTTCCGGGAACGGAGGTAGGGGCGGCGCGCAGACTGACAACCTACCATTGCCTCTCGCTGCCGAAAATACCGGACAAACGAAACCCCATTAGTTTAATTAGAGGGAAGTCCAAGCTTGTCAAAAAAAGCTCTATTGCGCTCTTTCGCTGCTAAAATCAATCTATCAAAGCCTACAACCTCAATGTAGGCTTTATAGTTATCATTGTAACCAAAGTACCCCATATAATCGCTTGTGGGCTTTAACGCCATCAAAGCTGCTCTTTCTATCATCTTAGGAGTTAGGTCAGCAAGAATATAACAAAATGCAGGAATAGATTCCGACTGAGGAACAGGTCTACCGTCTGACGTTTTAACCTGTCCTTTGCGAATTTTTTGAACATACAGCAGTGCTTGCTCAATCGGATTATCTTTCTCTCCCTCCGAGAAATCATTACGCATAGGGCGCTTAATTTCTATGACGGTTATGCTGGCCAGCGGTAACTTCTGCCCTTCATTAACCAAAAATGGATTATCGTAGATATTAACGCATGCTATATCTGGCTCAAGAGCCTCCGAAGCCCCCGTTATTGGCATCGAGGACAGGGTTTTATCTGAAGCAAGAAAATTATGAAAAGCAAGTCGTTCATCTACAAGCCAAAGGTTTGCGTCATCAAATCGGATGTCACCTGATTCTACCTGCATAGGCATAATCAACTGGTGAATAATATTCTCTTGGGAATATTTTCCATCCCTGTGCCGTTTAATAACTCCTTCAAAAAAATCTAACACTACTTTTCTATGCGATACATAATTTGCCAGGTCCGACTTTTTTATATCACTTGCCATTGCTAGATATTGCCCCAACCTCTCTTTGTACTTTTCAAAAGACTCATCCCCCTGAGGGTTTGATAAATCATGCCCTTTGGATATCATACTCACTTCAAGCTCCGACAGCTTTTTGTAAAGAATAATATCAAGTTCCTTGTCAGATGTGTCTGGATCAACAGTTATCTCATTATAATGACGTAGTATTGGCTTATATTTGGGGGCAACAGTCGAAACAAAAGTCTCCACCCGTTTGCGCCCACCTTCTTTATTTTTATCAAGAACTGAACCTAGTCTTGCAGCAATCTTCCCCAATACTGCATCATTAATATCTTCAAAAACTATTTCATCATCAACCTTATCACCAAAAAGTCCAAATTGATTAGCAGTCTCCTCCCCGCTAACGTCCCTACTTTCTTCAATGTCAAATCCTGTCCTTTCAGAGCGAACCCGTTCGTTTAAGAAGGATGAAACAACAAAGCAGAGATATGCAAACTGCCCAGAACCGTCTGACATTCTCCGATACAACCCAGGAATTTTATTTGTAATATTCTCCTTCTTAACCAATCTATCAGCAGCACAATAACATATTTCATGACAGCTCAGACTGGGATTTCTTGCTTTGATATATGTAAGTTCAAATTCGTACCCTTTGATATTTATCGACTCATGTTCGATATTCCCCAAAGTAAACCCGTCAAACAGATCATCCAAGAAAACTGTATTGTCCCCATCAACGAGGCTAATCCTTGGCCTACCCCCTTCACGGATAAAGTACCAGAGACAATGTTCAAGCATGCTATGTGCTATTTTATTAATAGTTTTCGGAGCATACTTCCGGTATCCAGGAATAAATCCAGACAATGTGACTACAGTCTGAGGCTCTCTTATATTCGACGCAATCTTTCCTTCGGGCGCACCCGGCTTCACGCCATACTGCTTGTCAAACGTAAAAACACGCTGAAACATTTTTCCATCCTCAGAAAAGTAACTACTCTTCACGCTGACATCTTTAAACGCTTTTAGCCAAAGCAGACGCCCAATACCTCGGCACCCTTTCTTTTCTTTGTAGTCGCTATCAAGCTCTTTGAAAGACATCATATTTGCATCATTAAACCCTACCCCGTTATCATCAATTTTGAAGCACACTATTTCTGGCAAAGCTTCCGGGCCAGTTTTTTTTGCACCGTCATCGCCGAGCAAGTTTGTTTGCTCTTCAGACTTAATCTCACGCATAATATGAACACATATCGACCCACCCGTAATACCCTTTCCAGGCAAGTCTTCACACGCGTGTATAGAATTTACAACCGCTTCAAAGAGAGGCAATAAAGCATGTGTTCTGGGAAGAGTTGTATTCCTTAATCTTCCCGACAAGTTGGTTGTTAGACTCATCTGCGCCCCATTTTGTTAGTCGTTGAGCAACGATCCGGCTAAATGCCAATTTTTACCCGCTAACCGCGCGGGGTCCCACAATTATAAAGAGTGAATGCACATGCTGTTTGAATCCAAATGATATCATAACGAGGCAGGTGCGAAGCCTCAAGAACTATCCCTACCGCCGAAGCAGCACGCACCCATTCCCCTCCCACTGGGGGCTTGCTTTCCTTTCCGAAATTTCCTAAAAGGTCACTCCGCCACGGGCAAGCCCCGGTTGGCAACGCGGAGAGGTAGCGAAGTGGCCGTAACGCGCTCGACTCGAAATCGAGTTATCGGTTAGTAGCCGGTACGTGGGTTCGAATCCCACCCTCTCCGCCATATTTCAAGGGGTTGGACACAGTCCGGCCCCTTCTTTCGTTATGATGCCAGCCAGTGGGAGCGAGGACACTTGCGTCCTTCTCCACCAGAAATACCAGCCGGAGCCAGCATGAACGTCTTCCACATCGCACCGCACGACCTTCTTGAAGAAGGGGCCATTCCCACCACCTCCAAGGGCATGGACAAAGAGGACGAGCACGCCCTGTGCGCCTTCGTGGAGGTGCGGCGAGAGGCGGACTACAGCCTGTACGTCCAGTGCTTCACGGACAGGCCGGGCACGCGCGGCATCATTCCCGCCGCGTGCAAGAGCGGCAGCGCCGCATGGACGGCAGGCGACAGCCGCTACCTCACCAACCGTGTCTGGATTTTCACCGACGCCATGCGCGCCAACGCCATGAGCACCGCTGGCGCGGGTCAAGCTGATGGCGCGGCTCAGGATGACGGCGCACAACAGGCCGAAGCCCCCAAGCCCGATGCCGTTTCCGCCAAGGGCATTCAGGCCATCGCCAAGGAATGCGCGGAAGCCCTGAAAAAGGCGCGCCGCCTTGCCGACTACCACGGCTTTGGCGAAGACATGGAAGACGAAGAACTGGACTGATCGCCCGAATTCTCCCCGCAACACGCACAAGGCCCCCGACATCACACCGGGGGCCTTGTTCATGGCAATCAATGGCTGTTACGGGCGCGCTTGAGGGTTGCGCGCGAGGGAGCATCGCAATCGCCGCCGCATACAGATACCCGGCACTTGCCTTCCTGCCTGCGCCCTACTCCGCCGTCCCCAGTCGTACTTTACCCCGCACAACGCCCCTTCTACTCCACCGGGGCCAGCACGCCCGCCGCCACCAGTTCGCGCACCACGGGGATGCACTCGTCGGCGGGCACGCCGATGCGGTCGGCAATCTGCACCAGGTCCAGCGTGCCGTCGGCGTAAGCCAGGTAGTCGATGATGATGTTCACCTTGTTGCAGTACCCGTTCTTCATGGATGTGGTGGGGTACAGGCCGCGCTTGCCCAACTGCGGTTCGCACAGGCAGGTGGCGCGCCAGGTGCGGTTGTTCTCGATGATCTCCAGGCAGCGCGCCAGCGTGGTGAACGAGTTGTCCAGCCCCGCCGGAGACACCACGGAAAGGTCGTCCAGCGAGGTGTGGTACTCCGGATAGTGCCGGTACAGGCTGCGCGCAAAGGGGATGATGGGCAGGTCCACGCCGGGGCTGTTGTACTGGCGCTCGTCGCTGGCCCGGTCCAGAAAGGTGTAGCGCTTGAAATCGGGGTGGTAGGCGCCCAGCACGTGCAGCAGGGTGCGGTCGGCCAAGGTGTTGCCGTTGCGCGAGGGCAGGTACGACCACCCCCGGTCATCGCCGGTGCAACTCAGCACGAAACCGGCCACCACGTTGCGCTGCATCTCGGCCAGATGCTGGCTGAGGTACCAGATGGTGCCGATGGTTTCCGGCACGAACACCAGCAGGTACGACAGTTCGTGGTCGCGCTGCATCAGGTGGCGGGCCATGGCCGTTTGCAGCACCGGGCCGGAAAGCTCGTTGTTGGCCATGGAAGGGTGGCAGACGTAGGTGGACAGCACCACCGTCTTTTCCGAACGGCCAGGCAGGAACAGGTCGGCGCAGGTCATGTGGCCGGGGGCCAGGGTGGAATCTATCACCACCCGGAACGGGCCGGGGCCAAGCGCCTCGCGCTTGTCATGCGCGATGCAGAAGCCCCACGTGCGCTTGTAGTACGAGGTGACGTAGGGTATGGCGTCCGGCTGGTCGGGCAGCGAGTAGAGCCGGGCGTCCAGTTCCTCGCGGGTCACCACGGTGTCCACCGGCTCGGAATAGCCCACCACGTGCAGGTTGCTGACCTTGAAGTCGATCAGCCGGTTGCCCTGCATGTCGGCCACCCAGGCATCGCGGATGTTCCACTCGTCCGGCACGGTCCAGTCGAAACACTGCGTGCCGCTAGGCACCTCATGCAGGCGCAGGCCCGGCAGCAAATCGCCAAGGTAGCCCAACGTCCTGCGCACCCCGTCACCGGTAAGGCTCCTGCAAAGGGGAAAGAGGTCCGCCATCCAGCGGTACATCTCCTGCCCCGGACTCACTGCGTCCATATCCTTCCTTCGGCCCGCGCGGCAGGCCGGGTGGTGATGCGTGTCACCATCCCCGCGCCGTCAAGGGCCCCCCGCCCTGCATCGCGCACCGGCACACTGCGGCGGCATGATGCGGCATGATGCGGCATGAAAAGGTACCGGCGCGACGCCCCGGACAACCCCTTGCCGAATGCGACACGCGCCTGCCCGCACTACGGCTGCGGACACGCCAAACGGGCGCCCCGCACAATGCAAAGCGCCATACAGCCGGGGCACAGTCCCCCTGCGGCACGCTCTTCTACTGCACGGCTGAAACGTGTTCAAGTGACAGAAATGCTACGAAACGGACTTCATGGCACAACACACCCATGCGACAGGAGAAAATATTCATTCACCGCCCATGGATAGGCAGCGCGAATAACGTTTCCCGCAGCCGTGAAACACAAGAAACATCGCCCGCAACTGAAACAGGGGGAACAGGGACCAGCCGCAACGCCACCCGCCCCACCCGCCGTGCCGCGCGCCATGCGGCATGGCGGTTGCGGCGCGGCACGACCCCGCAGGGAGAGCCCGACAACGCCCGAAGCGCATGCAAAACCCGTCCCCGCCGCCAGCCCCGCATGACCGGTCGCACGTGCCGTGCGCAAAACCGCATCCACGGCACGCGATCCCGGCGGCAACGACATGCCCCGCGCGGGAATTCATGCTTCACCGCCTTGCCGTAACCGAGTCTCCAGTGTAGGCTGCGTTCCGCCGCGCCGACAGGTGTGGCAACGCGGCACACGTAAACACTTTCATCCCTGACGGCACCATCTCCGCATGAAGCACACAGACGTCGTATCCGCCGCCCCCAAACATTCCCCACCGTGGAAGAAGCACCTGCGCTCGCTGGGCAAGGTTGCGGTGTTCGCCGTTTTCTGTGGAGCCGTGTGGCTGCTGTACAACGAAGTCAGCAAATACCACATCGACGAAATCCGCGAAAGCATGCGCCAGATGCCCATGAGCAGCATCGCGCTCTCCATGGTGCTGATGGTGTTCAACTATCTGGTGCTGGTGGGGTACGACGCACTGGCCCTGCGCGCCATCAACAAGCCGCTGTCCCTGGCCCGCACCGCCCTTGTCTCGTTCGTGGGCTGCGTGACCAGCTACAACTTCGGGGCGCTGCTGGGCGGCAGTTCGGTGCGCTACCGGTTCTATTCAGCCTGGGGCTTTTCGGTGGTGGATGTGGTGCGCCTGGTGATCATGCTGGCCATCACCTTCTGGGTGGGTGCGCTGGGCGTTGCCGGGGCCGTGTTCATCATCCAGCCGCTGCCGGTGCCCGAATCGCTCGACATACCCATGCGCGACGTGCGCCTGCTGGGCGTGGTGCTGCTGGCGCTGACCGTCGGCTACCATATCCTGACGCTGGTGGCGAAGCACCCTATCCGCGTCATGGGCAAGGAATTCGCGCTGCCGCCCTTCCGGCTGGCCATCATGCAGACCCTGGTGGCCGGGCTGGACCTGGTGGTGGCGGCGGCCTGCCTGTACGTGCTGATGCCCGCCGACCTCGGGCTGGACTTCATCCAGTTTCTTTCCGTGTACCTGATGGCCATCGTGGCCGTGGTGCTCAGCCACGTGCCCGGCGGCGCGGGCGTGTTCGAACTGGTCATCCTCAGCCTGTCGCACACCCATTCGCCGCAGACGGTCATTGCCGCGCTGATCTGCTTCCGGTTCATCTACTACCTGCTGCCGCTGCTGTTTGCCGCCGTGCTGCTGGGCGGCCACGAACTGCACCTGCGCCGCCACGAGGCGGAGCGGATACTGGACGAGGCAGGCCGCTGGAACGACGCGCTGGCCCATACCCTGATGGCCTATCTCGCCTTTGCGGCCGGGCTGATCCTGCTCTTTTCCAGCGCCATCCCCGTGGCGGTCGACAGCCGCGCCGTGCTGACGGCCACCGTGCCGCTGGCGGCCATGGAGGCGGCCCACTTCCTGAGCGGAGTGGCGGGCGTGGGACTGCTGCTGCTTTCGCGCGGGCTGCAACGCCGCCTTGCCTCGGCATGGCGGCTGGTGACGGCGCTGGTGGTGCTGGGCATCGGATGCAGCGTGCTGAAGGGGCTGGACTGGCAGGAGGCCATCCTGCTGGCGCTGGTGCTGGCCGCCCTGTGCGCGACACGTCGGCGCTTCTTCCGCCGCACCTCGCTGCTGCGCGAACGTTTTACCGTGCGCTGGCTGGTTGCCGTGCTGCTGGTGGTGGGCTGTACCCTGGTGGTGGGGCTGTTCGTGCACGGGCACTTGCCCTACACCCACGACCTGTGGTGGACCTTTGCGGCGGACAACGATGCCGCCCGCCTGCTGCGTGCCTTTGGCGGCATTGCCGTGGTGCTGGCGGTGTTTCTGGTGCGACGGCTGGCCTTTCCGCTGCACGGACGGCTTGGCGAGTTCACGGCGGCACGGCGCGAACGGTTCCGGCGCATCTACCGCGCGGCCCAGCGCATTCGCGAAAACGCCCTGCGCCGCAAGAAGCCGGGGCAGGCCAGCCAGCCCGATCAGATAGACAAGCCCGGAAACGACTAGCACATCACGCACTTTTTCCGCACAAATGATAACGGGGCGACGCCGCATCACGGCATCGCCCCGTTTTTCACGCACCATGCAATGATGGCGAGAAATCGCAAAAATTCAGCGCCCTAGCGAACGGACAACAATACCTCGTCCCGCCCGTCGCGCTCGCGCAGCAGCACGTCCACCTGCTCGTTGCGGCCCGTGTTCACGGTGCGGCCCACGAAGTCGGCGTGAATGGGCAGTTCGCGGTGCCCACGGTCCACCAGCACCAGCAGTTCCACGCGGCGGGGCCTGCCATAGTCCAGCAGCGCCTCCAGCGCGGCGCGGATGGTGCGCCCGGTGAACAGCACATCGTCCACCAGCAGCACGTCGCGCCCGTCCAGGTCCACGGGAATGTCCGACGGACCGATGGCGGGCTTGGTGGACAGGGTTGTCCAGTCGTCACGGTACAGGTTGATGTCCAGCGCGCCCGAGGGCAGCGCGCAGCCAAGGCGCTCGGCAATGATGCGCCCCAGGCGGGCCGCGATGTCGGCCCCGCGCCGCTGGATGCCCACGAGCACAAGTCCCGCGCAGTCACCGTGGCGTTCCAGCACCTGATAGGCCAGACGTTCCAGCGCCCGGCGCATTTCCTCTTCGGTCAGCAGAATGGTCTGTTCCATCGGGTTCACCCGTCCGGTGGGAATTCGTAGCTATCTTCGTTGGTAACCGGTTTCCGGCCGCTTGGCAAACCGTCTCCGGCCTGGTGGGAACGGACTGCGGATGGCCGCCGCTACGCCTCACGATTGACGCCGCACGGTCATTGCGCGGTCATTCGGTTGGCCTTTTCACCAGTTCTGCGGTAGGGTTTGGCCGAACGTCGCCACAGGCCGCAAGGAAACGGACATGATCACCCTTGAACACGACGCGCGGGGCATTCTGGAAGAGTACTTTTCGGAAAACCCCCAAAGCCCTATCCGCATCTACGTTTCGCCGCGCGGCAGCCGGGGACCGCACCTCGTGCTGGGCCCCGACCAACCCACCGGGCGCGACCATGTCGTGCAGGTGGACGGCTTCACCTTCTGCATCAGCCAGCGGCTGGCCCAGCAGGTGGGCGCCGTGCGCATCCGGGCGCGCAACGCCGGGTTCGAGGTGGTTTCCGAACGCCCCCTCAGCGCGCGCACGTCCGCAGCTTCCTGAGGCCGGTCCGCTCACGGCATCCGGCAATCCCGTGCCTCTCGGCACACCCCACCCGCCTATGATAGCAAATTCAGAGGGTTGCACACTGCGCACCCTCTCTTTTGTCGTGTCCCCTCCACGTCGTCCTTTGCGTTGCCGCCCCGCAACCCATAGACAACCGCTATGGCAGTGCGGTCGATGCATTGACAAACCACCCTTGGGTACGTACTTGTTGCTCTCCGTACATCCAACAGTGGAGGACACATGTTCGAACTCACCGAAAACGCCCGCAAAGAGCTTGATGCCTACTTTGCGGACAAGCAGAAGAACCCCATCCGGGTCTACCTTGCCCCCGGCGGCTGAAGCGGTCCCCGACTGGCCCTGGCTCTGGATGAGCCTAACGATACCGACAAAGTCTTCGAGGAAGGCGGCTTCACCTTCTGCGTGAACACCGAACTTCTGACCATGGCGGAATCCATCCGCATCGACATCAGCTACATGGGATTCTCGGTGGAATCCGGCAAGCCGCTCGGCGGCGGCAGCAGCAGTTGCGGCGGCTGCGGCAGCGCTGGCAGCTGCGGCTCGTAACCTTCCGGAATCCAAATCATACGCACACGCAACGGCCCTCTTCGGAGGGCCGTTTTCATTTGCCGCCGTGGTGTCGATGCGCTGGCGCCCTGCTGCGCACAGCGCGACGGCAAAGCGGCGGGAACGCAGCAACGCGGCGGGAACAACCGGATTCCCCCTGTTTTCCACACCTGCCGCACTTGACGCGGTACCGGGTGCGCGGGCATCTTCGCGCATCACGCACGCAGGTACGCCCACGGAGCCATCATGACCTTCAAGGAAACCGTCATCCTCGCCATCAAGCTTGCCCACCGGCAGCAACAGGAACTGGTCGTCGGCCGCGAGGACGGACGCTGGGAGATCGTGCCCATTACCGATGCACGTTCCGACCAGTTGCGCCCCAGCGTCATTGTCACCGGGGCCGGGTTGAAATACCCGGAGCACGAAGACCTGTACGCCCGGCTGATAGCCGAAGGGGCCTGAGCAAGACCGCGCTGCCGCCCCGGCTGCTCCGTCGCCATTCCCCGCTCCGCCTTCGGTCCCACGCCACCACCCGGCTGCAACAGCAACGGTTGCACGCTGGCGAACATCACCCGCACGACGCATGACGGCCCGCGCCCCCCAAAGGGACGCGGGCCGTGTTGTGTCAGGTCAGGCTGTCGCGGTGGGCAACGTCAGGCTGCCCCGCGCATGGCGGCTGCGCCACACTATCTCTTCACGTTGGTGGCAACCCAGCCGGCAAAGGCATTCATGAACTTGGCGCCGAACTCGCGCATGGATGCGTCGGTCAGGACGCCGTCGGGGCCGAACAGCTTGTCCGCCCCGCCGATGTACGCCTCCGGCTGCTGCAACGGGGGCATGTTCAGGAACACCAGCGACTGGCGCAGGTGATGGTTGGCGCCAAAGCCGCCGATGTTCCCCGGCGACACGCTGACGATGGCCGCGGGCTTGCCGTTCCACACGCTGCTGCCGTACGGGCGCGAGCCCACGTCCAGTGCGTTCTTGATGGTGGCGGGCATGGAGCGGTTGTATTCCGGGGTCAGGAACAGCACGGCGTCCACGCTCTGGATGGCCTTGCGGAAATCGGTCCACACGACGGGCGGGGTGCCTTCGTCGTCCAGGTCCTGATTGTACAGCGGCAGGCCGCCCACTTCCACGAATTCGAAACGCAACGCGGGCGGGGCCAGTTCCACAAGGGCCCTGGCCATCTTGCGGTTCAGCGAATCCTTGCGCAGGCTGCCCACGATGACGGCGACGGTGAATATGGTGCTCATGGTGTCTCTCCTGTGATTTCAGGTATCGCCGTGTTCCCGGCGGGTGCATCCGCAGGGGGGAGAAACGACGTTACCGCTAGAATACTACCGGAACGTCGCCGGGGCAACGTCTGCTCGCAACTTTTCACGTCATCGCTCACCCGAGTCGGCACATGAGGCATCCGTCAGCGCCGTTCGCCCGCCACCCCGTCGCTGGGGGCGGCGCGAAAAGAGGGTTCTTCGGTTTCGCGACGCCGATGCGGGGGTGATCAAATGCTTGGTGCATGCCGAGTCCCCTACCTCGAATGTATGTGGCCAGATATAGCCAACCAGCCACGCCTGAGGTCGCACCACAGAATCCGGATGGCTTCTCGCCTAGCCTTGCCGCCGCTCCACCAGAGGTACCACGCGGCGCACCAGCTTGCTGCTGTTGCCTGTCGCCCGTTTCTCTGCCGGGGAGCCGGGGATGACATAGACCTCTTCCTGGCGTTTGAGCAGCGGCTTCACCACTTCGTCCACATAGGCCTTGCGACCAGAGATAAACTCTGCCCCGCCGGGGCGGCCTGCGGGGCACACGGCCATGCAGTAGCCGCAGCGGTAGTTCATCTTGTACATCAGCGACTGCCACATGGACGCAGTCTCCCGGTCGAGGAAGCGCTGACGAAAGGCCTCGATTCCCGGAGAGGTCATCGCCGCATCGAGCAGGTCCATGAAGCCGAGAACGTTGTCGCGATACGCGTGGGTCATGCAGGCCATGGGATCGAAGGCCCCCTTGTTCTTGACCGCCCCCACGGGACATACCGCCGCACACAGGCCGCAATGGATGCACGGCGAATTTTCAAGCGGGGTGCCGTAACTGTCCACCTCGGCGTCGATGACCAGCGACGTAAGCCGGATGAAGCTGCCAAAGCGCGGGTGCAGCACCAGCCGGTTTACGCCCATGTGCCCCAGGCCCGCCTCCACGGCCACGATCTTGTGGCTCACCGTCCATATCTTGCCGGGAAAGCGGCCCATGTCCATCGGGAAGTCCGCCGGAACGGCCACGCCTCGCACACCCTGTGCGTTCAGGGCACGCAGGATGCCCCGCGAGGTGGTGACACATTCATCCGAAGCATTGTGGACTTCCGCCGAAGACATGTGTCTGGCCGGACTGCGGATGTTTTCCGGGTTCAGGGGAAAGGCCAGCGCAACGAGCGTGCGTGCACGCGGGTACGCCGCCAGAATATCGGTTCGTTCCGCGTCCAGCGCCTTTCGGCCCAGTTCCACGAAACCGACATCCCCGGCTCCAGCATCCAGACACAATTGCCTCAACTCCGCTGCATTCAAACAAGAGGACGAGGGCATGAATGGCTCCTTATGAAGGACACTTCCCTGAAGGGGGCGGGACTTCTGCCGCATCAACCACTTCCGAAAAATCTCCGAGCAAGGCATCCAGCCTGCCTTCACCCAAGCGGCTGCGCAGGAAGGCCTGGGCCTGCTCCCAGTAAGGCAGCGCAGCATTCAGGGCCTCGCGCCCCTCCGGCGTGATGGAGACATACCGCTGGCGCTGGTCCTTGCCAGCCGCTGCTTGAACCAGCCCGCGCGCCTCCAGAAGGGAAAGATTCCGCGTAAGGGTGGTGCGCTCGGTGACAAGACGTTCCGCGAGTTTCCCAAGAATGATGGGGCCTGTCGTTTCCAACGCCGCGAGAATACTGAACTGCGTTGCTCGCAGCCCGCTAGGGGCCAGATGGCTGTCATACAGCCGGGTCACGGCCCTGGCCGCGCGCCGCAGACCGTTACATAGACATTGGTGCCCAATGGATGAAATCCGGAAGTCTTCAACCACGCCACGCCTCCTCATCAGGTTGGCTCTTGTTCCACCGCGTCGGGAAATGTGTATATACACATAAACAGCCTGTCAAGACAGGGGCAGTTTGATGGGCATCTGGGGACCTACTGCCTGGCCTCGCTCCACATTCATGAAACTGTAGTGCAACAAGACAGACCGCAAAGAACAGGGGGTTACGAATCATTGCGCAACGCCCTGTTATTTAAGGAAGAGCAAAACGTGGCGCGCCGCGCACGCAAAAGGGGCCGCCCCTTTCGGTGCGGCCCCTGTCTGACAGGCAAGGCAATGAGGCTGGCGGCTACTTCTTGTGCAGCCAGGGCATCATGCCGCGCAGCTTGCCGCCCACCTTCTCGATCTGGTGGTCGGCCTCAATGCGGCGGGTGGCCTTGAAACCGGGGTACCCGGCCTTGGCCTCGAGGATGAAGTTGCGGGCGAAGGTGCCTTCCTGGATTTCCTGGAGCACCTTCTTCATTTCCTTCTTCGTTTCCTCGTTCACGATGCGACGGCCGGTGACGTAGTCGCCGTATTCTGCGGTGTCGCTGATGGAGTGGCGCATCTTGGCAAGGCCGCCCTCGTAAATGAGGTCGACGATGAGCTTCACTTCATGCAGGCACTCGAAGTAGGCGATTTCGGGCTGGTAGCCCGCTTCGACCAGGGTTTCGAAACCGGCCTTGATGAGCGACGAAAGACCGCCGCACAGCACCGCCTGTTCACCGAACAGGTCGGTCTCGGTTTCTTCCTTGAAGGTGGTTTCGATGACGCCGGAACGCGCACCACCAACGCCCTTGGCATACGCCAGAGCCTTCTCCATGGCCTTGCCGGTCGCATCTTGGTGGATGGCGACGAGGCAGGGGACGCCGCCCCCCTCGGTGTAGGTGCGGCGAACGAGATGGCCCGGGCCCTTGGGGGCGATCATGAAGACGTCGACGTCCTTCGGGGGCTCGATCTGGCCGAAGTGGATGTTGAACCCGTGGGCGAACAGCAGTGCGTCGCCCGGCTTCAGGTTCGGCTTGATTTCCGCTTCGTAGATCGCGGCCTGTACCTGGTCGGGGAGTAAGATCATGATGAGGTCGGCCTTGGCTGCGGCCTCGGCCACGGGTAGCGGCGCAAAGCCGTGTTCCTTGGCGAGTTCGTAGTTGGCCCCGCCGGGACGCTGCCCGACAACGACGTTGATCCCGGAGTCGCGCAGGTTCTGAGCGTGCGCGTGGCCCTGACTGCCGTAGCCGATGATGGCCACGGTCTTGTCCTTCAGGACCTCCAGTGTCGCATCCTGTTCGTAATAGACCTTCATCATCTACTCCCTGCCGCACACGGGTGCGGCGTCCTCGAATGACGGTTGCGGTGTATGAAGACCCCGCCCGGTACCAGGAGTGGCCCCGGCACCCTTGCGGGTTTGCCACCGTAAGCAGCGAAAGCGCTGCCGCAATGGATTGCGATACCGGATTCGGCGGCGGAAGGCTACCCCTTGGGGGGTGCCGAAACACGGCGGACTGAATATTTGTTCAATCAGCCGCAGGTTCACCCCATCGTGCAGGACGCGCGGCGAAAGGCGCTGTTCGCCCGCCGCCGCGCGTGAAGTCTGACGCGGGACCGCATTACAGGTGCCGTAATCCGGCATCAACAGGCG
The DNA here is from genome assembly GCF_040373385.1 of Nitratidesulfovibrio sp. Lineage (NCBI taxonomy): Bacteria > Pseudomonadati > Thermodesulfobacteriota > Desulfovibrionia > Desulfovibrionales > Desulfovibrionaceae > Nitratidesulfovibrio > Nitratidesulfovibrio sp. Next base: position 271,723 of record NZ_JBDXXH010000002.1, on the reverse strand, counting down.
CTACATTGATTCCGGCTGCATAGACCGCCGCATGGCCACGGTGCCGGTGCGGGCGATTTCCTTGATGCCGAAGCGGGCCAGCAGGCTCAGGATGGCCTGGATCTTCCCGTGGTCGCCGGTGGCTTCCAGGGTCAGGTCATTCAGGCTCACGTCCACCACCTTGCAGCGAAAGATGTCGGCGATGCGCAGCACCTCGGCCCGGCGGGCGTCGTCGGCCTGCACCTTGACCATCATCATCTCGCGCTCGACGGCGGAAACATCGATGAAGTCCACAACCTTGATCACCGTCACCAGCTTGCGCAACTGCTTGACGATCTGCTCGATGATCTGTTCCTCGCCACTGGTGCTGATGGTCATGAGCGAAACGCCCTCTTCCAGCGTGGGGGCCACGTTCAGCGACTCAATGTTGAAACCGCGTCCGCTAAACAGCCCCGCCACCCGGGACAGCACGCCCGGTTCGTTCTCCACGAGAACGGAAAGCACATGTCGCATGGGCTGCCCTCCCTAGACCAGCAGCATTTCGTCCAGGGCCGCGCCAGCGGGCACCATGGGGTACACGTTCTCCTCGCGTTCCACCCGCACGTCGATGACGGCGGTATGGGGCGAGGCGAAGGCCGCGCGCAGCGTGGATTCCAACTCGCCCACCTCGGTGATGCGGTAGCCTTCGGCCCCGTAGGCCTCGGCCAGCTTCACGAAGTCGGGCTGCGCCTCCATGCAGGTGGAGCAGTAGTTGCGCTGGTAGAACAGCTCCTGCCACTGGCGTACCATGCCGAGGTAGCCGTTGTTCAGGATCACGATCTTGATGGGCAGCTTGTTGCAGACGGCGGTGGCCAGTTCCTGGATGTTCATCTGGATGGACCCGTCGCCCGCCATGTCGATGACCAGCTTGTCCGGAAAGGCGAACTGCGCGCCGATGGCGGCCGGAAAGCCGTAGCCCATGGTGCCGAGCCCGCCGGACGTAAGCAGCGTGCGCGGCTTGCGGAAGGTGAAGAACTGGGCCGTCCACATCTGGTTCTGGCCCACCTCGGTGGTGACGATGGCGTCGCCACGGGTGATGGAGAAGATGGTTTCCACCACCTGCTGCGGCTTGATGGTGCCGTTCTGCACGTAGGTCAGGGGCTGTTCGGTGCGCCAGGTGGAAACCTGGGTCAGCCACGGCTCGTGCGCCGCCGCCCAGTCCTTTTCGGCAAGGCGGGTGGTGGCTATCTCGCGGATGCCCGCCAGCGCCTTGCGGCAGTCGCCCACCACGGGAATGTCCACCTGCACGTTCTTGCGGATGGACGTGGGGTCGATGTCGATGTGGATGATGCGCGCGCCGGAAGCGAATGCGGAAAGGCGTCCGGTCACCCGGTCGTCGAAGCGTGCGCCCACGGCCACGATGCAGTCGGCGTTGTTCACGGCCTTGTTGCCCGCATAGGTGCCGTGCATGCCGATCATGCCCAGCCACAGCGGGTCGTCGCCCGGAAAGGCGCCAAGGCCCATCAGGGTGGCGGTAACCGGAATGCTCAGGGTGCGGGCCAGCCAGCCCAGTTCTTCGCTGGCGTCGGACATGACCACGCCGCCCCCCGCGAAGAACAGCGGGCGCTTGGCCTCGATAAGGGCCTCCACCGCGCGGCGCAGCTGGTTCAGGTTGGGCCGGTAGGTGGGGTTGTAGCTGCGCATCTTGACGTCTTCGGGCCAGATGAATTCTGTCCTGGCCTGCATGACGTCCTTGGGCAAATCGACAAGAACGGGACCCGGCCTGCCGGAGCGGGCCAGATAAAAGGCCTGCCGCAGCACGCGGGCAAGGTCGCGCACGTCCTTCACCAGATAGTTGTGCTTGGTGCACGGGCGGGTGATGCCGACAATGTCCACTTCCTGGAAGGCGTCGTTGCCGATGAGGGGGGTGGGTACCTGCCCCGTCAGCACGACCATGGGAATGGAATCGGCATAGGCCGTGGCGATGCCGGTCACGGTATTGGTGGCGCCCGGCCCGGAAGTGACCAGACAGACGCCCACCTTGCCCGACGCGCGGGCGAAACCGTCGGCGGCGTGTACCGCCGCCTGTTCGTGCCGGACCAATATATGCCGGATATCGTGCCGGGGCAGTTCGTCATAAATATCTATGACGGCCCCGCCGGGATAGCCGAACAGCACGTCCACGCCTTCCCGTTTGAGGCATTCCAGCAGAATCCGGGCCCCGTTCAGTTCCATCTAGCCCTCCAAGGCGCGGTACCGGTCCAGTATGGCGTGGAGCCGGGTCTTTCCGTCGAGTTTCTGTTTCTTCAGTTCCTTGGCCACCTTTTCTTCAGCGGGGGTCAGGAACGACTTGGATTCGATCTTCTCCAACTGTTTCTCGAACAGAATATGCTCGTCCCATAGCGCCTTCAGTTCGGGGTCCGTGACGGCGTACTTCTCGATGAGCGCGTTGTCTTTCGGTTCCATGGAACTTCTCTCCTATGGCGTTGAGGGTTGTTCTTTCCCACATGTGCCAAGCAGGCCCCAGCTGGGCTCCACATCCGATTCGACGATCAGTTTCTTCAACCGGCTCGTGTGGCCGGATACCAGGCGCACGCGGTTGCGGCGCATTCCCAGCGCGGAGGCCACGAATTGCTCCAGCGCCTTGTTGGCCTTGTTGTCCACCGCCGGTGCGGCCAGGCGCACCTTCAGCCTTCCGTCCGCCGTGCCCTCGCAGGCGCTCTTGCGCGCGCCGGGCACCGCCCGCACCAGAACCGCCCATTGCCCATCCCCGGCCGGGGCCGCCCATTCGGGGCGGACGGAATCAGGCCGGTCCACCTTTCTGCCGCCCGGCGATGCGGGCCGCAGCGGCCTCCAGGGCCTCGTCGTCTTCGCGGGACATGTCCAGCATGCGCAGGTGCTGCTGCACCACGGAGCGCACCTTCATCTCGAACTGCGCCTTGACCTTGCGGGCCTCGGCAATGTCCTCCTGAATGCGCGCAAGGCGGAGCTGCCCCTGATTGATGAGGTTCTCCGCCTTGGAATGGGCAGCGTCGATGATCAGCTGCGCCTCCCTCTGGGCACTTGCCTTGAGGTCGGCGGTAACCCTTTGGGTGGTCATCAACGTATCTCGCAACGTCGATTCCCGCTCCTTGAATTCGGACAGGCGTTCTTCCAGCCGCGCCACCTGCCCGGCCAGCGCGGCCTTTTCCTCGCTCAGCCGACCGATGGCATCCGCTGCCTCCTGCATCATCCTGTCCACCTCTTCGGTGGTGTAGCCTCGCAGGGACTTGGAGAAGCTGTGGTTCAGCAGATCTATGCGGCTCACGGACATGTGACGCCCCTATCGCATGGTGACGGCGAACTGGTACAACGACTGGACAAGCACGGCGCTGATGAACTGGATGGCCAGCAACACCACCACCGGGGACAGGTCGAGCCCCCCCACGTAGGTGAACGGAATCCACTTGCGGACCCGGTAGAACACCGGTTCCGTCAGGTTGCGCAGAATGCGCACGATGGGATTGTAGGGATCCGGGTTGACCCACGAGAGAACCGCCGAAACGATGACGATCCAGAAATACAGGTTCAGCACGGCATCCAGCACGCGCGCCACGCCGAAAATGAGATTCGAAAAGACGAACATGGACCCTCCGGTTAAGCGCACCCCGGAATTGGGGGGCGACCGTAACACCGATACTTCCACTTACCTGCCATAAGAATCAAGCAAAAAGTGGTTACTCCTGCACCGGGCATGCGGCGTGCGGCGTTGCCCGCCGGATGTTTCCGGCGGTCTTACGGACGGGAGCAACCGGACGCGGCGCCCCGCCCGTTCTCCTGACGCAGGTACTCCGCCAGCACCCGGCGCAGCATCCAGAAGTCGTCCAGATGCAGCCGCGCGGCCAGCGACGGGCTGCGGTAGGCCCAGAAACACACCCCGGCCATGCGGGCGGTTTCCTCGTCGGCGATGGTGTCGCCCATGAAGGCCACCTCGTCGCGGGCAAGGCCCCAGGCGTCCAGGGTGGCGCAGATGCCTTCCGGGTGGGGTTTGGCCCGCACGCGTGACGCCGTCATGACCGGAAAGAACAGCTCGGTCATGCCGAAGTGGTCGAGCACGTATTCCATGGTGGTGGTGCGGTTGGTGCAGATGCCCCGGCGAAGGCCCGCGTCGCGCAGCCAGCGCAAAAGTTCCATCAGGCCCGGCTCCGGGTCCAGCAGGGGCAGGATGTCGCGCCGGTAGACGATGCGTTTGCGCGCCTCGGGCAATCTGGACATCAGCGCGGGCGGCACGATGCGCGCCAGCGACTGCCCCACCGAGGCCATGTGGGTGTAGTCCTCGTCCTGCCGCGACATGGGCGGCTGGCCCAACGCGCCAAGGATGAGGTTGTAGTACTGGATGTTGGACGCGCGCGAGTCGAACAGCACGCCGTCGCAATCGAAGATGATGCCCTTGAGGCCCCTGGGGAACAGCTGCTGAAGGCGATGAACCGTTGGATACACGCAAACCTCGTGAAATATCTTTCCCGGCCGCCTCAGGCACCGGCAACTGGACACTCGCCGGACATCACATGCCATGGAGACCAGTCAGTATGGCTGTGGTGCCGACACAAATGAAGTGGGGGTGCAGGGGGCCTCGCCAGCTCTGCTATCGCCATCTGTAATGCTCGCGCGTTGCGCTCGCATAACAGCTGCCGTCCTGCCCGCCGGAGGCGTACAAAAACGGTTTTCCCTACCGGGCACACTTGCCGCAACAGACCACGTCGAACACGCGGTCCAGCCAGGGGCGCGCGGCGTCGGGACCGGGGCGGCCCGCCACCTGCCACAGGGGCAAGCGGGCATGCACCACCAGCTTGGCCACCTTGTCGCCCCAGGCGGGGCACAGGCGGGCGGCCTGTTCGGCGGTGACGGGGGCAAAGGCGGCGCCGCCGTCGCGCAGGGTGGCGGAAATTTCCGCATCGCAGGTGAACAGCACCGCGCCGTCGGGCAGGAAGGGACCCATGTTCTCGACGATGACCCGCCACGAGGGGCCGATGATGTCGGCGCCACTGCCGGGCAGCATGGCGGAATACGGTTCGAGGGCGGGCAGTTCGCGCAGTTCCTCGTCCGTTTCCACGCCCAGGATGTCGGCAAGGCTTTCGCGGCTGCGCGAAAACTTTTCCTTCAGGGCATCCAGTTCGCGCACGCGCTCTTCCAGATGCCAGGCCAGGATCAGGGTCTTTTGCGCGGCGATGCGCCGGTTGCGGTCCGTCAGGGCCGGGTCGTCCGTAGGGGAACCGGGCGCGGCACCGCCCACGGCGCCATCGGCGGCAAAGCTTTCCAGCGCGGCCAGTTCGGAGCGGCCCAGAGAAAACGGGGCCTCGTCCTGCGCGCTTTCCAGCGCGGCCACCATGGCGGCCAGGTCGCCGTGCGGGCCGGAACCCACGTTCATGCCGAAGTCCAGCAGCTCGGCCAGACAGGTCCGGGCCTCCGCCTCGGACAGGGGCAACAGGGGCGAACGCCACGCGGATACGGCGGGAGGGTTGGCGGCGTCGCGCGGCGCGCCACCGGCCACCGTGGGCGCGGCGGGCAACCCGGCGGACAGAAACTCCACGCCCTCGGGCAGACAGGCGGGGGCCAGTTCACGGTGCAGCAGCGGAATGTAGAGCACGGGATGTTCGGAAGCGTTGTGCATGGTCACCATCTGTAAGAGCTTGAAGTCTCTGTAACCGCGTGAACGAGGGAACAGGGCGCCGGGCGCCATGGCCGTTCACGCCCCCTGGAACCGTTCGCAGATGCCGTCGCAACTGGGCAGCAGCAGCACGCATACCCCCTCGCGAAAGTGGGTGCAGTCCAGCCAGTCCGCCTCGTCGCCGCACCCCCCGCCCTTGCAGGACGGACAGGAGGGGGGCGGCGTGTAGTTGGCGCACAGCCCGCCGGGCGGCGGCATGGTGGCCAGGCGACGCTCCCACAGCGCCGTGGCCTGCTCCGACGACAGGTCGAAGGTCTCCGCCTGTTCGAGGAAATGATCGTAGGCACGGACGATGCGCTGCTCCTCGCCGCAGCGCCAGCCCTCGTTCAGGCCGGGGTTCATGGTCTCGTCCACGGCGCAGTGCCCCGCCTCGTGAAAGCGGCAGTTGATGCCGGGCAGCCGCATGATGCGGCCCCGCCCGCCCGTGGCGGGAGAGCCGCCGGAAGCCGACGGCCCGGCGGCAGCGCCCGTGCGCTCGGGGGCCTTTCCCCCCTTGCCGGGTTTCTCAAAGGTCATGCCGTCTCCAGCGCATGGGGCCAGAAGGCCATGCCGCCGTCCAGCACGTAGAGGTCGGTGGCCCCCAGGCCGCCCAGCATGCAGGCCACGCTCCACGCCGCGTCGGAGGTGGTCCCCACCAGCACGATGGGGGTGAAGCGCGGCACCTCGTCCTGCAACCGCTTGCGCAACTGGGTGTGGGGAATGTTGTACGCGCCGGGCACATGGCCCGCGCGCCAGTCGGGCAGGCTGCGCAGGTCCAGGGTGAAGAACTCCGCCCCGGCCTCGCGCGAGGCGATGAACTCGTCCGAGGTAATGCCGAAGTAGCGGCCCGCCAGCTTGTTGGACAGCACGGCCGCCGCACGACGCAGCAGTTCACCGGCCGCGCCGGGCAGTTCCGCCTGGGCCAGGTCGGCCACGCGCATGCCCGCGCGCAGCGCCAGCGAGGCGACGGACACCACGGCGGCGCACAGCTCCGCGTCGCGGCCCACCACCTGCGCGCCCAGCAGCGCACCACCTGCCTTGGCGGCCAGCAGCTTCACGGCATGGCCGGCGGGCAGGCCGCCCCGGACGGCGGCATCGTCATCGTCCTGACCGGAGACGGCCTGGCCAGCCCCGGCCTGAACGGCGGGGGTTGCGTACACGGAAAACTCGGTTTCCACCTCGGCCCTGGCGCAGTCGGCAGAGCCCAACCCCACGGCGGCCACGGTCACGCCGGGGCCTTCGCCATGCACGGTGCCCAGGGCGGGCAGGCGGCAGGGGCAATCACCCAGCGCGGCGGCCAGATCGGCAGCCAGCTCGGCGGACAAGTCGTCGGGCAGCCCGGCAACGGCTGAACCATCGGCCCCGGCCAGTTCCGCCGCCAAGTCACCCGCCGGGCAGGCGGCCACGCCCCGGGCGGGGGCCACGCTGGCACCGGAACCGTCAATAGAGGCCAGATGGTCGGCCAAGACGCGGATAAGCCCCGGCACCTCGGCGGGCACGGCTGCAACCTGCTCCACGCTGCCGTCCGGGGCCATGCGCTGCACGCCGACCCCGGTGCCGAACACATACACGCCGGGCGCACCGGTGCGCAGGCAGCCGTCCACGTCGATGCGGCCGATGTCGTCCAGGCTGATGCCGTCCAGAGTCAGGGCCGGATTCTGCACCACCATGGGGCTGGTCCAGATGAACACGTCGCCTTCCACGCGCAGGTCGGAACCGCCTGCCCCATCGGCACGTTCGGGGGCAACGGCCACCAGCGCGGCAAAGCCGCCGCCATCGGCAGGCAGCGCGCCCATGCGTTCCATGGCCACGCCGGTCCAGTTCACCGTTTCCACGCCATTGCGACGAGCCATGCGCGCCGCGTGGCGCCACATGTCGGCGTCCACGGCGTTGGCGGCGTTGGCGGCATCGCTGGTCGCGGCGCGGGTGCGCACCCATACCGGAGTGGCCCCGGCGGCCCGGGCAAGGCGCAGGGCTTCCAGCGCCTCGGGCCCCTGGCCCACCACCACAGCGCGGCAGGCCCCGGCGGCCACGCGTTCCGCCAGCACGGCATCAAGGCCCGTGGCGTCGGCGCAGGGCCAGGCAAACACGTTGGGTGCGCCACGCAGGGCGCGGGGAATGCGCGGGGTGGCGTCGATTTCCATGGCCAACTGGTCGTAGCGCACCGCCAGCCGCCCCCGGCTGGAGCCGGTGATGACGGTGTTGGCGTCAAGATCGACGGAAAGCTCGGAGGCATCTAGCACGCCCACCTCGCGGGCGGCCAGCAGCACGCGCGAGGCGCGCCGCCCCCCCAGGCACGCGGAAAACGGGCCGTTGCCCTCGGCACCGCCAACCTTTACCTCGGGCGCTTCAGGCATGACCATGTTTACCTCGCACCCCGGCAGCAGCCGCTTGACGCGCGCGGCAAGCTTGCCCGCCCCCACACCGGAACCTATGACAACTATGCGTCGCATGTATCACTCCATCCATTGAAATGTGCGCAACCACCTTGGAACACAGGCCATCCCCTGGCGTTGCGCGCCTTGACCGGGGTGTACCCGATGTGTATATGCATGACACCACTAACGGAGGCATGCATATGTTCGGTATCGGCATTCAGGAATTGTTGGTCGTTCTCGTTCTGGTCCTGCTGGTATTCGGGGCCAACAAGCTGCCTGAAATCGGCGGCGGACTCGGGCGTGCCATCCGGAACTTCAAGCGGGCCACCAGCGAACCCGATGAAATCGACATCACTCCAGGCAAAAAGAACGGCAAGATCGACAAGGACGACAAGCAGGCATAACCGGGCCACGCGCCCGACCGACATTTTCCGAAACCCGGCGCGGCATGCCCGCCGGGTTTCTTCGTTTCCGCCGCCCGGCACCGGCAGGGTGACCTGCGTTACGGCAAGACTTCGCGGGTAAGCTTGCGCGGCGCAAGATACTCGTCCAGGCGCCGGTCCAGTTCCACCCGGTTCACCAGCACCAGCTTCCACGTGGCCACCAGCCCACCGGGCCGCATGGTCACGTCCTGCAACTGCGCGCTTTGCAGGGCGCGGTCCCAGTCGTGCAAGGCCCGGTCGAAAGATTCGACGCTGTCGGCGGTGAGCCAGCCGGAAACCCGCAGCACGGCCTGCTGGCCCGCCGCCGCCCCGGCCACCTGACGGTGCGAGAAATACCACGCCCACAGCCCCCGCCACACGTCGTCCACACTGGCCCCGTCCGCGGAAGTGGACCCCTCGGACGCATCCAGCGTGCCGTACCAGCCCTTGCCTTGAGGATTCTGGGGCCGCAGGGCAACCCGCACCGGAGCCCCGGCGCGCTGCTCCACCCCGTACAGCAGCTGAAGCTTGCTCACCCGCTCCGCCACCTCCGGCGAGGCGCCGGAAAGCTGCAACACCATGGCCACCGGTTCCTCGGCGGTGTAATAGGCGCCCACCTGGCGCAGGCGCTCCTTGAGCATGTCGCGGTTCACGTCCACGTCCACGGCAAGGCGGGTGCCGCCCTGCACCTGGGTCATGCCCAATTCGCTGTAACCGCGCACCACCTCGCCGGTGACGGTGGACAGGTACTCACGCAACGCGGCGCGGCGCGCCTCCGACAGCGGGGCACGCAGGATGTCCAGGGCCTCGTCGGTGACGGCGCTGGTAAATGCCTCGCCCTGGGCCTGGGCGCGGGTTCTGGAGACCTGCCCTTCGCCCCACACGGCCTCGGCGCGGCGGGCATGGCCCGGCACGGCCTGGCACAACACGGCCACCGCCACGGCAAAGCCGCACAGGAGGCGCCACGGAAACGCAGACGGACGCGCCTTGACGTTGGAGCGCACCCGGAAAAATGCTGCATGGCGGGGGGACGGGGCCGCCCCGTGGCCGCCCGTGCGGCGGCCGGGACAACGGAACATCATGAATACTCCGGAGTTCTGCAAAATAGTGTCGTTCCGTGGCGTTGTAGCCGATTTTGCCCCCGAACGCCAGCGCGGGCGGGGAAACCGACGGGCATGGGGGACGGGAACGGGCGGAAACGGAAGGCAACCCGCGAAACGCAAGGAGGGGGGATATCCGGCGACGGGGCTGCGCCCCGGCCCGCTCCATGTCAGGCGTGCCTGACACATTCGGGGCGTCGGTAAATCTGAAAGGGGCGTCAGGTATCTGCGGTGCCGGGTGACTGGACGACTGGACGGCTGGGGTGACTGGGTGCCGGGGGGCGTTTGCGGCGCAAGGAACTACCGGGGCGCCCCGTCCCCGTCCGCATCCCCGTTTACGGCAACACCCTCGTCACTGTCGGCGTCCAGCGCGCGCAGGGCCACGCCCAGATGATCCAGCCAGATGTCCACAAAACCGCCGTACTCGGCGGTGCCGCGCAGCACGGGCACGCATTCCATGCCTGCCGCCACGATGCGCGACCGCCACGAGTCTGGCGCGTCACCGGCCATGTCCAGCATGGCGTGCCGCCCCACCACCGAAAGCAGCGGCAGCAGCCACACCCGGCGCACCCCGGCCTCCGCCAGGCGGGGCAGGATGTCGTCGATGGTGCAATCGCCGTCCATGGTGCCGATGTGCACCAGCGGATCGCGCTGGCGCACTTGGGCGGACAGCACCGCGTAGCGCGATTCCCCCTCGTGCCAGGTGCCGTGCCCCATGAACACGCAGGCGTCGCCGGGGGCGCGTTCCGGCGGCAGGTGGGTCAGCAGCGCGGCGGTGGCGCGGTGGATGTCCCCGTCGGAATCCAACAGGGGGGCGCCCACGGTGGCCCGCACGAAGCCGTCGGGCCTGCCTTCCGCCCCGCGCATCTCCTCCACGTCGGCCAGCAGGTCGGCATATTCCGCGCCGGGAATGGAATGCAGCGACTGCACGGCCACGTGCGTATACTTTTCGAACCACATCTTGCGCAGGGCCTTCTGGACAGAATCGGTCTTCTGGCGCGCGGCCGCCAGCCGGTTGCGCATGACCACCGAGGTGAACGCCCAGCGCACCGGCACGCCCGGAAACAACGCCCGCACCCGTTCGTCGAACAGACGAAGGGTGGACTGCCCCTGCGGGGTTCCGGAGCCGAACGCAGCGAGAAGGATGCCTTTTTTCATATGGATGCCATAAAAAACCGTGTGCGGGATGCGCCTGTGGCTGGCGACGCGGGCTGGCCGCGTGCGGAGCACAAAGGGCAGCCCCTGCGCGTCGCCATGCCGGACAGCGCGACGACGTAGGACGCCACGGTGCACGCTACCCACGGCGACACAATATTGCAAGTTATTTCTGCACGATGCACGGCGCACACCATGCCAGCCCCACCCACCGCGCCATATTGACCTTGCCCCGCCGCTGCCTGTACCATCCGGGTTTCGACCGGGCTACACTTCAAAAGGGGCCTTGCCTCCCGGTCTCCATTCCTAGGGGCTGTCTCTAAATTAGGATTTTCGTTCGTTGGCAAGGAAAACGAGCCTGCCATGAGGGAGCATACTCTTCTCGTATTCGACCGATATGGCAGGCGAAGCTTGACCGCGTTGCGCACGATGCCCGTAAAGCTCGCAAACTCGCTTAACGGGCACGCTCCGCGCCCTTCGGGTCGGTCCGCCAACGGGCGAAAAGACAAGTTAGAGACAGCTCCTTGCACACCCGTCACCTTCACGGAGACATGATGCGTCTACTCGTCACGGGCGGTTGCGGCTTCATCGGCACCAACTTCGTCCGTCTCGTCATCGACCACCGCCCCGACGTCACGGTGGTCAACCTCGACAAGCTGACCTACGCGGGCAACCCGCTGAATCTCGCCGACGTGGAGCAAACCCACGGCGGCACCCGCTATTTCTTCGAACACGCCGACATCGCCGACGCGGACGCGGTGCGCCGCATCCTTGCGCAGCACCGCATCGACGCGGTGGTCAACTTTGCGGCGGAAACCCACGTGGACCGCTCCATCGACGATCCCGCGCCCTTCGTGCTCACCAACGTGCTGGGCACGCAGACCCTGCTCACCGCCGCGCGCGGGGCCGGAATTACCCGCTTCGTCCACGTTTCCACGGACGAGGTGTACGGCACCCTGGGGCCGGAGGGCAGCTTCACCGAATCCACCCCGCTGGCCCCCAACAGCCCCTACTCCGCCTCCAAGGCGGGGGGCGACCTGATGGCCCGCGCCTTTCACGAAACCTACGGCTATCCGGTGGTCATCACCCGTTGCTCCAACAACTACGGCCCCTACCAGTTCCCCGAAAAGCTCATCCCGCTGATGATCGGCCGGGCCGGGCGCGACGAAGCCCTGCCCGTGTACGGTGACGGCCTGAACGTGCGCGACTGGATCCACGTGGACGATCACTGCCGGGGGGTGCTGCTGGCGTTGGAAAAGGGGCGCCCCGGTGCGGTCTACAACTTCGGCGGTGCGGCGGAACGCCCCAACATAGAGGTGGTGCGCGCCATCCTGCGCCTGGTGGGCAAGCCGGAAAGCCTGATCCGCCACGTTACCGACCGCCCCGGCCACGACCGCCGCTACTCCATGGATTTTTCTCTGGCGGCGCAGGAACTTGGCTATACCCCGGAATACGACTTCGAGCGTGGGCTGGCCGAAACCGTGGCCTGGTACCGGGACAACGCGGCATGGCTTGAAAGCGTGGCCTCGGGGGCGTACAGGGAGTTCATGCAACGCTGGTACGGAGAACGATTGTGAGCCCGCGCCCCAAGGCGCTGGTGCTCGGCGGCAGGACCGGGCTGCTCGGCCAGGCCCTGGTGCGCGTGCTGCGCGAATCGGGCTGGGACGCCCTGCCCACCGGGCGCGACGACGTGAACGTGCTCGATTCCGGGGCGCTGGCCTCGTTCATCGAACGCGCCGAGCCCGCCGTGATCTTCAACACCGTGGCCTGGACCCAGGTGGACCTGGCCGAAGAGCGCGAGGAAGACGCCACCCGCCTGAACCGCCAACTGCCCACCTGCCTCGCGCGCATGGTGCGCGGCACGTCCATGCACCTCGTGCACTTCAGCACCGATTTCGTGTTCAGCGGCAGGAAGGGCGCGCCCTACACGCCGGAAGACACGCCCGACCCCGCGTCCGTCTACGGCGCGACCAAGCTGGCCGGTGAACAGGCCGTACTGCAACAGTGCCCGGACAACGCCTGCGTGGTGCGCACATCCTGGCTGTTCGGGCCGGGGCGCCGCAATTTCGTCAAGGTCATCCTGGACATCTGCCACGACAATGGCGAGGCCCGCGTGGTGCACGACCAGATCGGCTCGCCCACCTACACCCTGGATCTGGCGGCGGGCAGCGTGAAGCTGGCCGAACTGCGGGCCACCGGCATCTTCCACGTGGCCAACGCCGGGCAGGCCAGCTGGTGCGAGTTGGCGTCCGAGGCGGTGAACCTGGCCGGGCTGCCCTGCAAGGTGCACGCGATCGCTTCGCGCGATTATCCGCAAAAGGCCCAGCGCCCGCCCTTCTCGGTGCTGGACACCGCGCGCTTCACCCAGGTGACCGGCATCACCCCGCGCCCCTGGCCGCAGGCCCTGCGCGACTACATCTACAAGGAATGCCTGCCCGCCCTGCACGACGCCTGACGTCGCGCGGGCAGACCGCACTTCGGCCAGCGGCCACCAACGATCAGGATACCCCAAGGAATACGACATGCCGCCCGCCGAACACCTTCGCACTCTCGCACGCGCCGCGCGCGGCACCACCAGGGACGCCTTCCAGGTCTGGCTCACGCTGGTCAAGGTGATGGTACCCATCATCATCGTGGTCAAGGTGCTGACCGAACTGGACCTGGTGCGCTACCTGGCCCTGCCGCTGTCGCCCATCATGGGCCTTGTGGGCCTGCCTGCGGACCTCGGGCTGTCGTGGGCCACCAGCATGCTGGTGAACATCTACAGCGGCCTGTTCGTGTACGCCGGGCTGCTGCCGGGCATGGAACAGCTGAGCGTGGCCCAGGTGACCACCTTTGCCACCATGACCCTCATCGCCCACAACGTGCTGGTTGAGGGGCGCATTGCCCAGCAATGCGGCCTGAACATGACCACCCAGATCGTGCTGCGCTTTGGCGGGGCGCTGCTGTGCGGCATGCTGATGCGCGCCTTTTTCGACGCCACCGGCTACCTTTCCGAACCCGCCGCCATGCTGTGGGCACCGCGCGAGGCCCCGGCCACCCTTGCCGCCTGGGCCTGGAACGAGGCGCGCAACCTGGCCTCCGTGTTCGGCATCGTGCTGGTACTGATGGGCCTGATGCGCGTGCTGGATGCCGTGGGCATCACCCGGCTGCTCAACGCCTGCCTGCGCCCGGTGCTGCGGCTGATGGGCATCGGCGACAACGCCGCCACCATCACCATCGTGGGCCTCAGCCTTGGCATCGCCTACGGCGGCGGGCTCATCGTGCACGAGGTGCAGGGCGGCAAGGTGCCCCCGCGCGACGTGTTCAGCTCGCTGTCGCTGATGGGCCTGTCGCACGCGCTCATCGAGGACACCCTGCTGATGACCCTTATCGGCGCGCATCTGGGCGGCACCCTGTGGGCGCGGCTGATCTTCTCCATGGTGGTGGTGATGCTGCTGATCCGGCTGTACGACCGGCTGCGGCCCACGCCGTTGCCGATCACCACGGCGAGCATGGGCGCGTAGGCGGCGCATGACGGTCACCCCCCAGCCTTCCCTGCACCAAGCCGAAGCTGCCGTGTCCGGCGCAACCTCCGGAGCAGCGTCCGGCGTAGCGTCTGGCGCAGCGTCCGGTGCTGCCCCCGGCACCCCGCCGCGCACCGTGTGGATCAACGCCGGTGAACTTTCCGGCGACATGCACGGCGGCCGACTGCTGGAAGCCCTGCGCCGCCGCGATCCGGCGTTGCGCTGCATCGGCATGGGCGGCCCGCACCTGCGCGAGGCCGGGCAGGATGCCATCTTGCGGGTGGAAGACCTGTCCGTGATGGGCATTACCGAGGTGTTGGGCTACCTGCCGCGCATCCTCGGCATGCTGCGCCGCATCAAGGCGGAACTGGCCGCGCGCAGGCCCGACGCCGTGGTGCTCATCGACGCGCCGGAATTCAACTTCCGCATCGCCAGGGCCGCCCACGCACTGGGCATTCCGGTGCATTACTACATCAGCCCCAAGATCTGGGCGTGGCGCACCGGGCGGGTCAACTTCATCCGCCGTCACATCCGCCGGATGATCTGCATCCTGCCCTTCGAGGTGGAGTTCTACCGCCACCACGGCATGGACGTGGACTACGTGGGCAACCCGCTGCTGGACATGATGGACTGGCAGCGGCTGGACGCCATCGCCCCCGTGCCGGGGCGCATCGGCCTGATGCCCGGCAGCCGCCGCAAGGAGATCGAGGCGCTGATGCCGGAATACGGCAAGGCCGCCCGGCTGCTGCTGGAAAGTCGCCCCGGCCTGTCCTTTCACTGTGTGCGCGCCCCCAACGTGACCGAGGACGCCTTGCGCGCCCTGTGGCCCGCCGACGTGCCCCTGACCATCGAATCGCCGGACGACCGCTACGCCACCCTGCGCACCTGCCAGCTGCTGCTGGCCGCGTCCGGCACGGCCACGCTGGAAACGGCCCTGCTGGGCGTGCCCACGCTGGTGGCCTACCGGGTGTCGCCGTTCTCGTACTGGCTGGGCAAGCGGCTGGTGAAGGTCCAGTGGGTCAGCCTGCCCAACCTTGTGCTGAACCGCGAGGTGTTCCCCGAACTGTTGCAGGAGAACGCCGACGGCGCCGTGCTGGCCCACCATGCCTTGCGCTGGCTGGGCACCCCCGGCGAACTGGACCGCGTGCGCGCCGACCTTGCCGACCTGCGCCGCCGCTGCGGACCGCCCGGAGCCGCCGACGCCGCCGCGCGGATCATTCTGGAAGAGATGGCCGCCCCGCCTGTTCGCACCTGATTTCACCGAACCGCACGTTTTCAAACGCAACAAACCGCCCGCACGATCCCCCAGCCATCAATCGGCAGGGCCGTGCGGGCGGCTTTCGTTCGCAGGCGGCTCTCCCCTACCCGCCCGCCGGGTTCCTGCGATGCTGGTCGAGGTAGTACAGCACCGGCACCACCATGCGCGAAAACACCGTGGCCGCCACCTCGCCCGCCAGCAGCGAGATGGCCAGCCCCTGAAAGATGGGGTCGAACAGGATGACGAAGGCCCCGGCCACCACCGACAGCGCCGTCAGCAGCATGGGCCGGAAGCGCACCGCCCCGGCTTCCACCACCGCCACGTCCAGCGGCGCGCCCTCTGCCCGGCGCAGTTCGATGAAGTCCACAAGAATGATGGAATTGCGCACCACGATGCCCGCCCCGGCGATGAACCCGATCATGGACGTGGCAGTAAAGAACGCCCCCAGCGCCGCGTGCGCCGGAATGATGCCGATGAGCGAAAGCGGTATGGGCGACATGATGGCGATGGGCGTGGTGTACGAGCCGAACCACCCCACCGTGAGCATGTACACCAGCACCATGACGGCGGCGAAGGCCACACCCATGTCACGGAACACCTCGTAGGTGATCTGCCATTCACCGTCCCATTTCAGGCTGAACCCGCGCTGCGATTCCGGCTGGCGGGTGTACAGGGTGTCCAGCCGCGCCCCGGTGTGGCGCTGCCATGCGCCCTCGCCCTTGTCGCCCAGTTCGCGCAGGGCCGCGTCGATGCGGGCCATGGCGTAGGGGGGGCTTTCTTCCGCCCCGGCCATGTCGGCGGTGACGTAGACCACCGGTTGCAGATTCTTGTGATAGATGGCACGCGGCTGGATGCGTTCCTCGATGCGGGCAAAGGCGGAAAGCGGCACCTGCGCGCCGCCGCGTCCGGCATCCGCCGACACGTGCAGGGCGGCAAGGTCGGGCGGTACGGCCCGGCGCTCGCGCGGCAGGCGCACCACCACCGGCACGTCCTCGCGCGCGTCCGGGTCGTGCAGCAGGCCTGCGGTCACCCCGCCGATGGCCGCCTGCACCACCTGGAGCGCCCGTTCGGGCGACACCCCTGCCAGCGCCGCCTTGTCCGGCTCGATGACGATGCGCTGCTCGCGGCGCGGGTCGCTGACGTACCAGTCCACGTCCACCACGCTGGGCGTCGCGGCAAACACGCCCTTCACCTGTTCCGCCACGCGCAGCCGCCCGGCCTCGTCCGGCCCGTAGATTTCCGCCACCAGCGTTTGCAGCACCGGAGGTCCGGGGGGCACCTCCACCACCTTGATGCGCGCCCCGTGGCGCGCGGCCACCTTAGCCAGCAGTTCCCGCGCCCGCTTGGCGATGTCGTGGCTGGCGGCCTTGCGCTGGCCCTTGTCCGCCAGGTTCACCTGCACGTCGGCCATTTCCTGCCCGGCGCGCAGGTAGTAGTGGCGGATCAGCCCGCTGAAGGTGAACGGCGCGGCGGTGCCCGCGTAGACCTGGCAGTCGGTCACCTCCGGCATGGACAACAGCACGTCGGCCATGTCGGCGGCGGCGCGGGCAGTGGCCTCCAGCGGGGTGCCCGTGGGCATGTCCACCACCACCTGGAATTCGCTCTTGTTGTCGAAGGGCAGCATCTTGACCATCACCGCCCGCAGCGGCACCAGCGAACAGGCCAGCACCAGCAGCGCGGTCACGCCGCCCAGGAACAGCCAGCGCCGATGCGGGGCGTGCAGCAGCATGCCCATCAGGCGGCGGTACTGGCGAGTGCCCCAGTCCTCCGGCCCCTCGCCATGCCCGTGTCCATGCCCTTGCTCGCTGCCGCCGGGGCGCAGCACGTGCCGCGCCGTCCACGGGGTGATGCCGAAGGCCACGGCCATGGACAGCAGCATGGCCACCGATGCCCCCACCGGCATGGGCCGCATGTACGGCCCCATCAACCCGCCCACGAAGGCCATGGGCATGATGGCCGCGATGACCGTGAACGTGGCCAGCACCAGCGGGGCGCGCACCTCGTTCACCGCCTCCACCACCACGGTGCGCAGGGGGCGCTTGTCGTTGCCCGGCAGGCGCAGATGGCGGACGATGTTCTCCACGTCCACGATGGGGTCGTCCACCAGTATCCCGATGCAGAAGATGAGCGCGAACAGGGTGACCCGGTTCAGGGTGTAGCCCAGCAGGTAGTAGGTGGCCAGGGTGACCGCCAGGGTCACCGGCACCGCCACCATCACCACCACGCTGGCCCGCAGCCCCAGGAACAGCGCCACGATACCCCCCACCGAAACGGCGGCCAGCAGCAGGTGTTCCAGCAGTTCGTCGGCCTTGGCCTGCGCCGTGGCCCCGTAGTCGCGGGTGACCAGCACCTCCACGTCGGGCGGAATGTCCACCCCGCGCCGGTCGTCCACCACCTTGCGCACCGCAAGGGTCAGGTCGTGCGCGTTGACGCCGGGCCGCTTGGCCACGGACAGGGTGACGGCGGGCAGCATGCGTCCCTGTGGCAGGCCGATCTTCTTGAGGTGCGCGGCGGGGCCTGCGGCGGCAAACACGTACTGGTCCGGCTCCGGCTGCTCGTCGCTGATGGCGGCCACGTCGCGCAGCAGCACGGGGCGTCCGTCCGCCACGGCCACCACGGTTTCGGCCACCTCTTGCGGGGTGCGCAGAAAACCGTCCAGCCGCACGGAAAAGGCGTGCCCGCCCGCCACCATTTCGCCCGCCAGCGCGGCCTGATTGCGCGCGCCCAGCGCCTGCGCCAGCCCGGCCAAGTCCAGCCCCACGGCACGCAACCGCTGCGGGTCGGGCTGCACGGCCACCTCGCGCCGCAGGCCGCCGGTGATGCTGGTCTGGGCCACGCCTGGCAGGGCACGCACCGCGTCGTTCACCAGCAGGGCCACGGCCCGCAGGTCGCGCGCGCCGCGCGTGGCGCTGGCGAAGGTCAGGGCCATCACCGGCACGTCGTCGATGGAGCGGGGCTTCAGCAGGGGCTGCGAACAGCCGGGGGGTATCCAGTCCAGATGCTGGTACAGCTTGCCATAGGTGCGGATAAGGCTGCGCTCCGGGTCTTCCCCCACCTTGAAGCGCACGATGGCCATGGCCTCGCCGTCCATGGAGGTGGAGTAGACGTACTCCACGCCGGGAATCTCCCACAGCAGCTTTTCCATGGGGCCGACCACGCGCGTCTCCACTTCCGCCGGGGTGGCCCCCGGCATGCGCACGTGGATGTCGATCATGGGCACGATGATCTGCGGTTCTTCCTCGCTGGGGGTCAGCAGAATGGCCGTGATGCCCAGCAGCAGCGCGCCCAGGATCAGCAGCGGCACCAGCCGCGAATCCACCAGCGCGCCGGTGATGGCGCCGAGCAGGCCGTGCCCGTGCGAGGGTGCGGGCAATGACGGGGGGGATGACGGGGGCGGGGAATGAGGATCGTCGTGCATGGCCGCGCCCCTCTACCCTTGCGCGGCCAGCCGGTCGCCGTCGGCCAGATCGGGGG
The DNA here is from genome assembly GCF_040373385.1 of Nitratidesulfovibrio sp. Lineage (NCBI taxonomy): Bacteria > Pseudomonadati > Thermodesulfobacteriota > Desulfovibrionia > Desulfovibrionales > Desulfovibrionaceae > Nitratidesulfovibrio > Nitratidesulfovibrio sp. The sequence continues at coordinate 252,786 of NZ_JBDXXH010000002.1, read as the reverse complement.
CAGGATTGGTCACCACGCGGTCGCCGGGGGCAAGGCCCGCCGTCACGTCCAGCAGCACGCCCGAAGGTGCGCCCGCTTTCTCACCTGACCCATCACCGAACCCGTCACCCGATGGCAGGGGCAGCAGCCACAGTCCGTCCGTCCGTTCCAGCCCGTGCCAGCGCTGGCCCAGCCGCACCGGGCGCAGCCGCAGCACGCCGCCCGCGTCCGCCACGAAGACCACATCCAGATCACCGCGCCGCACCACGGCGGCGGCGGGCAGCAGCAGGCGCGATGCATGACCGGTAGACAGCAGCACCCGACCGAACATGCCGGTACGCGCGCCCGCCCGCACCATGTCCTGCGGCAATTGCGCCTTGAGGGTGAAGGTGCGGGTGGCCGCGTCCACCGAAGTCACCACGGCGGCCACGCGAGCGTCCCGCACGGACTGCGGGGGAGCGGAAAGCTGAGGGGACCCTGCCGCCGGGGCGGGTACCGGAACGGACGTGAGGGCGGGCACCTCCACCAGCACGGGCTGGTCCTGGCGCACCAGCGGCAGCAGTCCCTCGTCCACGGCGGCCACCAGGTCCACGGGACCGGAAAGGTCGTCCACCTGCGCCAGGGCCTGCCCGGCAGCCACGAAGGTGCCCGCATCGGCCAGGCGGCGCGCCAGCACCCCGCGCACCGGGCTGGTCAGGCGGCTGTAGCCGCGCGTTGCTTCCAGTTCGCGCTCCTGATGGCGCAGGGCAACAATGCGGCCCTCCAGCGCGGCGGTCTCCTCGCGCAGGGCGCCATGCTCGGCGATGGCCCGGTCGAAGTCGTCGCGGCTGACGCCGCCGGTGCGGACCAGTTCGGTCGTGCGGACAAGATTGGCGGCGGCATAGGCCAGCCGGGCCGCCGCCGCGTCGCGCTGGCGCTCCGCCGCCTGCCGTTCCGACCGGGTGGCGGCCACGCGCTCGGCCAGTTCCGTGTCGTCCACCTGCAATATGGGGGCACCGGGGGCCAGCAACGCCCCTTCCTCGGCATACACCGCCCCCACAGCGCCCGCGCCCTTGGCCGCCAGCGTTACCACCCGGCGGGCACGTACCGTGGCCGCAAAGGCACGACAGGTCACGGCCTCACGCGCGGCCAGCACCACCGTTTCCGCCTGCACCGTGCGCGGTGCCGAAGCGACTGGGGGCGATTCGCCGCACCCGGCCAGCGGCAACGTGATGCCAAACAGCACGGCCAGCGGCAGCAGCGCAGGGAAAGCCCCCCTCCATCGCCACACGCGGGCAAACGCGCCACGCCCCGCCTGCGCGCCGCAGGGGCACCGTTTTTCACCATGGTTGACTGAGGACGGACAGGTTGCGGACAATCTGGTAAAGGAGCGCATACTTCCGTGTAGCACTCCCCCCGCGAAAAAGGAACATCACCCGGTACGACGGGGTATTGCCCCGCCGCCACCTCCAACGGAAACGCCCCCGTTGCAGATGCGACGGAGGCGTCCTGTGATACTCTTCGGGATCATCCGGAGCAGTCGGGCAGTCCGGCGGGCGATGCGCCCCCCGTGGGACCGTTGCGCGGCAAGAGGACATGGCCCCCCCGTCGCGTGGCAGGGCGGCGCACCACCACCGCATGGATGGTCGGCAGGCCGCCCGCAACGCCGATGGCCTAGTACTTCTGGTCGCTATGCCAAGCCCAGGCGGTTTCGATGATCTCGCGGATGTCGGTAACCTTCGGGGTCCAGCCCAGTTCCCTGCCCGCCAGCGTGCTGTCCGCCACCAGTCGGGCCGGGTCGCCATCACGGCGCGGCCCCACGGTAAAGGGCACCTCGCGCCCGGTCACCCGCGCCGCCGCGTCGATGACCTGCCGCACGGTGAACCCCTGCCCGTTGCCGAGGTTGTAGTGCAGCGCGCCCTGCTTACCTGGTTCCGCCGTCAGCCCGTCCTGCAGCGCCGCCGTGCCCACGGGGGCGGCCAGCAGCCTGTCCAATGCGGCCAGGTGCGCGTCGCACAGGTCGTTGACGTGGATGTAATCGCGCACGCAGGTGCCGTCCGGGGTGTCGTAGTCGCTGCCGAACACGGTGAGCGCGGGCCCCGTGCCCAGCACCGCGCGCAGGATGTTGGGGATGAGGTGCGTTTCCGGTGAATGCGATTCGCCGATGCCGCCCGCCCGGTCCGCCCCTGCGGCGTTGAAGTAGCGCAGCGCCACGGAGCGCAGCCCGTAGGCCGTGGCATGGTCGGCCAGCATGCGTTCCACCATCAGCTTGGACGCGCCGTAGGGGTTCACCGGGGCCAGCGGATGCGTCTCGGCGATGCGCTCGGTAACCGGGTTGCCGTACACCGCCGCCGTGGACGAGAACACCAGCCGCAGCACGCCCGCCTCGCGCATGGCGTCCAGCAGGTTCAGGGTGCCGGTGACGTTGTTGGCGTAGTACAGTGCGGGTTCGCGCACCGATTCGCCCACCAGGCTGCGGGCGGAAAAGTGCATCACCGCGTCGATGCTGTGTTCGGCGAACACCCGGCGCAGGGCCTGGCGGTCCAGCAGGTCGCCGCGCACCAGGCCGCAATCGGGGGCGGCGGCATCCACGGCGTCGGCATGGCCGGTGGAAAGATTGTCAAAGATCACGGGCGTGCAGCCGCGCGCCACCAGCGCCCGCACCATGTGCGAGCCAATGTAGCCCGCACCGCCGCAGACCAGCACGTTGCAAATGGGTGTTTCGCCCATGGTTCCTCCTGAGGCGCCCCGAAAGGGCACCGTGGCCCGGCGGGACGGGGCATCCTTGCCCCATGCCGCCGTTTTCTCTATTCTTGCCCGGATGCCGATGCATCGGCCGCGCGCGCCGCTCTTCCGGGCCATGGTTTGCGGCCCACGCTTCGGGACAGGCCGCCGTCGCGCGCCCGCCACGCATGCCGGGGGCGATCCGCCCGCGCAACATGCTGTCAGCCAAGGAGAACCTAACACATGCGGCAACGGATGCAACCACACGGCGCCATCTTTCCGCCATACCGCGCCGGGCTGATCGGACGAATCGACCTGATCGGGCGAATCGGCCTGATTGCGGCCTGCCTTGCCGCCCTGTTGTGCCTTGCGGTGCCCGCCGCCGCCGGTCCGCGCACCGACGACGACCTGAAGCAACTGGCCGGGCAACTGCTGGAAACCGGGGTCAAGCCGGACGCCATTCCCGCCCTGTACCGCCCGGAATACACCACCACCATCAGCGCCGCCCTCAGCCTGGAGGACCCGGAGCCGGTCTTCGTGGTGCGCCTGCCCGACGGCCCGCGCATCTACCCCCAGCGCATCATGGTCTGGCACGAGGTCATCAACGAAGTTGTGGGCGACGCCACCTTCTGCATCACCTACAGCCCGCTCACCGGCGTGCTGGCCGCGTACAAGGGCCAGGCGGGCCGGTTCATGACCACCTTCGGCGTGGATGGGCGCCTGCTGCACAACAACACCGTGCTGTTCGACAGGGCCAGCGGCAGCCTGTGGTCGCAACTGCTGGGCATTGCCATCGACGGTCCCCTGCGCGGCAAGGTGCTGCAACGCATTCCCGCCTGGTGGACCACCTGGGGGCTGGCGCGCGCCGCCCTGCCCGATGCCAGGGTGCTGGCCACCCCCACGGCCATCCGCCGTTCGTACGGCAAGGATCCCTACGGCTCGTACCTGCTGCCCGGCACCTATTACGACGACGACCGCATCATGCACCCCGTGCCCAAGCTGGACAGGCGCATGAAACCCAAGACGCCCATCCTCGGCATGGACATGCAGGGCCAGCAACTGGCCATCGACGTGCCCGCCGTGCGCAAGGACGGCGTGGCCAACATCGACCAGGGCCCCACGCCGCTGCTGGCCGTGGTGGACAGGCGGCTGGACGTGATCCGGGTGTACGACCGCACGGTGTGGGGCAAACCCGCCACCTTCGCGCTGAAGAAAGGCAGTTCCAACCGACTGGTGGACACCGAGAGCGGCAGCGAATGGTCCATCGACGGCAAGGCCGAGGCCGGCCCCATGAAGGGCGCCGTGCTGAACGAGTTGATACCCGTCAACGCCATGTGGTTCGCCTGGTCCAGCTTTCACCCGGCAACACTGGTGGTGCCGGTCAACGATGCCTGGCCCGCGCCGGTCCAGCCCAAGCCCCAGTTGAACCTGCCGGGGCTGGCCCCGTTCCAGTGATGCCCCCCCGAACGCTGTATTGCACCGGAGTGGCCGTGCGCGCCGTGGTGTTCGATTTCGACGGCACCCTTGCCGCGCCCACGCTGGATTTCGGCGTGATGCGCCGCGCCGTGGCAGAGGCCATGCGGCCATATCTGGAGCTGCCGCAGCGCGCACATCCGCAGGACCTGCCTGACAGACGCGACCTGCCGGTAATGGAGTGGATCGCCCACGTGGCGGCCCTGCTGGCAACGCACGGCCACCGCGCCCGCGCCGACGCCCTGCATGCCGATGCCCACGCCGCCATCCGCCGCGTGGAGGTGGAGGCCGCCGCACGGGGCAACCTGTTTCCGTTCACCCGGCCCATGCTGGCCGCGCTGGCCGCACTGGACGTGTCCGTGGCCATCGTGACCCGCAACTGCCCGGAGGCGGTGCGGGCCGTGTTTCCCGACGTGGATACCCTGTGCCCTTGCCTGCTCACCCGCGACGACGTGCCCAGCGTGAAGCCCGACCCGGACCACCTGCTGCGCGCGCTGGACGCGCTGGGCCGTTCGCCCGGCGAGGCCCTGATGGTGGGCGACCACCCCATGGACATCGTGACCGGGCACCGCGCGGGCACCCTGACTGCCGGGGTAACCAGCGGCGAAAGCCCGGCCCACGCCCTGCACGACGCCGGAGCGCACGTGGTGGCCGCCGACTGCGGGGATTTGATGATCCGATTGGGGCTGGATGAAGTGGCCGAAATGGACGGCAGGGGATAGCCGGAATACGGCAATGGCCCGGAAACGGATTTTGTGCGAAGTGGCAAAACGGAAAGCGCCACAGCGCGCAGCGCGTGAAAATGGCTAGTAATGATACCGGCATTGCAGGACGACAAGCGCGGACGCTTTCTCGTCCAGCCTGTAGACCAGCCGGTGTTCACGGTCGATGCGGCGCAACCAGCATCCCGCAAGATCAAACCGGAGCGGTTCCGGCTTGCCCAGTCCGGAAAACGGAGTGCGCAGGGCGTCCCGGACGAGTTCGTTGACCCGCTTCACGACGCGCGCATCCGTGGCCTGCCAGTATAGATAGTCCTCCCAGGCTTGCGGCGGCCAGGCGAGAAGCACGTCAAACCCCGGCGTCCACAAGCTCGCGGGGTTCCGCCTCACCGGCATCGGCAGCGGACAAAGAGGCGCGCAGGCGCGCGGCATTGGCGGGGGACTGGAGAAGATAGGCGGTCTCCAGTATGCTGGAGTAGTCTTCCAGCGACATCAGCACCACGGAGCGAGCCTTCTGGCGGGTGATGATAATGGGCTGGTGCGAATCGCACACCCGCTCCATGGTCTGGGCAAGGTTCTGCCGGGCTTCGGAGTACGTGATGGCTTCAGACATGGCGATCCTCCTGACATGTACAAATATGCGTACATGCCATGACATGTCACGCCACGTCGCGGTCTGCGCTGCGGGACAGCCTGCCCCAGCCGCTCGCCGCGAACCCGGCGGGCAACCTCCCACACCCGGCCCAGCCGCATCGCATCCACAGGAGTCTGCAATGTCCCCATCCCCCGAATTCGCCGCCAACACCGTTCGCACCGCTCGTTGTTGCGCATCCCCAAGACGTTCCGGCATCCCCCGCGCCGCCGTCCTCGCGCTGCTGCTTGCCGCGGCCCTGTGCGCCGCCTGCGCCGGGCGGGTCTGCCCCCCGCGCGAAAGCTGCACCAAGCCGGTTTTCGAGCGGGTGCAGAACAAGGCTGTCACTGCCGGGCAACAGGCGGTGGTGCAAGGGCTGCTGGGCGTGCTGACCGGCACGGCCACCGGGCCCAAATTCACGGGCGAGGGGCTGCGGCTGGACATGTACCGCGCCTTCGACGAGGCCTTCACGGAAGAGGGCTATTCCCTCGACTCCACCCTGCGCGAGTTCCTCGGCAAGCACGAGGACACCGCCTACTACCGCGATGCCCTGACCTCTGGCCTGGTGCCGCTGCTGGCAACGCCCCTGTCCATCCTGCGCGTGGCCGACGCCCGCCAGCGCCTTCTGGCCGAGGGCCGGGTAACCCAGCCAACGCTGGACCTGGTGGCCGCCGTGCCCGCCGCCGCCACCGGAGAGGACACCGCCCAGGAATGACGCACGCGGCCCTGCCGCTATGGCGGGCACTGCACACGCACGCACACCAACGCGAAACGCCCGGCTTCGACCGGGCGTTTCGCGTTGGAGGCGAGAATGAAAGATGGTTGCGCGTCAGGTATGAAGCAGAACCAGAACAGGCCCGGAGAGGCATACAGCGAGCATGGTGCCTTCCAGCATGCCAGCCCCGCCGTCACTCCGCCCGGCTGTTCCGCTCCGCCAGCAGCAGCGCCCCGGCCCCGCCGAACAGCCGTTCACGGCGGATGACGGTCAACCCGGCCCGCTGCGCCAGCCCCTCCACCCCGCCACGGGCCATGAACCCCCGGAAATTGCGATAATGCTCTGCCCCGGCCAGCCGTTCCGGCAGGTGCACGAACAGGGCGGCGGGCAGGTCCAGGTTGCGTTCCGCCAGCCGGTAGTCCGCCAGCAGCACGCGCGGGGCCACGCGCAGGGCATCGGCCAGGGCCGCGTTGCCCGTGGCCTCCGGCATCTCGTGCAGGGCCAGCGACAGCACCACCGCGTCAAAGGCATTATCCGCGAAAGGCAGCACGCGCGCATCGGCGCGCAACAGCGGAAACAGCGGAAACAGGGGGAACAGGGGGGACCGCAAAAAAGGCAATGACGAAGGGGACGATGCGGCAAGCGGTACCGCATGCGACGTGCCGGATGGCCGGGTGCCGGCGGGCGGCGGGCAACCGCCCCCACTGGCCGCGTCGCGTTCGCAAGGCCGGGCCACGCGGATGGCCGACCGGGCCGCGCCCAGCATGGCCGGGGAAAGGTCCGCGCCAATGCAGGACACGCCCGCACCGCGCAGCACCGCGCATTGCCGCCCGGTGCCGCAGCAGGCATCCAGCACCCGCCGCAGCCCCTCGGCGCGGCAGACGTCGGCCACGGCCCGGCGCACCCCGTCCAGCACGGGGTTCAGCAACAGGTCGTACCATTGCGCGATGCGGGCGTAAGGGTCGGTGGTCATGGAAATTCCAGGATGTCGGGGAACGCGGGACGGCACACCGGAAAAGATGCGGCGGGCATACAACGCCCCACCCGCTCCCGGCACAGGGTTACGGGACCAGCGATTCCGGCGTTTCCGCCGCATCGTCCGTCATGCCGGGGCGGCAGTCCGTCATGTCGCTCTCGTCGTGCAGCGCCGCCAGTACCCGGCAGCGCAACTCGGCCATTTCCGGCACCTCGTCCGGCGAAGGCAGCCAACCCAGCATCTGCTCCACCCAACCGGATTCGCGCAGCAGCCTGCGCGAGGCGGTAAAACCCAGGTCGAAGCTCCAGCCGCACAGCAGGATGCGAAAATCGTTCAGGCAGCGCATGTCCGCATAGCTGGCCAGACGCCCGGCCCGCACCGCGTCCAGCACGGCGGGGCTCCACGCACCCTGCACTTCCGGCAGGTGCATTACCACCACGTCGTCGCGGGGGGCACCGGGTTCCATGTGGACAGCCAGCAACCGGAAAATGTCCAGCTTGTCGGCGTCGCGCACCACGCGGGTCACCTGGCGTGCACGCGGCGAAACCCCGGTCGGAATGGCAAAGCGGTTGTGCAGCACCACGGCGCAGGCGGCCAGGTGGCGCACGGCCGGGGCCTCGTCGTGCAGGGGACGTTCCTCGTTCAGGACGCGCCCGCCCAGCAGGCCGTGGTTGGTAGAGCGCGCATCGCTGAAGGTCTGCCAGCGCCGATACTGCAAAAACCGCCCGATGTCGTGGTACAGCGCGCCCAGCAGTGCCGCGCGGGCGCTGACCACGTCCATGATCCCCGCCGCCACGGCCTCGGCCACGATGACGCGGGCATTGCCCAGCACCAGCAGGGAATGTTCGCGCTTGAGTTCGATGTGCGCGTCATGCGCCGCATCACCGGTCAGGAAGCGGTCCACGTACTGGCCGAACCACGCCTCGTGCCGGGAAATGTCACGCTGGGCGTCCATGCTCACCGCCGCTCCCCTTCCGGGGACACGGGCGCCGATACATCCGGCCCCGCTTCGGCGCTGTCGCCCCGTGCCGCAAGCTCTGCCTCGCGCCGGGCGTCATCGCGCCGGGCCTCGTCGTTCCAGCGGTCCCAAGCCGGGTCGCGGAATATGCCCTTGGGTCCGTACAGAAAGCGCAGAAACCAGATGATGGACCCGAAAAAGGCAATGATCAGGACGTACTGCCCCGCTTTCTCCAGAACCAGCCCCCCCAGCCCCGCATCCGTTGCCACGGTGGCTGCGGTGGCCGCATGGGCCATGGTCACGTCGAACACGTCAACCTCCTGTGCCTTCGGCTGGCTCCTGTGCCTTCGGCTGGCTCCTGTGCCTTCGGCTGGCTCCTGTGCCGTCCGCTGACTGCGGCGGCAGCCGTGGTTGTACGCATTCCCCAACCGCCGGGCAAGCCGCGCGGCGGCAGTGACATCGTTGCCCCGGCATCGTGGCATGCATCCGTCCCGGCACGCCCGGCCCCAATCCGCCTCCAGTCCGCCTCCAGTCCGGCCCGAACAGGCCCCCACTCCGTCGTTGTGGGGGCGTCCCCCTTCTGCTAGGGTGTGTCATCCCCGTCACGGCACCGCCGCCGCCCCGCAGGGCGGCATCCAACGCGGCAACCATCCGGATTCACATGCGAACAGACAGACGACCAGGCACCGCGCCCGCGCGGCCTGCGCCGCCCTGTCGGGAATACGTCCAACGTCCATGTCCGATTTCGTCCATCTGCATTGCCATACCGAATACAGCCTGCTTGACGGGGCCATCCGCCTGAAGGACCTGTGCGCCAAGGCGGTGGACTTCGGCATGCCCGCCGCCGCCATCACCGACCACGGCAACCTTTACGGCGCCGTCTATTTCTACAATACCTGCAAGCAGTTCGGCATAAAGCCCATCATCGGGTGCGAGGTCTACGTGGCCAACGACCACACGGACAAGACCTCGGAACTGGCCCGCGTGCGCCACCACCTGGTGCTGCTGGCGCGCGACAACGAAGGCTACCACAACCTGGTCAAGCTGGTGACCCACGGCTTCCTGCACGGCTTTCACTACAAGCCGCGCGTGGACATGGACCTGCTGCGCCAGTATTCGGGCGGCATCACCGCCCTTTCCGCCTGCCTGGCCGGGCAGGTGCCGCGCGCGCTCTTGCGCAGCGGCATGGACGACGCCATCCGCATCGCCCGCGACTACGAAGCCATCTACCCCGGCAACTTCTATCTGGAATTGCAGTCCAACGGCCTGAAGGAACAGGACGAGCTGAACGAGAAGCTGCTGGAACTGGCCGATCACACCGGGCTGCCCCTGGTGGCCACCAACGACTGCCACTACCTGGAAGCCAGCGACGTGGAAGCCCACGACGTGCTGCTGTGCATCCAGACCCAGGCCAAGGTGGACGACGAGCGCCGGATGCGCTTCGAGACCAAGGAGCTGTACTACAAGTCGCCGGAGGAAATGGCCAAGGCGTTCGCCCACGTGCCCGACGCCGTGGCCAACACCGGGCGCATCGCCGAGCAGTGCGCGGTAAAGTTCGATTTCGGCAAGTACGTCTTTCCCGTGTATGCCCTGCCCGAGGGCATGACCCTGGAGGACGAGTTCCGCCGCCTCTCGCGCGAAGGGCTGAAGCGCCGCCTTGAGCGCCACCCCAACCGCGACACCATCGACCACGACCTGTACTGGCAGCGCCTTGAGCTGGAACTGAACGTCATCGGCCAGATGGGCTTTCCCGGCTACTTCCTCATCGTGCAGGACTTCATCAACTGGGCCAAGGACAACGGCATTCCCGTGGGTCCGGGGCGCGGTTCCGCCGCCGGTTCGCTGGTGGCGTGGTCGCTGCGCATCACCAACCTCGACCCCATTCCGTACAACCTGCTGTTCGAGCGCTTCCTGAACATCGAACGCGTGTCCATGCCCGATATCGACGTGGACTTCTGCGAACGCCGCCGTACCGAAGTCATCAAGTACGTGGGCGAGAAGTACGGCGAAGACATGGTGGCGCAGATCACCACCTTCGGGAAGATGAAGGCCAAAGCGGTGGTGCGCGACGTGGGCCGCGCCCTGGGCATGACCTTTCCCGAAACCGACCGCATCGCCAAGCTGGTGCCCGAAGACCTGAAGATGACGGTCAAGAAGGCCATCGACGCGGAACCGGACCTTGCCGCGCTGTACAAGACCGATCCGCAGATCCGCAAGCTGCTGGACGTTTCCATGCGGCTCGAAGGGCTGTCGCGCCACGCCTCCACCCACGCGGCGGGGGTTGTGGTGTCCGACAAGCCCATGCGCGACTACCTGCCGCTGTACCGGGGAAAGAAGGGTGAAATAGTCACCCAGTTCGACATGAAGATGGTCGAGAAGGTCGGGCTGGTGAAGTTCGACTTCCTGGGCCTGCGCACCATGACCCTGGTGCAGGATTCGCTGGACGAGATTGCCCGGCAGGGCAAGACCCCGCCCGACCTCGACACGCTGTCCCTGGACGACGCGGAGACCTACGAACTGTACTCGCGCGGGGACACCGACGGCATCTTCCAGGTGGAAAGTTCGGGCATGCGCCAGTACCTGCGCATGCTGAAGCCCTCGTGCTTCGACGACGTCATCGCCATGCTGGCCCTGTACCGGCCCGGCCCGCTGGGATCGGGCATGGTGGACGAATTCATCAAGCGCAAGCATGGCGAGGTGCCCGTCACCTACCCCCTGCCCTCGCTTGAAGACTGCCTGCGCGATACCTACGGCGTCATCGTGTACCAGGAACAGGTGATGCAGATCGCCCAGATCGCGGCGGGCTACACCCTTGGCGGCGCGGACCTGTTGCGCCGCGCCATGGGCAAGAAGAACGCCGAGGAAATGGGCCAGCAGCGCATCAAGTTCGTGGAGGGCGCGCAGAAGAACGGGGTGCCCAAGGCCACGGCCGACGAAATCTTCGACCTGATGGAAAAGTTCGCGGAGTACGGCTTCAACAAGTCGCACAGCGCCGCCTATGCGCTCATTTCGTACTACACCGCGTTCCTGAAGGTGCACTTTCCCACGGAATTCATGGCCGCCCTGCTCACGTCCGAAATGGGCAACCAGGACAAGCTGCTGAAATACGTGGCCGCCTGCAAGGACATGGGCATCGCCGTGTTGCAGCCCAACGTGCAGGCCAGCCGCCGCGAGTTCACCGTGCACGAGGGGGCCATCGTCTTCGGCCTTGGCGGCATCAAGAACGTGGGCGACGAAGCCATCCGCGAAATCGTGGACGCCCGCGAGGAAGGCGGGGTGTTTGCCTCGCTGCTGGACCTGTGCATGCGCGTGAACCTGCGCAAGGTGACCAAGCGCGTTCTGGAAAGCCTGATCAAGGGCGGCGCGTGCGACTGCCTTGGCTGCACCCGCGCGGGCATGCTGGCCGCGCTGGACAACGTGGTCAGCAAGGCCCAGAAGCGGCTGAAGGACAAGGAATCCAACCAGGTTTCGCTGTTCACCATGGTGCCGGAAGAGCCCGCCGTGTGCCCCGGCATCGGCTTTGACTGCGAAGAGCAGCAGGCCCAGGAATGGGACGACGACCAGAAGCTGCGCTTCGAGAAGGAGGCGCTGGGCTTCTTTCTGACCAGCCACCCGCTCCAGCCCTACCGCAAGGAACTGTTCCGCCTGCGCCTTACCCCGCTGGAAGAAACGCGGGACATGGCCCCCGGCATGTCGCTGAAGACCGCCGTGCTGGTCACCGGCATCAAGGAACACATGACCAAGAAGGGCGCGCGCATGGCCTTCCTGCAAGTGGAAGACCTGACCGCGTCCGGCGAGTGCGTGTTCTTTCCCGAACCCTACGCGGAGTTCCGCGAACTGCTGAAATCGGACCAGCCGCTGTTGCTGGAGGCCACCATCAGCAAGCAGCAGAACGACGACGGCGGCAGGAACGGGGGCGGGGGCGGGGACGGGTCCATGTCCGAGGAAGACGACGACATACCGCGCGAAATCAAGCTGCTGGGCGACAAGGTCATTCCGCTGGCCCGTGCCTGCGGCGCCAGCGACCAGCCCGTGACCATCGACATGCCCCTGCCCCGCGTGGAAGCCGCCAGCCTTGCCGCGTTGCGCGCCATTCTGGAACGGCATCGCGGCCCGGTGCCGGTGAACGTGCGGCTGGTGGTGGACGAATCCGAATGCCTGTTGCAGTTCGGCCCGCAGTGGATGGTGCAGCCCGGCCCCGCGTTCGAGACGGATATTGCGCACTGGACCGAAGGACCGGAGTAGCGCCGAGCCCTATCGGCAACAGCCTGAAAGCACCTGCGCCTTTCGTTTTTCTGGCCACATAGCTTTACCGCAATTGCTCAGGAGACACACCGTGAAGAAATCCATCTGGCGGCTTACCGTGCGCTCGGAGTTCTGCGCCTCGCACGCGCTGCGCCATTACGAAGGCAAATGCGAATCCATGCACGGCCACAACTTTGCCGTGGAAATGGTGGCCGAGGGCGACCGCCTGACCGGCGACACCGAAATCGTGCTCGACTTCAAGGTGCTGAAGCGCGAACTGAACGCGGTGCTCGACACCCTGGACCACAAGAACCTGAACGATGTTCCGCCCTTCGACACCGTGAACCCCTCGTCGGAGAATCTTTCGCGGCACATCTGGCAACAGTTGGCCCCGCGCCTTGCCCCGCACGGGGTACGCCTGCACGCGGTGACCGTGTCGGAAAAGGCCGCCCAGTCGGCCACCTACATGGAAATAGAGGAATAGCCGCACGCGGCGGCGGTCCCGCCCAGCCTTTTCCGCCCGGCGGCACCCGCAACAGCGCGGCCCCGCCGGGCGAGCCATTTTGCCTGCCTTTCCACGCCCGCCAACGGCGGCATCGCCCAAACCACCCGAGCCCCAAACGACCACCCGCCCAAAGCGGCCCTTCACCAAGAACGGATATGCCATGTTCGACGCCTTCAACTTCCGCATCGCCTTCGAGATCGCCCTGCCGCTGTTCCTGATCATGGACCCGGTAGGCAATGCCGCCGCCTGCCTCGGCATGCTGCGCGAACACGGCGAGGCCCGGCAGCGCGCCATCCTGCGGCGTGAGCTGCTGTTCGCCCTCGGCATCATCCTGGGCTTTCACGTGCTGGGTGATGCACTGCTCGGCATGCTGGAGATAGAACAATCCACCCTGCGCCTGTCCGGCGGGCTGATCCTGTTCATCATTTCCATGAAAATGGTCTTTCCCCCGCAGGAAGGCGACACCGAGGCGGTGGCGCACGACCCGTTCATCGTGCCCATTGCCGTGCCGCTCATCGCCGGGCCTTCGCTGCTGGCGGCGGTGATGGTCTTTGCCCGGCAGGCCCAGGGCGGCATGATGGCCCAGGTCAACGTGGTGGCGGGCATCCTGATGGCCTGGACGGCCACCGCCGCCATCATGGCCTTTACCCCGGACATCGCCCGATTGCTGGGGCCGCGCACCATGCGCGCCATGGAGCGGTTGATGGGCCTTGTGCTCATTATGATGGCCGTGCAGATGCTGGAAAACGGCATACGCCTGTTCGTAACATCACTGTAACGTCACTGCGACAAGCTCCGACATTTCTTTCGCTCGAGTGGCGCATTCCGTGTATCGGATGCGCCACTTTTGTTTTCCCCCATACCCCCATAGTGCCCCCATTCCTTGACAGAACCCGTGCTCTGGCGCTACATTTCATGCAAGATAGAAACTTTGCATCCTTTGGGGGGTTCCATGAGCGTCAAAAGCGTCGCACCGGTATTCATCGTTTCCGTCATGCTTGCCGTCATCGCAGCATTTGGCGGCATCACATACTACGTAACGGATTCCTCGTACCGCATGACGCTGGAATTGGAACAGCACGCCATGGAACAGGCAGGGACAAGCGCGCGCGATGCGCTTGCACTGTACGTGCAGAACTTTACCAGCACCATCAACCAACTTGCCAAGCAGCGCCTGGTGCAGGAAGCACTGACCGGCGATGCCACCACCGCCCAGAATCGCCTGAAGGACGTGGTACGCGGCGACGGCAACATCTGGTCGGTCATCGTGTTCGACGACAAGGGCATCATTCGCGCAGGCATCAACGCCGACATGGAAGACCTGACCGGCGGCACGCGCGGTGACCGCGACTACTACAGGGCGGTGATGGCCGGGCAGGACACCTTCATCGGCAAGTCCGTCATCACCGCCAAGAGCGGCGGCGGCAACATGTTCATCTTCGTGGCGGTGAAGGCCGTCCGCGATGCTGGCGGTCGCGTCATCGGCGGGGTGGGCATCTTCCCGCGCTGGGAAAACTTCACCTCCGTCTTCGTCAACGGGCTGCACTTCGGCCAGCGCGGCTACGGTTTCATGCTGGACGGCAGCGGGCGCGTCATCGCCCACCCCGACAAGGCCATGATGCTGAAGGACGTGACCGAACACGAATTCGTCCGCACCGCCCTGTCCTTGAAGAACGGCAACGTCTTCTACGACTGGAAGGATGGGCGCAAGTGCCTGACCGTCACCACCGAACCGGTCACGGGCTGGCTGGTGTGCATGAGCGCCTACACGGACGAGCTGGCCGGCATGGCCACCCGGCAGCGCAACACCCTGTTGGGCATCGGCGCTGCCGCGCTGCTGGTGCTGGGGAGCGTGATATCGCTGCTGGTGCGGCGGCTGGTGGCCCGCCCGGTGGCGGACATAGAGGCGTTTACCCGCGCCGTGGCCGGTGGCGACCTGAAGGCCACCCTGCACCAGGATTTCAGATATGAATTCCGCAGCCTTGGCGACAACGTGCGGGCCATGGTGGGCGAACTCAAGAACAAGCTGGGCTTTGCCCAGGGGCTGCTGGACGGCATCACCCTGCCCTGCGTGGTAGCCGGGCCGGACCAGCGGGTGCTGTTCGTCAACCGCGCCACCCTCGACTACATGCAGATCGACGGCGACCCGCAGGCCTTCATGGGGGTGCCGGTGGGGCGCATCTTTCATGGCGACGACAACCATGCCACGGTCATCGGCACCAGCATGAGCGAGCGCCGCGCCCAACGCGGCGTGCAGACGGAACTGGCGGGCCGCAAGGGCGCGCGGCTGCACGCCAGCGTGGATGCCGCCCCCATGTACGACCTGGACGGCACGCTCATCGCCGGGTTCGCCCTGATTTCGGACCAGACGGACATCAAGACCCAGCACGCCCGCATCGAACAGCAGAACCAGCGCATCGCCCACGCGGCGGTGAAGGCCGACGAGGTGGCCAACATGCTGGCCTCGGCCTCCGAGCAACTGGCCGCGCAGATCGAACAGTCCTCTCGCGGCAGCGACGAGCAGCGTGGCCGCACGGCAGAGGCTGCCGCCGCCGTTGAGGAAATGAACGCCGCCGCCATGAGCGTGGCGCGCAACGCCGCCGAAACAGCAGATCTGGCCGATTCCGCCCGCGCGCAGGCCCAGGAGGGGGCGCGGCTTGTGGAATCGGTGGTGAACACCATCAACGCCATCAACGGCCAGGCGGAAAGCCTGAAGACCGACATGACCGAACTGGGCCGCCAGGCTGACGGCATCGGCCAGATCATGACCGTCATCGCCGACATTGCCGACCAGACCAACCTGCTGGCGCTGAACGCCGCCATCGAGGCGGCCCGGGCCGGTGACGCCGGGCGCGGCTTTGCCGTGGTTGCCGACGAGGTGCGCAAGCTGGCCGAAAAGACCATGACCGCCACCAGCGAGGTGGGCAGCTACATCCGCTCGGTGCAGCAAAGCGCGCGGGACAACATCCGGAGCACGGAAAACACCACCGCCGCCATCGTGGACTGCACCCGCACCGCCAACCTTTCCGGCGATTCGCTGCGCAGCATCGTGGGGCTGGTGGAACGCACCTCGGACAACGTGCGCGCCATCGCGGCGGCCAGCGAGCAGCAGTCCGCCGCCAGCGAACAGGTGGGGCGCGGGACGGAAGACATCAACCGCATCGCCTCGGAAACGGCGGAAGCCATGGGACAATCGTCGCAGGCCGTGTCCGAACTGGCCCGACTGGCCGTGGAGCTGAAATCCATCATCGCGGAGATGCGGGCGTAATACGCAGCGCCAGCTACTCCGGGACATCGAAATTGCCGCAGCTGACAACCTTACCAACACATGCAAAACGAACGGCGGCGGGAGCATACTCCCGCCGCCGCATTCATTGCATGATGTTCCGCAACCAGTAATGTCTGCCTGACCTACTCCAGCCTCAGCATGGACCGCAGGGCCTCTTCGATGCCGTCCACGCACAGGCCCAGTTTGGCCCGCAGTTCCTTCTGGCTGCCGTGCTCCACGAAGTGGTCGGGCACACCCAGCCTGCGGATGGCCTGCCCGCGCAGCGCGCCGTGGTCGGCCAGACATTCCAACACGGCAGAGGTAAAGCCACCCGCCAGGGCGTTTTCCTCTATCAGCAGCAGCGCGTCGTGGGTGGCGGCCAGTTCCAGCAGTTGGTCCACGGGAAGAGGCTTGACCCAGACCGCGTCGAACACGGTGACCTGACGGCCGGATTCCTCGGCCACCCGTTCCGCCGCCTCCAGCGCCGGGGCCACCCGGCTGCCGCAGGCGATGACGGCCAGCCCTTCGCCCTGCTTCAGCACCTCGCCCCGGCCAAGGGGCAGCACCTCGCCGCGCGGAGGCAACACGGCCCCCGTGCCCACGCCGCGCGGGTAACGTATGGCCACCGGCGCATCCAGGGCCAGGGCGGTGCGCATGGCGTTGCGCAGTTGCGCCTCGTCGCGCGGGGCCAGGATGTGCATGTTGGGAATGTGGCGCAGATAGGAAATATCGAACACCCCGTGGTGGGTGGGGCCGTCCTCGCCCACCAGCCCGGCCCGGTCCACGCAGAAGACCACCGGCAGGTTCTGGATGCACACGTCGTGCACCACCTGGTCGTACGAGCGTTGCAGGAAGGTGGAATAGATGGCCACGAACGGTCGCAGCCCCTGCGTGGCAAGGCCTGCGGCAAAGGTCACCGCGTGCTGCTCGCAGATGCCCACGTCCACGAACCGCTCCGGGTGGCGCGTACAGAAACAGCTGGTACCGGTGCCTTCGGGCATGGCGGCGGTAATGGCCATGACCCGCTTGTCCTCGTCCGCCAGCATGCACAGGGTGTCGCCGAACACCTCGGTGAAGCTGGGCAGCGCCGGGGCATCGGCCAGCTTGGCGGCCTTGCCCGTTTCCGGCTCGAAGCGGCCCACCCCGTGGAAGTGGGTGGGGTTGGTCTCTGCCGGGGCGTAGCCCTTGCCCTTGCGGGTCAGCACGTGCAGCAGCACCGGCTCGTCCAGGGTGCGGGCCATGTCGAAGGTGCGGGTCAGCGCCTTGACGTCGTGCCCGTTCACCGGGCCGATGTAGTTGAACCCGAACGCCTCGAACAGCATGCCCGGCGTGAAGAACCCCTTCAGGCTGTGCTCGCTGCGCTTGGCGTAGCCCAGCATGTCCTCGCCGATGCCGGGGATGGAACGCATGAAGGTTTCCATGTCCTTCTTCATGCGGCGCACCCAGCGCTTGGACAGGTTGCGGCTGAGGAACAGCGACAGCGCCCCCACGTTCTTGGAAATGGACATCTCGTTGTCGTTCAGCACGACGATGAGCTTGCGGTCCATGGCCCCGGCCTGGTTCAGCCCTTCGAAGGCAAGGCCCGCAGTCATGGAGCCGTCGCCGATGACGGCCACCACGTTGTGGTCGCCCCCGGCCAGGTCGCGCGCCATGGCCATGCCCAGCGCTGCCGAAATGGACGTGGAGGAATGCCCCACCCCGAAATGGTCGTACGGGCTTTCCGCCATCTTGGGAAAGCCGCTGATGCCGCCGCCCCTCCGCAGGGTATGGAACACGTCGGCGCGTCCCGTCAGCAGCTTCCAGGCGTACGCCTGATGGCCCACGTCCCAGATGACCTTGTCGCGCCCGGCATCGAACGAACTGAGCAGCGCAATGGTCAGTTCCACCACGCCCAGCGAGGGGGCAAGGTGCCCGCCGTTGCGGGACACGGTGGCAATGATGCGCTGGCGCAACTCGTCGGCCAGTTGCTGCATCTGTTCGGGCGCCAGCCCGGCCACGTCGCGCGGGTTGGCTATGGAATCCAGAAGGGGCGTACCAACAAGCTGCCCTTGGGGAGAACGCGAGGGCGATAGCTGCTCGGTCATGCGTGGGTATCCGTTATCGGGCCGCGCGGAGCGCGCCCGGTGGTGCAAGGCGTTGTTGTCGTGCCGTAAAATGCTCTCGCGCCGCGTCAGGAAGCGCGATCGACGATATAGCTCGCCAGGCTGCGCAGGAAATCGGCGTCCGGCCCTGTGTAGGGCGCCAGCCGTTCGATGGCCGCGTCGGCCCGTTCGCGGGCCAGGGCGCGGCTGCGCTCCACGCCCAGCAACGACGGATAGGTGGTCTTGCCCTGCTCCGCGTCGCTGCCCACGGGCTTGCCGATTTCCGCCTCGTCGCCCACTTCGTCAAGAATGTCGTCCACGATCTGGAAGGCCGCGCCAATGTGCGCGCCGTAGTCGGCGATGCGGGCCTGCGCGTCGGCGTCGGCACCCGCCAGCAGCGCGCCGGACAGGCACGACGCGCGCAGCAGCGCCCCGGTCTTCATGGCGTGCATGGCGGCCATTTCGTCCAGGGTCACGCCCGTGCGACCGGTGTACTCCATGTCCAGCGCCTGGCCGCCCACCATGCCGGGGGCACCGGCAGCGCGGGCCACCACGCGCAAGGCGGCGAGGACGTTGGCGGCGGGGATGGCGGGGATGGCGGCGTCTTCGCCACAGGCTCCCGCATCCGCCCCGACACCAGCCCCCACACCGGCCATGAAATCGAAGGCATCGGTGAGCAGGCCGTCACCGGCCAGAATGGCCGTGGCCTCGTCGAACATCTTGTGGTTCGAGGGCTTGCCGCGCCGCAGGTCGTCGTCATCCATGGCGGGCAGGTCGTCGTGGATGAGCGAATAGGTGTGGATCATCTCGATGGCGGCTGCAAAGGGCATCACACGCCCCGCTGGCAGGCCGAACAGCGCGGCGGTGGTCAGGCACAGCACCGGGCGCACCCGTTTGCCGCCCGCGTTCAGGCTGTATTCCATGGAGGCGCGCAGCCGCGCGGGAATGCCCCGGTCGGCCAGACACGCGGCCAGGTAGCGTTCCACCCCGGCGGCGGCATCGCGCAGGCGGGCCTTGATTTCACTCGGCGTCAGCATCGTCCCCCACCCCTTCGAATTCCGTCAGGCCACCTTCGGTGAACAGGCGTATCTCGTTGCGGGCCGTGCGCAACCTGTCGCGGCAGGCGCGGGACAGGCCCAGCCCTTCCTTGTACAGGGCCACGCTGCGCTCCAGCGGCAGGTCGCCCGCTTCCAGCGCGGCCACCACCTCTTGCAGGCGGGCCATGGCGGCTTCGTAATCCACTGCGGCCTCGGCCTTTTCCACAACGCCATCAACACCGTCACCACCGACGGGGGCCTCTGCCCCCGCATTCTTTCGTGCGCGCGCGGCCATGCGTTACTCCCTTGTGGTCGCGCCCGCGTTCGCGGGCGCCCTCTCCAACGATATCTGAGGGTCCAGCAATACCTGAGGGTCCACCATGTCGCCAAGCACCGCCATGCCGAAATGCAGATGCGGCCCGGTGACCCGACCCGTGCTGCCCACCTTGCCGATGACCCGGCCCCGCGCCACCATCTGGCCGGGGGCCACGTCCGTGGCGGACAGGTGAAAATACATGCTGACGACGCCCATACCGTGGTCGATGTACACGGAATTGCCCGCAAAATAATGATTCTCGGCCAGCACCACCCGCCCTGCCGCACACGCCTTCACCGGTTCGCCCGCCTCGCCGCGCAGGTCCAGCCCGCGATGCAGCGCGCGCGGTTCGCCGTTGAACACCCTGCGCAGGCCGAACAGGCTGGACACCTCACCCGGCACGGGCCGTTGCATGGGCAGCATCCACAGCCGTTCCGGAGTGCGCAGGGCCAGCGCTGCCTTCACGCGGGCGCGCTCTGCCTCGTGGCGGTCCAGCGCGGCCTTGTCCGGGTTGACGTACTTGCCTTCCACGGTCAGGCGCTGCTCCGGATAGGCGGCGCGAACCACGGCGATGGCGCGGGTAACCGCTGGCGCGGCCTTGGGCTGCCCGGCGGGGCGGGCGCGCAACGTCTCCGTGCCCGGCTTTGTATCCAGCGGCACGGCCAGGATGGCCTGCCCGGTCCAGCGGGCGGGGGCGGCGGAACCGGCAGAAGGTAGGGCAGAGGGTCCGGCAGCGGAACTGGCGTCAACGCCGGCAAGAGTGGGCACCACGGGCACAATGACGGACTCGCCGCGCCAGTCCAGCACCACGTCGCCAGGGGCATCCGCCGTCACTGTGACCACGAAGGGCTTGCCGTCGCCGGTGGATTCCGGCGCATCCAGCGCCAGCACCGCCGCCCGTGCGGGCGAGGCCGATGCAGCCAGCAGCAGGGGCGACAACAGGACCGCCAGCATGGCCGACACTACGCCCAGCCCGCGGCCCGCCGTCAGCAACGACCACAGGCCAGCGGCCCCTCGGCCATCCCGCCCAGCAAACGGAAAACACTGCATCACGAAATATCTCCGGCGCCCCGCTCCGTGGCGCCCGTTCCGGCATTGCCGCCGTTATCGCCGTTTCCCACAGTGCGGCCAGCATCGGTTACGCCGCCCTGCTCCGTCATCCGTCCGGGCTGTGCCCCGTGCACGGTCACGTCCACCTCGCCGTCGCGCACCAGCACGGCCAGCGCATCGCCGGGGGCAACCTCGGCCACGCTGCGCAGAAAACCGCCGTCGGCCCGGCGCACCAGACTGTAGCCGCGCTCCAGCGGGCGCAGCGGGTCCAGCGCGTCCAGCCGCAGGGCGCAACGTTCCAGTTCGTGCTCGCGCCCGGTCACCGCGCCTTCGCCCGCCCAATGCAGGCGCGCTGCCAGCGCGTCAACCGCCCGTTCACGGCGTTCCCACGCCTCCGGCCCCAGCGCACGGGCCAACGCTGCGTCCGCCGTGTCCAGCCACGCCGCATCGCGCCGGGTCAGCATCTCCCACGCCCGGCCCAACCGGGCTGCCGCGTCGGCAAAGCGTTCGTCCAGCCGGGCCAGCGCCCGTTCCGGCGACAGCCAGGCCAGTCCGCGCAGCAGGGAACCCAACTGCTCGTCCAGCCGGGCAAAGCGCCGCTCCATGCTCCGCGTCAGGGCCATTTCCAGTTCGTCCACACGCTGCGCCAGTTCGCGCCGTTCCGGCCACAGCAACTGCGCCGCATGGGTGGGTGTGGCCGCGCGCATGTCGGCGGTCATGTCGGCCATGGTGTGGTCCACCTCGTGCCCGATGCCCGCCAGCACCGGCAAGGGGCTGGCGAACACCGCTGTGGCCACCCGCTCGTCGTTGAAGGCCCACAGGTCTTCCAGCGAGCCGCCGCCGCGAATCAGCACCGCCACCTGCGCCCAGCCCTGCGCGGCCACCTCGGCCAGCGCCGCCGCAATGCGCGGGGGGGCCTCATCGCCCTGCACCGGCACCGGGTGGATGCGTATCTCGCAGCCCCAGCCGCGCTCGTCCGCCATGCGCAGGAAGTCGCGCACCGCCGCCCCGCTGGGGGCCGTGACCACCGCCACCCGCCCGGGATGCCTTGGCAGTGGCCGCTTGCGCGCCGCGTCGAAATATCCCCGCTCGGCAAGGCGGGCCTTCAGCGCCTCGAACTGGGCGTGCAGCCGCCCCAGGCCCGCGTCCTGGGCCATTTCGACCACCAACTGGTAGCCGCCGCGCGGCGGGTACACCGTCAGCCGCCCCGCGCACAAGAGTTCCTGCCCGTTGGCCATGGTGCGGGCAAGGCCGGGACGCGGCCCGTCCTCGAACACCTCGCCGGTCATGGGATCGAAATGCTCCGCGTCGCGCTGGTTGCCCCGGAACCACACGCAGTTCAGCACCGCGTCCTCGTCCTTGAGCGCGAAATAGCAATGCCCCGAGGCCGGGCGCGACAGGTTGCTCACCTGCCCGCGCACCCACACAAAGGGAAATCCGCCCTCAATGGCGGCCCGGATGGCCCGGGTCAATTCTCCTACGGTGTAGATGGTGCTCATGGCGTTGCAGATGCGGTGTTCGTGCATCGGGGAGGGGACCCTTTGCGCGTTGCGGTCGCCATCCGTAATGCTCGGAGACTCGCATAACGGCTGCCGCAAGGGTCTCCCTCCCCGAACCCCTCCCCCCCCCAAACTTTTTCATCGAGGTTTGCTTCGACTGTGACAAGCCGAACGGCGAGGGACGCACCAAATAAAAAGTTCTGGAAGGGGGAGCGCGAGGGGGAAAACCTCTTTCAAGAGGTTTCCCCCTCGCGAATTTCTTTCCCTATTTCTCTTCTGCTACAGCCCCCAGCCCGCGCGCACGGCGGCGCGCCAGGTGCGGAAGGCTTCGGCAAAGCCGTCGACGGGCAATTCGGTCTTTTCGCCGGTGCGGCGGTCCTTGGCTTCCACGATGCCGCGCGCCAGGCCCTTGCCGCCGACCACCAGTTGCAGGGGCATGCCCACGAGGTCGGCGTCCTTGAACTTGACGCCGGGGCGTTCGTCGCGGTCGTCCAGGATGACGTCCACGCCCTGGGCCTTGAGTTCGGCGTAGAATTCCTCGGCCTTGCCCAGGGTTTCGCCGTTCTTGGGATCCAGACAGCACAGCACGGCCTCGAACGGGGCGATGGGCGGCGGGAACACGATGCCGTCGGCGTCGTGGTTCTGCTCGATGCACGAGGCCACCACGCGCGACACGCCGATGCCGTAGCAGCCCATGATCATGACCTTTTCCTTGCCGTCCTCGTCAAGGAAGGTGCACTTCAGCGGTTCGCTGTACTTGGTGCCCAGCTTGAACACGTGGCCCACCTCGATGCCGCGCGTCAGCTCGATGGGCTGGCCGCAGCGCGGGCAGGCGTCGGCGGGGGTGATCACGCGCAGGTCGGCGTAGCGTTCGACCTTGGCGTCGCGGCCCAGGCTGACGTTGCGCAGATGGGTGTCGCCCTTGTTGGCGCCGGTGATCCAGCCGTCGGAGGCCAGCAGTTCGTGGTCGGCAAAGATGCGTTCCACGTTCAGGCCCACCGGCCCGGCAAAGCCCACGGGCGCGCCGGTAACCTGCTGCACCAGTTCGGGCGCAGCCAGGTCCAGTTCGTCGCACTTCAGCAGGTTCTTCAGCTTCACGTCGTTCAGTTCGCGGTCGCCGCGCACCAAGGCTGCCACGGTCTTGCCGTCGGCCACCAGGATCAGCGTCTTGACCAGCGCGGACTGCGGCACGCCAAGGAACGCACACACGTCGTCCACGGTGTGCTTGCCGGGGGTGGGAACCTCTTCGATGGCCCCGACTGCGGGCAATGTTGCAGGCACGGCTGGCGCGGCCACCTCGGCGCGCTCCACGTTGGCGGCATACTGGCAGCCGGTGCAGGCGGCTATGGTGTCTTCGCCGGTATCGGCCAGCACCATGAATTCGTGCGAGAAGCTGCCGCCGATGGAGCCGGAATCCGCCTCCACCGCGCGGAAGCGCAGGCCAAGGCGCTTGAACACCTGCTGATAGGCCTCGTACATGGCCCAGTAGCTCTTGTCGGCGCCCGCCTCGTCACGGTCGAAGGAGTAGGCGTCCTTCATGATGAATTCGCGGCCGCGCATCAGGCCGAAGCGCGGGCGAATCTCGTCGCGGAACTTGGTCTGGATCTGGTACAGGTTGATGGGCAACTGGCGGTACGAGCGCACCTCGCCCCGCACGAGGTCGGTGATGACCTCTTCGTGCGTGGGTCCAAGGCAGTAGTCGCGCCCGTTGCGGTCCTGAAAGCGCAGCAGTTCCTTGCCGTAGAAGTCCCAGCGGCCCGATTCCTGCCACAGGTCGGCGGGCTGCACCATGGGCATGGAAAGTTCCAGGGCGCCCGCCCTGTTCATTTCCTCGCGCACGATGGCGGCGGTCTTTTCGATGGCCTTCAGGCCAAGGGGCAAATAGATGTAGATGCCCGAGGTAAGCTTGCGGACCATGCCCGCGCGGGTGAGCAGCTTGTGGCTGACCACCTCGGCATCTGCCGGGGCTTCCTTCAGGGTGGGGATGTAGCAATTGCTCCAGCGCATCAGCTGTCCTTTCTGGCTGCCTTGCGTTCGGCAAGGAACGTATCGAGTTCTTCCATGAAGGCGGCGAGCAGGTTCGCGCCGCCCTTGACTGTTCGTATGATCTCTCCCTTGCGGAAGATGATGCCCTTGTCGCGCCCGCCCGCGATGCCGATGTCGGCCTCTCGCGCTTCACCGGGGCCGTTGACGGCGCAGCCCATGACGGCCACCTTGAAGTTTTCCGTCTCGCCCGCAAGGCGGCGTTCCACTTCCTGCGCAAGGCTGATCAGGCCTATCTCCGTCCGCCCGCAGGTCGGGCAGGAGATGATTTCCGGCCCCCGGTGGCGCAGCCCCAGCGAACGCAGGATTTCCCACGCCACGGGCATTTCCTCCACCGGGTCGCTGGTCAGCGAGACGCGCAGCGTGTCGCCTATGCCCAGCCACAGCAGCACGCCAAGGCCCACGGAGGACTTGACCGACCCGCGCAGCATGGTGCCCGCCTCGGTCACGCCGATGTGCAGGGGGTAGTCGCACCGTTCGGCCAGCACGCGGTAGGCGTCTATGGTGTGCAGCACGGACGAGGATTTCAGCGAAATCTTGATGTCGCCGAAGCCCCTGTCCTCCAGCATGCGCACATGGCCAAGGGCGCTTTCCACCATGGCTTCGGGCGTTGGCCCGCCAAAGCGTTCCAGCAGGTGCCTTTCCACCGAGCCGGAATTGACCCCCACCCGGATGCACGCTCCGCGCGCGCGGGCCGCGTCCACCACGCGGGCCACGTTGGCCTCTCCCCCGATGTTGCCGGGGTTGATGCGCAGGGCGTCCACGCCCGCCTCCAGCGCGGCCACGGCCAGGCGGTGGTCGAAGTGGATGTCCGCCACCAGCGGCACGGGCGATGCCGCGCGGATGGGGCCGATGGCCACCGCCGCCGCCTCGTTCAGCACGGCAAGGCGCACCACCTCGCACCCCACGGCGGCCAGCGCACGGATTTGCGCCACGGTGGCATCCACGTCGCGGGTGTCGGTGTTGGCCATGCTCTGCACCACCACGGGGTTGTCCCCCCCGATGCGCACGGCGCCGATGCGGACCTCGCGGGTCCGCCTGCGTTCGATGGTCATGAATGATCCCTGAAGATGGACGGCCCGGCGGCACCCCCAGGTGCTCGGAGGGCACGGGCCGAATTGACGGTTCATACTGCATTTCCCCCTGCTCGCCAAGGGCGCCACAACCGCCCGGACGATGCGCCAGACAGGCACGGCGTGACAGGCACGGCGAAACAGGCATGCGTGCCGCAGGCATGCGTGATGAAGGCGGAGGACGCCCTCACGATGTGCGGAGGGGTGGACGGACGCATCCCGTCTCCGCCGCCCCCTCTTTTCCCCTCTTTGGTCCCGGCGCGTTGACACCATGCGGCCAGAGGACTACATGCTCGAATGCAACCGAGTTGCATTTTCAACCTTTCATCTCGGATCCCTCCCACCCCGGATCCCACCACCGGAGGCGCCATGAACATTCCCTTTGCCCTTCCGAAAGCCGTCCCGTCGCGGTTTGCCCAAAGCACGCGGTTCGGGCTGTCCGCCCTGTTCTTCCTGTTCCTGCTGTCCGGCCTGCTTGCCGCGCCCGGCACCCCCGCCGTTGCGCCCGCCAGTGCCGCTGCCGCCGTGCAGGTGGCGGTCAGCATCCTGCCGCAAAAGTATTTCATCCAGCGCATCGCGGGTGACCTGGCCGAGGTGACGGTGATGGTGCCCCCCGGTGCCGACCCGCACACCTACGAGCCGAAACCCAGCCAGATGCGCGGACTTGCCAGCGCCAAGCTGTACATGACCATCGGCGTACCCTTCGAAAAGGCCTGGCTGGACCGCATCACCTCGGCGGGCGGCAAGGACATGACCCTGGTGCGCCTGGAAAAGGGCATCGACCTTTTGCCGGAAGAAGAGCGCGCCATGGACGGGGATCCCGACCATGACGGTGACCATGACCAGCACGACGGCGAGGCCGCCGCAGGGCACCACCACGACCACGAAGGCGGCGACCCGCACATCTGGCTGTCTCCCGCACTGGTCAAGATGATGGCCGGTTCCATCAAGGCCGCGCTGGTCAAGGCCGATCCGGCCCATGCTGCCGTGTACCGCGCCAACCACGACGCCTTCGTGCGCGAACTGGACGAACTGGACCTGCGCATCAACGACCTGTTCCAGAACGTGCCCGAAAACCGCCGCCGCTTCATGGTCTTTCACCCGGCGTGGAGCTATTTCGCCCACAACTACAACCTGCGTGAAGTGGCCATAGAAGTGGAAGGCCGCGAACCGGGACCCAAGCAGTTGACCCGCATCGTGGAGTTCGCCAAGAAGGAAAAGATCGAAGCCATCTTCGTCCAGCCGCAGTTCTCCAAGCGCGGCGCGGAAACCATTGCCCGCAACGTGGGGGCAACGCTCATCGAGGCCGACCCGCTGGCCGAAGACTGGGCCGCCAACATCCGCCGCGTGGCCGAAGCCATGGCCAAAACCCTGACCCAACCCCCCAGCAAGTAAACACGCATGCACATGCCCTCCAGTGCGCCCGGCATGCCGGGCGCACCGCATACATCGCACGAACCGGTCATCGCCGTGCGCGACCTGTGCTTCGCCTACGGCGATGAACCGGTGCTGGACCACGTGGACCTTACCGTGGAGCGCGGCGAATTCCTGGCCGTGCTCGGCCCCAACGGCGGCGGCAAGACCACCCTGCTCAAACTGCTGCTGGGCCTGCTGGCCCCGCGTTCCGGCAGCGTGACGCTGTTCGGTGGCGCACCGCAGGCGGCGTTGCCGCGCATCGGCTACGTGCCGCAGTACTCCACGGCCCGGCTGGACTTTCCCGTCACCGTGCTGGACGTGGTGCTGATGGGCCTTGCGGGCACCCGGCGCGGTCTTTTCGGCCGCCACTGGCGGCGCGATGGTGCGTCCATCGACCGCGCCCGCGAGGCGCTGGACCAGGTGGGCCTTTCCGGCATGGAAAGACGCATGGTGGGCGAACTTTCCGGCGGGCAGCGTCAGCGGGCCGTGGTGGCCCGCGCCCTGATGGCCCAGCCGGAACTGCTGCTGCTGGACGAGCCCACCGCCTCCATCGACCCGCAGGGCTCGTTCTGCTTCTTCGAATTCCTGGGCACCCTGCGCGGCCCGCACACCCTGGTGGTGGTCAGCCACGACCTGTCCATCGCCACGTCCACCTTCTCCAACGTGGCCTTCGTCAACCGCACCCTGGTACACAGCCGGGGCGCGGGGCTGACCCCGGACATGCTGAGCATGCTCTACGGCCACCACGAAAAGACCTGCCCCATGGGGGCGTTCATCTCATCCGTCTCCGGGCTGTTCCCGGTGCTGCCGCGCCCTGTGCTGCCAAGCATTGACGAACTGCCATCTTCCGCCGCCACGACGCCAGTTTCCCCCGTTTCCCCCGTTTCCCCCGTTTCCACTGACACCACTGCCCCGAACGCCGCCACTTCTCCCGCCGCAAAGGACGCCTGATGCTCGACGCGCTTTCCTACGACTTCATGCAGCAGGCCCTGGCCGCATCGCTGCTGGCCAGCATTGCCTGCGGGGTCATCGGCACCCTGGTGGTGGTGAACCGGCTGGTGTTTCTGGCAGGCGGGGTGTCGCACGCGGCCTACGGCGGCGTGGGGCTGGCCTTTCACTACGGCTGGCCGGTGCTGCCCAGCGCCATCGGCTTTTCCGTGGCCGCGTCCATGCTCATGGCCGGGGTGGCCCTGAAGCGGCCCGAAAAATCCGATACGGCCATCGGCGTGCTGTGGGCGGCGGGCATGGCCTTCGGGATCATCCTCATAGACCTTACCCCCGGCTACAAGGCCGACCTGATGAGCTTTCTGTTCGGGTCCATCCTGGCCGTGCCGCTGACCGACCTATACCTGATGGCCGTGCTAGACGCCGCCCTGCTGGTCATGGTGGCCCTGTGCCACCAGACCTTGCTGGTAACGTCCTTCGACCGCGAATTCGCAGAGGCGCGCGGCCTGCCGGTGCGCACCGCGCACTACCTGGTGGTGGGCATGACGGCGGTGGGCGTGGTGATGCTGATCCGCGTGGTGGGGCTGGTGCTGGTCATGGCCCTGCTGACCATCCCGCCATTCATCGCGGCGCGCTCGGCCCGTTCGCTGCCCTCCATGATGGCCGCCGCCACCGCCTGGAGCACCGTGTTCTGCGTGGGCGGGCTGGCCCTGGCCTACCGCTGGGATGTCACCTCGGGCGCGGCCATCATCGCCGTGGCCTCGGCAGGGTTCATGGCCGTGTCCGGCGCGGGCGCGCTGCGCAAGGCCGTGGCCCGCAAGACCGCCTGACAGACGCAACAAGGGCGCAAGCCAAGGATACTTCATGACCGACACCACCCATCACCACGCCCCCGCCCCGCGTCCCCTTGCCGAACCAGACGCCCGCGCCCGGCTGGAACACGCCGGGCTGGAGGCCACCCCCCGCCGGATTGCCGTGCTGGAGGCCCTGGCCGCCCTGCCCCATGCCCCTGCCGCGCAGGAACTGCTGGACGCGGTGCGCCGCACCACCCGCATGGACAAGGTGACCCTGTACCGCACCCTGGACCTGCTGGTGGAGGCGGACATCCTGCAACGCCACAGCGGGGCCGACGGCACCTTCCGGCACTGTATGGCCCCGGCGGGGGAAAACGCGCCGCACGGCCATTTCCAGTGCACCCGCTGCGGGGTGATGACCTGCCTGCCGCCGCTGCCCAAGGCGCTGGACGCCGCCGCCCTGCTGCCCGCCGGAGTCACCGTGGAGCATGTGGAAGTGCGTCTGGACGGCGTGTGCGGACGGTGCAGCAAAAGCTGAGCGTCCCATTGCCCACTGACGCCGCGAAGTATAGCCTGACTGCGGCAGAATCCGAGCCGGAAGGATTCACCCCGCAGGGGTGAGGGCACGCCGTACTCCCCGGCATTCCGGTACGATTCTGCCTTTCCTTTTACACGCGCGGTGTGCCGCGCCATGCAGGAACACCAGGGAAGACGCAGGGCTGCCTTTCGGGCTGGCACCTCCTTCCACGTCCGCCTCCCTTCCCCACTCCCAGCCCCACACGGCGCAAGGGCCGGGCACCCGGAACCATCCGGATGCCCGGCCCTTGCGCCGTCATGCATCTGCATCTTCGCTTCGTTCCGTGACCTCGCCCTTGGTGTCAGGGGGTTTTTCCCCTCGTCGCAGGCGGGCCGTCGGATCATGCACGGTCACGGGACAATGCCCGTATCAGGACGCCGTGTCTGGCACCGCGTCTGGGCGGCACCCCGCCGCTATTCGTAGGGATAGGTGTTGCCCGCGAATTCCTTGGCGCGCGGGTTGGGGTAGGCCCCTTCGGCCTTCATGCGCTCGATGGCCTTGGAGCGGTCCACCCAGTGGGTGTGCAGCAACTGTTCGGCCTTGTGGCTCATGGGCTTTTCCATGAAGTCCTTGTACAGCTTCTGGACCTGCACGTTGTCCTGCGAGGCGCGCACCGGGAACTTGGCGTCCGCCCCGTACACCGCGTTGATGCGGTCCATCATGTAATCCTTCAGCTGCTTGGCGGCGGCCACGGCCTTGCCGGTCATGCGAATGCTGATCAGGGCGCCGCCGGTGACGACGCAGGCGGCCTTCAGAAAGCCGCGCCGGGTAAGGTTGACGATCTGCATGGTGATTCCTCCTATGCCCGGCTGGCGCTGGCCATGGCCAGGCGCTTCTTCAGGCCCGCGTACATCTGGGTCACCCTGCGGTCGGCGGCTTCAAGCACGCCGGGCATCACCGGCTGACCGCCGCCGCACACGCAGCCACCGGGGCAGGCCATGAACTCGATGAAGTGCCACGGAGCCTTGCCGGCCTTCACCAGTTCGCACACGTCATGGAAACGCTTGGCGCCGTGCACCACGGCCACCTTCACGTCCACGCCGCCCACGTTCACCGTGGCTTCCTTCACGCCCTGCAACCCGCGCACGCCCTTGAAGTCCATGCTTTCCGGCTTCTTGCCGGTGACGGCCTGGTAGGCGTAACGCAGCGCCGCTTCCATGACCCCGCCGGTGACGCCGAACAGGGTCGCGCCGCCGGTGGATTCACCCATCAGGGTGTCGCGCTTGCCGTCGGGCAGCTTGGTGAAGTCGATCTTGGCCTTCTTGATCATGTACGCCAGTTCGCGGGTGTCGATGGTGGCGTCGATGTCCTTGTAGCCGCTGTCCCACAGCTGCGGACGCATGCCTTCGTACTTCTTGGCGGTGCACGGCATGATGGACACCGTGTACACCTTGGAGCGGTCGTACTTCATGCGGTCCGCGCCGTAGGTCTTGGCCAGCGAGCCCAGCATGCCGATGGGCGACTTGCACGACGACATGTGCGGGAACAGCTCGGGATACAGCGATTCCACGTACTTGTGCCAGCCGGGGCAGCACGAGGTGAACTGGGGCAGCGGCTTGTCCAGCTTCTTGGTCAGGCGCTGCACGAATTCGGTGCCTTCTTCCCAGATGGTCACGTCGGCGGTGAATTCGTTGTCCCAGCAGTGATCGAAGCCCAGTTCCTTGAGCGCCGAGAACATCTTGCCGGTGGTCACGGTGCCCACGGGCAGGCCGAAGGCGTCGCCCAGGGCGTAGCGCACGGCGGGAGCGGGCATGGCGATGACCTTGACGTCCTTGGCCTTGATCTGCTTCTCGATCTCGGTCACCCACGACTGCGCCTCATAGATGGCGCCCACGGGGCAGTGAGTCAGACACTGTCCGCAGTTGATGCACATTTCCTCGTGGGGAATCTTGTGCGCGTCGCCCGTGTCGCCGAAGATGGCGCCCGTGGGGCAGTACTGCTGGCAGGTGTCGCACCCGATGCACTTCGTTTCATCGATCTGGATGAAGAAGAGCTTGTCGGGATCGGCCTTGGGGTCTGGAGCGTGATCTTCGTAAAAGACCTTCTCCATTTCGATACGGCTCATCTGCACGTCTCCTGTGGTTGTAGGTTGCGATCACGTCGTTGGCACCCGCGACGCCGTCCGAACACCTCCTTGTCCCGCGCCGCCTTGTACCGGTCCGACACTGCCCGCCGCCACCGGGGTGGCGTCAGGCGCCCTTCGCCGCCGCGCGGAAGGCGTCCAGCGCCGCCGGGAACGGTCCCAGCGCGCGGGGCAGCACCCCTTGCGTCAGCGAAATGGCCAGCCCGTAATTGGTCATGGGCACTCCCGCCCGCCGCGCCGCGCGCAGCCGGGCCAGCATGTTGCCCCGGTTGATGACGCAGCCGCCGCAATGCACCACCAGCGCATAGGCGGCCATGTCGTCGGAAAGTTCCTTGCCCGCCGTGACGTCGATTTCGATGTCGCCGCCCGCGTACTGGCGCAGCCAGCGGGGAATCTTGACCCGGCCTATGTCGTCGGCCAGGGGGTGGTGGGTGCAGGCTTCGGCTATCAGCACCCGGTCGCCCGGCCCCAGCCGTTCGATGGCCGCAGCACCGCGCGCCAGTTCCACCAGGTCGCCCTTCAGCCGGGCCATCAGGATGGAAAAGGTGGTCAGGGGCACGCCGGGCGGGGTATCCGCCGCCGCCTTCAGCACCACCTGCGAGTCGCACACCACAAGGTCCGGCGGCGCGGAAAGGCGCTCCAGAGCGGCGCGCAGTTCGCGCTCCTTGACCACCAGGCACATCTGGTCGCCGTCCAGCAGGTCGCGGATGGCCTGCACCTGGGGCAGGATCAGCCGCCCCCTTGGCGCACCAAGGTCGATGGGCACCACCAGCACCACAAGCCCTCCCGGCGGCACCAGGTCGGACAGCATGTGCGGCTGGGCGATGGCGTGTTCCGGGGCCAGCATGGCGATGCGCTCGCGCACGGCGTCCAGCCCCTTGCCCAGCAGCGCCGAGGCCGCCACCACGGCAATGCCGCGACCGGCCAGCGCATCGCGCACGGCTTCGGGCAGCACGGCCGCCGGGTCGTCAGCCGGAGCAAGGTCCGCCTTGTTGGCCACCACGAAGTACGGCAACTTGCGCGCGGCGAATGCGGCCTCCAGCGCCTCCTCGTCCCGGCCCCACGCACCGTCGGTGACCAGCAGGGCCACGTCGGTGCGGTCCAGCGCCCGTTCCGAGCGTTCGCGGCGCAACGCGCCCAGCGCGCCCTCGTCGTCGATGCCCGCCGTATCGATGAACACCACCGGGCCGACAGGGTCGAGTTCCAGCGTCTTTTCCACGGGGTCGGTGGTGGTGCCCGGCGTGTCCGAAACGATGGACGCGCCCTGCCCCACCAGCCCGTTCAGCAGCGACGACTTGCCGACGTTGCGGCGCCCGTAGATGCCGATGTGCAGCCGCAGCCCCCTTGGGGTATCCTGCATGCCCTTGCTCCTTGCGCCGGGGCGGGCACGCGCCCGGCCCGGCGGATGGTGTCCAGCGCGTCATCCATGTCCACGCGCCGCTTGTGGTCGTAAATGTGATAGTCCGCCCGGCGGGCGGCGGGGGTGAAGCCCGGCATCAGCACGTTGCCCCCCGCGCGCAGCCCGTCCAGTTGCCCGTCCTGCGGGGCCAGGGTGGCCAAGGCGGTGGTGGCGGGCAGGTTAAGGCCGGGCCGGGCGATGCGCAGCGCCGCCATGCAGCGCAGGGTCAGTTCCACCGGGCCGGGCGCCGCCCCGGCCAGGGGGGTTGCACCGTTGGGCACGAAGGGACCGGCCCCGCACATGTCCGCAGCCAGTTCGCACACCAGCAGGACGTCGTCGGCCAGCGATTCCGGTCGCTGCCCCGGCACCCCCACGATGAACCCGCTACCCACCTCGTAGCCCGCGTCGCGCAGGCGGCGCAGGGCCGCAAGCCGCTGGGCCAGCGTCTTGCCGGGGTGCAGGCGGGCGTACAGGGCGGCGTCCGCCGTCTCGTGCTTCATCAGAAAGCGGTCCGCCCCGGCGGAACGCCACAGGGCGTAGTCCCGCGCCGGGCGTTCGCCCACGCTCAGGGTGACGGCAAGGCCCAACCGGGTCTTCACCGCTTCCACGATGTCGGCAAGATCGCGCGGGGCCATGCCGTAATCGTCACCCGATTGCAGCACCACGGTATCCGCCCCCGCCGCGGCGGCCTCGCCCGTCGCAGCCAGCACCTCCGGCAGGGTCAGCCGATAGCGGCGCGCCTGCGCATTGTCGCGGCGCAGCCCGCAGTACACACAGTTGCGGATGCAATGATTGGAAAATTCCACGATGCCGCGCACGTGCACCATGTCGCCCTTGGCCTCGCGGCGCACCGCGTCGGCGCGAGCCGCAAGTTGGTCGAACGGCGTATCGAACAGCAGACCGAGAATCTCGTCGCGATGCATCATGGCCGCCCCCGGCCATTGCCATGGCTGTCGTCGCGGTCGTTGGCGCGGCCATTGGTACGCCCATAGTCCCGAACATTTCGGGGTGCACCGGGGTGCATCGCCTGCCCGGCGGGACTTCCCAGCCGGGCCATGGCCTCTGGCGAAAGCAGCGCATCCAGCGTAGCCTCGTCCAGCAGGCCGATGTGCCGGGCCGCCTCGCGCAGGCCGCAATCCCGCTCGCGCATGACGCCCACCAGCCGGGTGGCCCCGTCGTAACCCAGCACGGGCACCAGCGCAGTCAGCGTGCCCCACGAATCGTCCACGTGGCGCGCGCAGGCCGCCGCGTCCGCCCGCATGCCTTCCACGCAACGGGTGCGGAACATGACACAGGCGCGGGCAAGGATGGAAATGGTGTCCAGCAGCGCATCGGCCACCAGCGGCAGGAAGGCATTCAACTCCAGTTGCCCGGCCTGCGCGGCCACGGTCAGCGCCGCGTCGTTGCCCAGCGCGCGCATGGCCGCCTGGGCCACCGCCTCGCAGATCACCGAGTTGACCTTGCCGGGCATCAGGCTGGACCCGGCCTGAACGGCGGGCAGCGCAAGTTCGCCCAGCCCCCCGCGCGGGCCGGAGGCCAGCAACCGCAGGTCTGCGGAAATCTTCAGCAGGTTCACCGCGTGCGCCTTCAGGATGCCGGACACCTCCACGAACACATCGGCGTTCTGGGTGGCGTCCACCAGATTTTCGGCGCGGGCCATGCCAAGGCCTGTCACCTCGCGCAGCCGCTCCACCACCAGAAAGATGTAGTCGCGCGGGGCGGTGACGCCCGTGCCCACCGCCGTGCCACCCAGGTTGACCACGCGCAGCCGCTCCTCGCACTTGAAGATGCGCCAGCGGTCGCGCGAAAGCGCTTCCGCCCAGGCGGAACATTCCGCCCCCAGGGTCATGGGCACGGCGTCCTGCAACTGGGTGCGGCCCAGCTTGACCACCCCGGCAAAGTCGCGTTCGCGGTCCTGGAAAGTGCGTTGCAGCGCGGCCACGGCCCGCTCCAGTTCGCGCAGGCCGCGCATGGCCGCCACGCGCAGCGCCGTGGGAAAGACGTCGTTGGTGGACTGGTGCAGGTTCACGTGGTCCAGCGGGTGCACCAGTTGGTACGCGCCGCGCGTGCCGCCCATGAACTCTTCCGCCCGGTTGGCCAGCACCTCGTTGACGTTCATGTTGGCCGAGGTGCCCGCGCCCCCCTGCAAGGCGTCCACCACCACGTGCGCGCCAAGATCGCCGTGCTGCATGTCGTCGCAGGCGACGCATACGGCGTCGGCCACGCGCGGTTCCAGGTAGCCCAGCTCCGCATTGGCGCGAGCGCAAGCCTTCTTGACCAGGGCAAGCGCCTCCACGAGTCCCGGGTGGAGGCGCCGCCCGGCAACGGCGAAGTTGTCCAGTGCCCGCTGGGTGTGGATGCCATGATAGGCATCCGCGGGCACGGACATTTCGCCCAGCAGGTCGTGCTCCGCGCGGACGGGTGCGTACGCCGCGCGGTTGCACGTCCCGCAGGTATCCGAGGACAAGGTGGTGGCCGCGTCCGTCCCTTCCGTCCCTTCCATCCCTTTCATCAGGGACGGTGCAGACGTGATGGACGGTGCGACCGCCATGCCCTGCCCCGCAGAAGCGACAGGTTCAGCAGAAGACATCCCTGCGCCCTTCCTGCACCTTGCCCAACATGCGTTCGGCCACGCGGCGGGTGCGGTCGTCCATGCAGCCGAGTTCGGCGGCGATGACGCCCTGGCCCACCTCGCGCTCCATGGGGCTACCGTAGTCGATAAGGTATTCGAGGAAGGTGGACAGCGCGTTGGGGGCGCACTTTTCCTTGATCAGGCCGGGCTTGGCGAGATCCATGAAGTCCTGCCCGGTGCGGCCCAGCCGGTAGCAGGCGGTACAGAACGAGGGGATGTAGCCCATGCGTCCGATGTCGGCCACGACCTCGGAAAGGCTGCGGTGATCGCCAAGCTGGAACTGGCTGGATTCGAACTTTTCCGTCTCCACATAGCCGCCGGGGTTGGTGCGGCTGCCCGCCGATATCTGCGACACGCCAAGGGCAAGGGTGGAATGGCGCACTTCGGCGTTTTCACGCGTGGACATGATCAGGCCGGTGTAGGGCACGGCCAGCCGCAGAATGGCCACCAGTTTGCGGAACTCGTCGTCGGTCACGGCCTGCGGCGGACAGCTGGCCATCTCGGAACCCACGGCGGGCTCGATGCGCGGCACGCTGATGGTGTGACAGCCCACGCCGAAGCGGTCTTCCAGATGGCGGATGTGGCTCATCAGCGCCAGGGTGTCGAACCGCCAGTCGGCCAGCCCGTACAGCACACCCAGGCCCACGTCGTCGATGCCCGCGCGCATGGCCCGATCCATGGCCGAGGCGCGCCAGTCGAAGTCGCGTTTCAGGCCGCCCACGTGCACACGGGCGTAGGTGGGCCGGTGGTAGGTTTCCTGGAACAACTGATAGGTGCCGATGCCGCGTTCCTTCAGACGGATGAAGTCTTCCACCGTCAGCGGGGCCACGTTGACATTGACGCGGCGTATCTCGCCGCTTTCCTCGTGCACCGAGTACACGGCGTCGATGGCCTTCAGCACGTACTCGAAGCCTTC
Organism: Nitratidesulfovibrio sp.; assembly: GCF_040373385.1. Lineage (NCBI taxonomy): Bacteria > Pseudomonadati > Thermodesulfobacteriota > Desulfovibrionia > Desulfovibrionales > Desulfovibrionaceae > Nitratidesulfovibrio > Nitratidesulfovibrio sp. The sequence continues at coordinate 216,753 of NZ_JBDXXH010000002.1, read as the reverse complement.
GCCGGGGTACGATTCGCCCGCCACCAGCAGCACGCGCTTGTGGCCCTGGCGCACCAGCACGCGGGTTTCGGCGGCCACTTCGTCCATGGACAGGGCGCGCCGGTCCAGTTCCTTGTTGGTGGCGCGGAACGCACAGTACAGGCATTCGTTGGCGCACAGGTTGGAGATGTACAGCGGCGCGAACATGACCAGCCGGTTGCCGTAAATCTCTTCCTTGACCCGGCGGGCGGTGTCGAACAACTCATCCACCAGGCCGGGACTGTTCACGTGCATCAAAGCGGCCACGTCGTCGTGGTCCAGCCCTTCCAGTTCGCGGGCCTTGGCCAGCACCTCGCGAATCTTGCCTCCGTCCTCGGCGGTGTTGCGGGCCAGCGTGTCCGCGATGAAGCCGTCGTCAAGCCACGAAACATCCCTGTCGGCATCCGTTGCCTTGCCCATGGTCCTGCTCCTTCCACGGTATGGCGGCGCGGCTCATGCCGCGTCGGTAAGCAGAAGCGTCTTGATGCGCACGCCGGGGATGGCCCCCAGCCTGCCCGTCATCGCCCCCAGTTCGTCGGTGGTGCCGTCCACGATCAGCGAAATGACGCCCACTCCGCGTTCCCGGTACGGCACCCCCATGCGTCCGATGACCAGCGAACCGAACTCGCTGATCACGGCATTGACCTTGTCCGCGCAGGCTTCGCGGTTGCCGACCAGCAACGCCACCACACCCACGCGCTTGCATTGTCCGTTGACGTGCATCCCCGCCCCGCCTCCCCGGCCTCGCCACCCCGCCATCCAACCCGCACCCGTCGCATGACGCGCGCACAAGGGGTACGCCCCAATGCGCGCCAGCGAGCCCCAATGAGACGGATGCGCACGAACGCGCCCTGATGCAGACGGACGCGCACAACCACCCAGCAGGGCTGCGTTGCCAACGTTTGGCGGGCCTGCACGCGAAGCCGCCGTTTCCACGAGCGTCTTCTTGCATCGCGCTTGATGGCCACCGTGTTATGTTTTTTATTGCGATTACTCCCATGTGTTACCTATGTCAATTTCGTGCTACATTTTTATGCTACATATCCAATCCTGAAAATAGATTTCATCAATGCGAACGTTCCGGGTTGTTCCACCAAACAATACAGAATGCACGAGCATTGGTGCATCCGCCACCCAATGCCGCTGACGCATGACGCAAAAGTTGTCCCACGCGCACAACCGCTTGCCGCCACCCGGCCTGCGGCATGCCGGGAACACTGCCGCCATGGGGATTGCAACCTCAAGCTTTTCGTGTTTCCGCCGATAGGACGAGCAACGAAGCATCCCGCAGGCAGCGCCCGGCCACATCGGCCAGACAGGCGCGCCGCAGAATGCGGCGCGCGGCCCGGTGCCGCGCGGATACCATCGGAGGCCCCCCCCCATGTCCCGCGAATTCCGCGAACCCCGCGAGTCACATATTCTGAAAGAAGTCGGGCAGGCCGATCTGGCCGATCTGGCCAATCCGGGCGATCACGAGGGCAACGGCGACGGGCGCGGACGCCCCAGTTCGCCCAGTGCGGGCCGTGCACTCCGCACTGGCCCCGTTGCCGCCGGACTGATCGGGACCGGCCTGATCGTCACGGGCCTGGCCCTTGCCGCCCTGCCGCTGCTGCCCCCCGGCGGCACACCCGCAGGGGCGGAGATGCGCCAGTCGCAGGGCGTCCCGACGCAGCCCGCGTCCATGGCGCCCCAACCGCCGCGCCTTGGCGCTGACCCCGGCGCCCCGCTGGTGGCCAAGGAATCGGGCGAGGCCAACGTGAACGGGCAGACCATGCCCCTGTCCACGGTGGTCACCCACGACAACGGCTTCATGGTGCCCGACAATCAGGGCGGCATGTTCTGGAGCAAGGGCGCGCCGCGCCCCCAGGCGGACCCCAACTACATGGAGGCCCGCGAACTGAAGCTGAAGGTGCGCGAACTGGTGGACCAGTTGCTGGCCACGGTGCCCAACGATGCGCTGATGGGGTACATTGCCCTGCCCACGTCGTTCGTGAATCAGGACGACTTTGACGAATCGTCGTCGCTTGGCCGGTACATCGCCGAGCAGTTGTTCTACGAATTCAACCAGCGCGGCTTTCCCGTACGCGAATACCGCCTGCCCGGCACCCTGCGCCCGCGCGAGGGCGAAGGCGAATTCCTGCTGTCGCGCAACGTGGGCGTGTTGCCCGCGCGCGAAGGCTGGGCCGTGTTCGTGGCGGGCACCTACTACCGCGACAAGTACAGCGTGTTCATCAACGCCCGGCTGATCCGCGCGGCGGACGGGCTGGTGCTGCGCACGGCAGAACTGGTGATGCCCGCCAACGGCCTGCTGGGCCGCATGCTGGCCAATACCGGGCGCAAGCTGATGGGCGGTTCCATGAACATCGGCGATTTCGACCGGACCACCCGGAAATAGCCGCAAGGAATACAACCATGCGTATCCCCGCCATTCTTCTGCTGCTGGCCAGCCTTGCCCTGCCCGCCCTTGCGGGGTGCGGCAAGCAGGTGGCCTCCATACCGGATAGCGACGAGGCCCTGCACAACTGGCACCAGGGCCGCACCTACCAGGCCCAGGGCCGCTATGAACTGGCCCGCGAACACTACCTGCTGGCCCTTGCCGCCGCGCGCTCTGACGACGTGCGCGATGCCCTGGCCCGCGAAGTGGACGTGGTGGACCGACAGATAAAGACGCTGCGCTGACGCGGCGATTCCGGAGCATCCCATGAAACGCATACTTGCCCTGCTCGTGCTGACCATAGGTCTGCTGCTGCCCATGGCGGCAGCCGCTGCCAGCGTGCCCGAGGCCGCTGACGCCATGGCTGCGGCCATGGACGTGCAGATGGCCCGCAAACTGGGGCAGGAAGCCCCGCCCGCCAAGGGCATAAGCATCATGGTCACCACCCCGGTGGACCTGGGCGACCTGGAAGGCGCCAACGGGCTGGCCCGCCAGATGGCGGAGGAAATGTCCCGCTGGTTCGTGCAGGCTGGCTACCGGGTGCAGGAAATCCGCAAGGGCCGCACCATCCTGTTCCAGCCGGAAACGGGCGAACTGCTGCTGACCCGCAAGACGGAACTGCTGGGCACCCAGAACGTGTCCAGCGTGGCCATTCTGGCGGGCACCTACACCATCACCCCCAAGGCCGTGCGCTTCAACATGCGGCTCATCCACACCCCGTCCAACGAGGTGCTGGCCATGGGCACCGCCACGGTGCCGGTTTCCGAGGAACTGAGGCCGCTGCTGGTGGACGCATCGCGCCTTGGCCCCATCCGGCCCAGCGTGGGCACCAGCCTGCGCTGACCTACAAATTCCGACGCCCGGCCCCTCGCGCCAGGGGGGCCAGGGCCCGGGCACCACGCCCAGGATACGGACCGCCCCGCCCTGCCGTTCAGGACGGGGCGGCTCCTATTTGGGGCGACCGGTTTTTTGTTCGCCTCCGGCGGGCAGGGGGCAATGCCCCCTGCACCCCCTTTATGGGGCCAATCTGTCTTGGCGACATCCCCCTCTTCCCTACGAGTTCCAATTATTCACTACACCCCTCACGACAAAGAGCCCCCGTCGCGTCTCCGCAACGGGGGCTCATCGGACCAATTGAAAAGTTTGCGGGTGGGAAGGGGGTCCGGGGGAAGGGAGGGGGCTTTCCAAAGCCCCCTCCCTTCCCCCGGTTACTCTTGCATCAAATCACCCTTGCTACCACTACGCCTAGTGCGCGGTGGGCACGGGCGGGGTCGCATCGCAGGTGGCGCCTTCGCGCAGGGTGCGGAAGAGCGGCAGTCCTTCGGCGCGACCGGAGAAGATGGCCTCGGCCTCGCTTTCGAGAGCCAGGGGCAGCACTTCGTCCACGTGGTCCACGAAGGTGATGGTCAGGTCCTTGAGGATTTCGTCGGGGACGTCCTTGAGGTCCTTCTTGTTGTCGCGCGGCACGAGCACCTTGGTGATCAGGCCCCGGTGGGCGGCCAGCAGCTTTTCGCGCAGGCCGCCGATGGGCAGCACGCGACCGCGCAGGGTGATCTCGCCGGTCATGGCCACGTCGTTGCGCACGGGCACGCCGAGCAGGGCCGAGACCAGCGAGGTGGTCAGGGTGATGCCTGCCGAGGGGCCGTCCTTGGGGGTGGCGCCTTCGGGCACGTGCACGTGGATGTCGATGTCCTTGTGGAAGTCGCTGCGCAGGCCGAACATGTTGGACCGCGAACGCACGTAGGACAGGGCGGCCTTGGCCGATTCGGTCATGACCTCGCCAAGCTTGCCGGTGATGACCACCTTGCCGGTGCCGGGCATGAGGGCGGTTTCCACCATCAGCAGTTCGCCGCCAAGCTCGGTCCAGGCAAGCCCGGTGGTCACGCCCACCTGGGGATTGGCCTCGCGCTCGCCGTAGCGGAACTTCTTCACGCCCAGGAACTGGGACAGGTTCTGCCGGGTGACGGTGACCGTCTTGTCCAGGTCGTCGGCCTCGACGATCTGCATGGCCACCTTGCGGCACACGCCCGCCAGCTCGCGCTCGAGGTTACGCACCCCCGCCTCGCGGGTGTAGGTGCGGATCATTTCCAGCACGGCGTTGTCCGACATCTTCATGTTCTCGGTCTTGATGCCGTGGGCCTCGATCTGCTTGGGCAGCAGAAAATCGCGCGCGATGCGGCGCTTTTCCGTTTCGAGGTAGCCGGGCAGCCGGATGATCTCCATGCGGTCCTGCAACGGCAGGGGAATGGAGTGCAGGCTGTTGGCCGTGGTGATGAAGAACACCTGCGACAGGTCGTAGTCCATGTCCAGGTAGTGGTCGTTGAAGGTATTGTTCTGCTCGGGGTCCAGCACTTCCAGCAGGGCGGCGGAGGGGTCGCCCCGGAAGTCCATGCTCATCTTGTCGATTTCATCCAGGCAGAACAGGGGGTTGTTGAACTTCACCCGCTTCAGCGACTGAATGATCTTGCCGGGCAGCGCGCCCACGTAGGTACGCCGGTGGCCGCGGATTTCGGCCTCGTCACGCACGCCGCCAAGGGAAAGACGCACGAACTCGCGCCCCGTGGCCTTGGCCACGGACTTGGCCAGCGAGGTCTTGCCCACGCCGGGGGGGCCCACAAGGCACAGGATGGGACCCTTGAGGCGGTTCACCAGCTTCTGGACGGCCAGATACTCGAGGATGCGTTCCTTGGGCTTTTCCAGGCCGTAGTGGTCGGCGTCGAGAACCGTGCGGGCCTTCTCGATGTCGATCTCGGTTTCCTTCAGGGTGTTCCACGGCAGATCGAGAATCCAGTCCACGTAGTTGCGCACCACGGTGTACTCGGCGGACGAAGGCGGCATCTGGCGCAGCTTCTTCATCTCGCGCAGGGCCTTCTCGCGCGCCTCGTCGGGCATGTTCTTTTCCGCCAGGCGCTGTTCCAGCTCGTTGACCTCGGCCTGGGGATCTTCCTCGCGCCCCATTTCCTTGTGGATGGCCTTGATCTGCTCGTTCAGGTAGTACTCGCGCTGGTTGCGCTCCATCTGGTTCTTGACGCGGTTCTTGATGCGCTTTTCCATGGACGAGATGGCAATCTCGCCCTGGAGCAGCTCGTACACCTTTTCAAGGCGCACCACCGGGTCTTCCAGTTCCAGCACTTCCTGCTTCTTGCGGTAGTCCACCTTCAGGTGGGGCATCACCGCATCGGCCAGGCGGCCCGCCGTGTTGATGGCGGTAATGGCCAGCAGGGTTTCCTGCGCCAGCTTCTTGTTGATCTTGCTGTATTCCTCCAGCGCTTCCTGCGTGGCGCGCACCAGCGCCTCGGACTCCGCAGTCAGGGCGTCGGATTCGCGCAGGGGCAGGATGGAGGCGCGGGGAAAGTCGCCCTCGCCTTCTTCGCCAAGGGCTTCCCAGCGGGCGCGGTACAGGCCTTCAAACAGCACCTTGATGGTGCCGTCGGGCAGGCGCAGCAGTTGCAGGATCTTGCTGACGGTGCCGACCTCGAACAGGTCCTCGCCGCCGGGCTTTTCCACTTCGGGCTCGCGCTGGGCCACCAGGAATATCTTCTTGCCGTAATCGGAGATGGCGTTCTCGATGGCCCGGATGGACGCCTCGCGCCCCACGAACAGGGGCACGATGGAGCGCGGGAACATCACCACCTCGCGCAACGACATCAGCGGCAGGTCCAGAACGGGACGGGCCTTATCGCCATCAACGTCGAAATCGCTCATTCATTCCTCCAGAACGGCGGCAGGGGCCGCCGGGTGCCCGCGCGCCGGAAGGGGGCGCGGGAGCCCCGCGTGCGAGACGGGGCACAATGCACACAAACTAGTGTCCCTATTCCCGTTGTCAACGCACCCGCCGGGGAGCCGCCGGGGTGATCGACGTGGTACCCATTGGGGTACCGAGCGGAAATCCGCCGCTGGCGCCATGCCGGGTGGCCGGTGCATTGGCCGCCCTTCCGTGAAAAGTTCCCCGTGCATGGGGGGCAAGGGGCGGACTCTGCCGACCGTGACAGTTGGGGCGACCGTGGCAACTGGGGCGGCCCTGGCAACTGGGGCGATTGGGGCAACTGGCGTCAGCTAGGGCGACTGGCGGCAACCGGCGGAAGCTGGGCCGAAGGAGCCACGCCCGCAAGTGCGCGGGACGAAACCATAACGGCGCGGCCCTTGCGGACCGCGCCGTTGCATTCATCAGGAGCCGGTCTTGGCCTCGGTGTGGTAGATCATCACCGGTTCGCGGCTTTTATCCACCACGGCGCGGTTGATGACGCATTCCTTGATGTCCTGCTGCGAGGGCAGCTTGTACATGATGTCGAGCATCACCGATTCCATCACGTTGCGCAGGCCGCGCGCGCCGGTCTTGCGTTCGATGGCCTGGCTGGCGATGCTCTTCAGCGCGTTGGTGGTGAAGCGCAGGTTCACCTTGTCCAGCTCGAACAGCTTCTGGTACTGGCGCACCAGGGCGTTCTTGGGCTCGGTAAGGATGCGCACCAGGTCGTCCTCGCTCAGTTCCTCCACGTGGGTCACCACGGGGATGCGGCCCACGAATTCGGGAATCAGGCCGAACTTCACGAGGTCATTGGGGTGCACCTGGCCCAGCAGTTCGCCGAAAGGCAGGTCCTTGCGGCTGGCCACCTTGGCGCCGAAGCCCATGGCCCCGCCACCGATGCGCTGCCCGATGAGCTTGTCGAGACCGATGAACGCCCCGCCGAGGATGAACAGGATGTTCGAGGTGTCCATCCTGATGAATTCCTGCTGCGGGTGCTTGCGCCCGCCCTTGGGCGGAATGTTGGCCTCGGTGCCTTCGATGATCTTCAGCAGGGCCTGCTGCACCCCTTCGCCCGACACGTCGCGGGTGATGGAGGGACCGTCGCCCTTGCGGGAGATCTTGTCGATTTCATCGATGTAGATGATGCCCTTGGACGCCGCCTCGATGTCGTAGTCGGCGTTCTGGAGCAGCTGGACGAGAATGTTCTCCACGTCCTCGCCCACGTAGCCGGCTTCGGTCAGGGTGGTGGCGTCGGCGATGGCGAAGGGCACCTTCAGCACGCGGGCCAGGGTCTTGGCCAGCAGGGTCTTGCCGCTGCCGGAAGGACCGATGAGCAGGATGTTGCTCTTTTCCAGCTCCACCTCGCCGCCCAGGGCGCTGGCGAAGAAGACCCGCTTGTAGTGGTTGTGCACCGCCACGGACAGGATCTTCTTGGCCTGATGCTGGCCGATGACGTATTCGTCGAGCTTGGCCTTGATCTCGGCGGGGGTGAGCAGCTTGCCCTCCTCCACCGTTTCGGTGATGTGCTCCTGCGCGATGATCTCGTTGCACAACGAGACGCATTCATCGCAGATGTAGACGCCGGGCCCGGCAATGAGGCGCTGCACGGCGTCCTGCCCCTTGCCGCAGAAGGAACAACGCAGCTCGCGTTCCGAGCCGCCCTTGGTATTGGCCATGATGTACCTACTTCGCTTGGTTCTGCGTGGCATCCCGCCGCGAGGTGAGAATGCTGTCGATAATGCCGTATTCCTTGGCCTCGGCGGGTCCCATGAAGTAATCACGCTCGGTGTCGTCGGCAACCCGTTCCACGGATTGGCCGGTGTGGCGGGCCATGATGTCGTTCAGGTTGGCCTTCATGCGCAACACTTCGCGGGCGTGGATGTCGATGTCGCTGGCCTGCCCGGAGAAGCCCCCCGAGGGCTGGTGGATCATGATGCGGCTGTTGGGCAGCGCGTGGCGCATGCCGGGGGCACCGGCGGCCAGCAGCAGCGCGCCCATGCTGGCGGCCTGGCCCAGGCACAGGGTGGCCACGGGCGAGGTGATGTACTGCATGGTGTCGTAGATGGCCATGCCCGCCGTCACCGCGCCGCCCGGAGAGTTGATGTACAGGTAGATTTCCTTCTCGGGGTTTTCCGATTCGAGGAACAGCAGCTGCGCGCAGATGAGCGAGGCGATCTGGTCGTCGATGGGGGTGCCGAGCAGGATGATGCGGTCCTTCAGCAGGCGCGAATAGATGTCGTAGGCGCGTTCGGAACGGCCCGAGGTCTCGATGACTATGGGAACTGGCATGTGCCTCTCCTGCGTGTGTCGGCGTGAACCGCCGCGTGCTGCCGTGTGCGTTGGTGATGCGCGGGCCACCCGGTCCGGCCGACCGGCTGGAGTTCCGGCCAGCGGCCCGCCAGGCAGTCAGCCTGACGACCGGGCTGACGACCGGGCTGACGACCGGGCTGACCCGGAAGGCGGCCCGGCTGCATGATGTCCCTGATCCGGCCCCCCGTGCCCACGACGTACCCGGACATGCCCGGACATGCCCGGAACGGAACCGGGAGCGGGCGGCGGATGCATGGCCGGTTCGGAACTGGTTCGTTGCCCGAAGGATAGCAGAAGACCGCCCCGCACCACAAGGCGCCCGTGGCGGTCCGGCCACCCCCGTGAAAGGGGCGCCCGGCCCTTGCGCCCTGCATCCGTCTTGTCGGCCAAAAAACGCGATGCTTTACGAAACACCCGCGAAAACAAGGGCAGGGAAGGTGCGGGTGCACCCCCCCTGCTCCGAACGTGCGTCCATGAACCGGGCGGGCCGGTTCGCGTGCGCGGGCAAAGCGGCCGCTATTTCGCGGCGGGCTCCACCTCGGTCACGGTGGCCTTCTCGTAGATGGCGTCCATGGCCTTGTCGGCCAGCATGCGGTCGCGCAGCGAGAAGATCAGGTTGTTCTTGATGTAGTAGTCTTTCAGGGCGTTGTAGTCCTGGCCCGAGCGCATGGCGATCTGCTGGAGCTGGGTGTCGATCTCCTGCTCGGTCACTTCCACGCCTTCCTTGCGGGCGGCGCGCAGCAGGAATATCTGGGTGCGGGTCACCTGCTCGGCTTCGGGGTGCACTTCGGCGCGCAGTTCCTCGGGCTTCTTGCCCAAGGACTCCATGCTCTTGCCCTGGCGTTCGAGCTTGGTGCGCATGTCGTCCAGCAGGTGGCCGACGTACATGTCCACCATGCTTTCGGGCAGGGGGAAGTCCACCATCTTCAGCAGCTTGTCCAGCATGGTCTTCTGGGCGGTGGCCTTCACCAGCTGGGTGCGGCTCTGCATGTAGGAAGAGGTGACCGCCTCGCGCATCTTGTCCATGGACTCGAAGCCGCCAGCCTTCTGGGCCAGGTCGTCGTTGGCCTCGGGCAGGCGGCGTTCCTTCACGGCGTGCACCTTGACCTTGACGGTCAGGCTCTTGCCCGCGAAGTCGGGGTTGATGAAGTCCGCCGGGAAATTCAGGGGGCCTTCGCCCTCTTCGCCGGGGGCCAGGGTCTTCACCAGGGCCTCGAAGTCTTCCAGGGCCTGGCGGTCGCCAAGGTTCATCTGGAAGTTCTCTGCGCTGATGCCTTCCACCGGCTCGCCGTTTTCGAACGCGGCGAAGTCCAGCACCACCACGTCGCCGTCATTGCCGGGGCGCGCTTCGGCCACGGGCACCAGTTCGGCCATGTTGGTGCGGATGCGGGTGATGACCTCGTCCACTTCCTTTTCGTCCACCACGGCCTTTTCCTGCTCCACGGCAAAGCCGTCGTAGTCGGGCAGGTCGAATTCGGGCAGCACTTCAAAGGAGATGCTGTACTCGAAGGGGGTGCCGCGTTCCAGCTGCCCGCCGTCGAAGTCGATGCGCGAGATGGGGTTGGCGTCCAGCGCGGTCATCACTTCGTTGATATGCACGTTGACGAGGTCCTGGGTGGCCTCGCCGTAGATTTCCTTGCGGAAGCGGCTTTCGACCAGATTCGAGGGCACCTTGCCCTTGCGAAATCCGTCGAGGCTCATGTTGGTGCGGTACATGGCGATGGCGGCGGACAGGGCTGCCTCCACTTCCTCGACCGGCACCGTGATGTTGACCTTTTTCTTGACCGGGGAAATATCTTCGACGGTATATTCCATGGTGCAGCGCTCCTTGTGAAAGTCTGTTGGTGCCCGGCGCCACGGGCCGTGCCCGTTGCGGGTGCGGCGCGGCGGCGCTGGTGCCGGGGGCGGGGATTGAACCCGCATGGTGTGAACCACTGGCTTCTAAGACCAGCGCGTATACCAGTTCCGCCACCCCGGCAGTGCGACGGCGCGATTCCGGGCCGCCAGCACGGCGGCGCCCCCCGTGCCACATGCGTGCACGGCAGAAGGCGGTCCGGTGGCGGTCAGGCGACGCTTCGGAAAGCCCGCTCCTTTACCATTTGTGCCAACGGAGCGCAAGCCCGCGCCAGCGCGGAAGCATCCCCCCCCTTCCCCCCTCCCCCCGTCCGCGTACCGGGCAAAGCACCCTGCGGTCCGGCGTGGCACACCCTGCCTGCCCGCAGCCAGCGGCACCGCCGGCATGCATGAGAAAGGTGGATTCCAAACTGCCAGCTTTCTTGACGTATCGCTTTCATCAATATACACAATCAGCATGCTGGATTTCAGAAGACTCGAAGCATTCTGCAAGGTCTACGAACTGCGCAGCTTCTCGCGGGCCGGGGCGGACCTGTTCCTGTCCCAGCCCACCATCAGCGCACACGTCCTTGCACTGGAAAAGGAACTGGGCGTCCGCCTGCTGGACCGCATGGGGCGGCAGGTATTGCCCACGCCCGCCGGAGAGGTGCTGTACCGGCGCGCGTCAGAGGCGTTCGCAAGCCTTGCCGCCGCAGAGGCCGAGATCGGCCAACTGCGCGACGAGGTCAGCGGCGACCTGGTGATTGGCGGCAGCACCATACCCGCGCACCACGTCCTGCCGGATGTCATCTCCCGTTTCGTGCGCACCTACCCTTCGGTGCGCGTGCACCTGCGCGTGGGCGACACGGCGGACATCGTGCAGCGCGTCACCGATGGCGAGCTGATGCTGGGGCTGGTGGGCGCGGTGGACGCGCACCCCGACCTGGTGTTCGAACCGCTGGTGGACGACGAACTGGTGGTGGTGGCCACGCCGGAACTGGCGGGCGGCAGGCGCCACGTACAGGTCGAGGAACTGGCCCAGTGGCCGTGGATCATGCGCGAAGCCGGGTCCGGCACGCGGCGCACCTTCGCCGAGGCACTGGCCTCGGCGGGCATGGACGTGCGGCGGCTGCCTGTGGCCCTGGTTGTGGACAGCACCCAGGCCGTGGTGCAGTACGTGCGGGCGGGCCTTGGGATCAGCGCCACCTCGCGCCTGGCCGTGGCCGAAAGCATCGCCAGGGACGAACTGGTGGAACTGCAACTGGATGACTGTCGCCCGGCGCGACAATTCCATTCGGTGCGGCACGCCCGGCGGCACCAGTTTCCGGCGGCTGCGGCCTTTGCCGCCTTTCTGGGCGAGCATACCCGCCACCTGCGTAACGATTGCGCCTCGGACAGCGAAACGGGCAACAACAAGGTCCGCCACAAGGACAAGGCATGAGCCGCATCCGTCTGGTCGATTCGGTCAAGGCCGCCGGTTGAGCCGCCAAGGTGGCTCCGGGGGACCTGGAGCGCATCCTGGCGGGGCTTCCGCGCGACCCGTCCGTTGAAGACAGGGTCATCGTGGGCACGCGTCACAACGAGGACGCAGCCGTGGTGCGCCTGCCCGGTGGGCAATCCATCGTGCAGACGCTGGACTTCTTCACGCCCATCGTCAACGACCCGTACAGCTTCGGGCGCATTGCAGCGGCCAACGCCCTGTCCGACGTCTACGCCATGGGCGGCGAGCCGTGGTGCGCCATGAACATCGTCTGCTTTCCGGTGAAGCGGCTGCCGGAATCCATCCTGGCGGACATCCTGCGCGGCGGGTCCGACGCCCTGCGCGAGGCAGGCGCGGCGCTGGTGGGCGGGCACAGCGTGGAAGACGACGAAATCAAGTACGGGCTGTCCGTCACCGGGCTCATCGACCCAGACGTCATCGCCTCCAATGCCGGGCTGCGCCCCGGTGACCGGTTGCTGCTCACCAAGCCGCTGGGCACCGGCATTCTGGCCACCGCCGTCAAGGCCAACTGGCCCGGCTGTGATGCCCACGAGGCAGAACTTTTCCGCTGGGCCTCGCGCCTGAACAAGGGCGCGGGCCGGGTGATCCGCGAGTTGCGCCTGAAGGCCGCCACCGACGTTACCGGCTTCGGCCTTGGTGGGCATTGCCTGGAGATGGCCGGGGCTTCCGGGGTCACCGTGGCCCTGGACACTGCCGCCCTGCCCGTGCTGCCCGGCGTGCTGGAACTGGCGGGCATGGGGCTGGTGCCGGAAGGCAGCCATGCCAATCGGGCATATTGCCACAAATACGTGCGCACGGAACCCGGCGTCAGCCCGGTGCTGGCCGACGTGGCCTTCGATGCCCAGACTTCGGGCGGCATGCTGCTGGCCGTATCCCCGGACCAGGTGGACGCAGCCACGGCGCTGCTGGCCGAAACCGGAGACCCCGCCTACCCCGTGGGCGAAGTGCTTGAGGCCCTGCCCGGCGGCGTGCGCCTAATGCTGCGCTGACCTCTGCCCGCTGCATTCATCCACGGACAAAGGCCACGCGTTCCCGTTGATGGCGGAACGCACAGTGGACCGAAGCGCCGTGGTGTTTCGCAACCCCCTCCCCCTTTCGGCGCTTGGCGCATCGCTGCAGGATGCGCAGGTGACCGTAGTTGCAGACGATCCCTTGCACAGGCGAAAAGGCGGGGGAGCCGGGTTGCTGCGGGCGGACAAGAACCGACCAGGCGCAGCACTCCAAGGCCTGGGAAGGTCCATACTGTCGAACCAAGGCAGACGCGATGGCAGGCGGCAGGCCTGCCTTTTTCTTTGCGCATTATCGCGTATGCGTAAAGTTATGCAGAGGAGCGCCGATAGTTCAGGAAGGAGACAACAGTAGGGAGGCATCCTCATGAGCATCGACGGAATCGGCAATGGCCTTAGCGAGCGTATGGGAACTCTCGTTGTTGCGTCACGGCTTCGCAACCAGGACGCTGCGGATACCGCCTCGACTGTCGCTGCGGAGACGTCGCCAATGGCAACAGCGGCGGTATCAGCCCCGTCAGCTCCCAGTCCATCAAGCCTCATGGATGGCAACTTCGTCGATGCGAACCATGCAGATTCACGGTATATCGCTGCACGCAAGGCGGCATTCCAATCCGACAGCAACATGACCAATCGCCAGAATGCCGTTCTCGCCGTGACCGTAGCGGAAATGGCGCTCATGATGTCCAGTGGAATGTCCGCCAGCGCGGCGCAGTACCTCGCTGGAAGGAAATCAGAACGGCGCATGCGCGAGGAACAGCAAGCCTCCACCACCGAAGTATCCAAAAGCAATCTCGATGAAATGAAGAAGGATATCGAGCAAAAGGCACAGGAGGCGACCCAGCAGGGCACGGAAGGCAACAGCAGCGCAGAATCTTCGGAAGAAGCGACCTCCTCGGGCACGGCCTCTGGGCAGTCCCTGTCACCGGCTACCCCGCAGACCGCTCCAGCCGCTTCCACAGCCATCTCGGCTCCCCCCGCTGCCCAGACCGGAGCGGAAACCGGGATTGCCGCCACGCCCGACAACTCCGCGTCGCTGGCGGAGGCGGAAAATGCCGCAGTAACCACCGCCACTACCGCATCCGCCATGCCCATAGACATCACGGTATGACGCAAGGTCGGCCTGCCCAGGGCAGCCTGACCTTTTACCTGATGATGCGGCTTGCCCTTTCAAGACGCGGGCCGCACCGCCTGGCCGAAAAGGAAAAACGGGGCGGACCATGCGGTCCGCCCCGTTCGGGTACGTGATGCCAAAGGCGTTGCCGATTACTCGGCGGCCTTCTTTTCTTCCGCCGGAGCTTCGGCGGTGGCGGGCTGGTGGGTCAGTTCGATGACCGCCAGCGGGGCGTTGTCGCCCTTGCGGGGCAGGCCCAGCTTCACCACGCGGGTGAAGCCGCCGGACACGCCGACAAAGGCGGGGCCGATGTCGTCGAACAGACGCTTGACCAGCTGGTGCGAACCCAGCACGTCGTACGCCAGGCGGCGGGAGTGCAGGTCATTGCGCAGGGCCAGGGTGATCAGCGGTTCGACAACACGACGCAGTTCCTTGGCCTTGGTCTCGGTCGTGCGGATCTTGCCGTAAGTCAGCAGGGCCTTGGCCATGTTGCGGAACAGGGCCTTCCGGTGGGACGGCGTCCTGCCCAGCTTCTTGCCGGAATTGCTATGCCTCATTTTGCTGCTTCCTCTTCCATTCCTGGTATTTCTTCTCGAAGCCGTCGACCTTCATGCCGAAGTCAAGGCTCATGTCGCACAGCACCCGCTTGATTTCATCCAGCGACTTGCGACCGAAGTTCTTGGTCTTCAGCATTTCGTTCTCGGACTTCTGAACCAGTTCGCCCACCAGGGTGATGTTGGCGCTCTTCAGGCAGTTGGTGGCGCGCACGGACAGTTCAAGCTCGTCGATCCCCTTGAACAGGTTCTCGTTGAGGTCGCTGCTGCCCGACGAATTGCCGGAACTTTCACCCGAAATGCGCTCATCGAAGTTGATGAAGACGGATATCTGGTCCTTGATGATCTTCGCACTGTAGGCAATCGCATCTTCGGGGGTCACGGACCCATCGGTCCAGACCTCGATGATGAGCTTGTCGTAGTTGGTCATCTGGCCGACGCGAGCCTGCTCCACCGTGTAGGCGACCTTGCGGACCGGGGCGAAGCTGGAATCCAGCTTGATCAGCCCGATCTCTTCGCTGAGGCCTTCGTGCATGTCGGCGGGCACGTAGCCCTTGCCCATGCGCACCTCGAACTCGAAGGTGAGTTCCAGGTCTTCGGTCAGCGTGGCGATGTGCAGGTCGGGGTTGAGGACCATCACGTGCTGGTTGGTCTTGATGTCGCCGGCCTTCACCGCGCCCTTCTTGTTCACGGAAAGCTCCAGGAACTGGGGCTCGTCCGTGTCCATGGCAAGACGCACCTGCTTCAGGTTGAGGACGATGTCAGTCACGTCCTCGAGCACGCCGGGAATGGTGGTGAACTCGTGCTGTACGCCCGAGACCTTCACCGAGACAAACGCCGCGCCCTGAAGCGACGACAGCAGAACCCGACGCAGCGCGTTGCCGATGGTGGTGCCGTAGCCACGTTCCAGCGGTTCGCACACGAACTTGCCGTACATGGCATCGGCCGGGTCGCTGTCCCGGGTGATCTGCTCGGGCTTCACGAGCTCCGACCAGTTCCGGGTGTTGATAAGCCTGTCGCCTTGTTTGATGAGCATGCTCACACCCGCTTATTTGGAGTAAAGCTCGACAATCAGGTGTTCGTTGATCGGGAACTGAATGTCTTCGCGCTGCGGCAGGGCCTTGACCATGCCCTTGAAGTTCGGACCATCAGCTTCCAGCCACGAGGGGCAGCCGCGACGGGCGATGACTTCCTGGGCTTCGGCGATCACGGGGATCTTGCGGTTGGCTTCAGGCACTTCGATGATGTCGCCCACGCGAACCTGCAACGAAGGGATGTTCGCCTTGCGGCCGTTCAGCGTGAAGATGCCGTGGCGCACCAACTGGCGCGCCTGCTGGCGCGAGTTGGCGAAGCCGAGGCGGTAGATCACGTTGTCGAAACGGCGTTCGAGAATGGCCAGCAGGTTGGCGCCGGTCACGCCCTTGGCCATGTCGGCCTTGTGGAAGTAACCGCGGAACTGGCGTTCAAGAACGCCATACACGCGACGGACCTTCTGCTTCTCGCGCAGCTGGACGGCGTAGTCGCTCACCTTCTTGCGGGCGCGGCCATGCTGGCCGGGCGCGTAAGGACGACGGTCATAGGCGCACTTGTCGGTATAACAGCGGTCGCCCTTGAGGAAAAGCTTGGTGCCTTCACGCCGGCACATCCGGCATTTTGCGTCATTGTACTTAGCCAAGGCTGGATCCTCCTAACTAGACGCGGCGCCGCTTGGGCGGACGGCAGCCGTTGTGGGGAATCGGGGTGATGTCACGGATGAAGGCGACCTTGAAGCCAGCGGCGTTAACGGCGCGCATGGCGGCTTCACGGCCGGAGCCGGGGCCCTTGACGTAGATGCCCACGGTGCGCATGCCGTGATCCTGGGCGCGCTTGGCGGCCTGTTCGGCAGCCACCTGTGCGGCGAACGGGGTGCTCTTGCGCGAGCCCTTGAAACCGCTCTGCCCGGCGCTGGCCCAGCTGATGGTGTTTCCCCGCGTGTCCGTGAAGGTCACGATGGTGTTGTTGAACGTCGCCTGAATGTGAACAATCCCGACCGGGACGTTCTTCTTCTCTTTCTTTTTGACCGTACGCTTGGGTCTTGCCATGACTTACTCTCTGCGGACTAGAATTAGGGGCTTGCTGCAGGAACCTCAAAACGAGCTCAGTCATGACAGAGCCGTGCCGCGCTGGCCACCGGGAAATTTACTTGCCCTGGCGACGCAGGTGAGATTCCACGCCTTTGTGCTAGCCTTGGATTACTTCTTCTTGCCGACAGCGCCGCGACGCGGTCCCTTGCGGGTGCGAGCGTTGGTATGGGTGCGCTGACCGTGAACCGGCAGACCGCGACGATGGCGCAGGCCGCGGTAGCAGCCAATGTCCATCAGACGTTTGATGTTGCTGGAAATCTCACGACGGAGATCGCCTTCAACCTTGTGGTTCTGCTCGAGTTCCTTACGGATTTCGTTGACTTCGTCGGCGCTCAGGTCGTCGATGTTCCGGCTCCAATCAACGCCGGTAACATCCAGAATCTGAAGCGCGGTAGTGCGCCCGATACCGTAGATATAGGTAAGGGCGATGTCAACGCGCTTGCCACGGGGCAGATCGACACCTGCAATTCTGGCCACTGTTTACTCCTGACGGCTTAGCCCTGGCGCTGCTTGTGCCGGGGGTTGTCGCAAATGACCCTGAGAATGCCCCGGCGGCGGATAACCTTGCACTTGGGGCACATCTTCTTGACGGAAGGCCTGACTTTCATGTTCGACTCCGTTGTTTGTCTTTGGCCCGACATGACGGAAGAGCAACGTCGGAACAGGGGTGCATATCACCCCTACCGGCGCCCGTCAACCAACATGTCGCGCCGCCTCTGCCTGCGACAGGCTGAGAATGATCGGCCCGTCCGGCGTGATGGCCACGCTGTGTTCGAAGTGGGCCGACAGCTTGCGGTCACGGGTGACCGCCGTCCAGTTGTCGGCGAGGATTTCTACCTCGTACGTACCCACCGTGACCATCGGTTCGATGGCAAGCACCATGCCCGGCTTCAGGGGAACACCCGGCATGCCGCGCGGCACGAAGTTGGGAATCTCCGGCTTCTCGTGCAGCGAACGGCCGATGCCGTGCCCCACGAACCGGCGCACCACCCCGAAACCGGCCGCCTCGACGTGCCGTTGCACGGCCGCCGAGATGTCGTACAGGGAGTTGCCCACCCGCGCTGCGGCGATGCCCTCGAAGAGCGATTCGCGGGTCACGCGGATGAGATGCGCAGCTTCGTCGCTCACCGCCCCTACCGGATAGGTACGGGCGGAGTCGCCGTAGAAGCCGTCGTACACGACACCCATGTCGAAGCTGACGATGTCCCCTTCCTGGAGAATCCGCTGCGCCGAGGGAAAGCCGTGCACCACTTCTTCGTTCACCGAGCAGCACAGGGCAAACGGGAACCCGTGGTAGCCCTGAAAGGCCGGACGGACGCCGTGCTTGCGGCACTCCGCCTGGGCCAGCTCTTCGAAATGCATCGTCGAGACGCCCGGGCGAACGTGTTCGCCCAAAACATCCAGTATCGCGGCAACGATTCGATTGGCCTCCCGGAGGAGGCCAATCTCGTTGTCATTCTTGATGAAGACTCCGCGGAACTTCTTCAACTCACTGCCGTCCCTTGATGCGGGTCTTGTTCATGAGACCCTCGTACTGCCGTGAGATCAGGTGCGATTCCACCTGGGACATGAAGTCCATGGCCACGCCCACGAGAATCAGCACGCTGGTGCCGCCGAAATAGAACGGCACGTTGAACTGCGCGATGAGGATCATGGGCAGGACGCAGATCGCGGATATGTAGATGGCTCCCCAGATGGTCATCCGGGTGAGCACCCTGTCTATGTACTGCCGGGTCTTGTCCCCGGGACGGATGCCAGGGATGAACCCGCCGCCCTTCTTCAGGTTTTCGGCGATGTCCTTCGGGTCGAAGATGATCGCCGTGTAGAAGAAGCAGAAGAACACGATGAGGCTGATAAACAGGATGTTGTACATCACCGTGTGCGGGGCGAACCACGCGGCCACCCGCTGAAGCATCTCGTTGGCCGAGAAGCTGGCGATGGTCGCGGGGAACAGCAGCAGCGACGAGGCGAAGATGGGCGGAATGACGCCCGCCGTATTGATGCGCAGCGGCAGATGCGTGCTCTGCCCGCCGAACATCTTACGGCCCACCTGCCGCTTGGCGTAATGGATGGGGATGCGCCGCTGCCCGCGTTCCATGAACACGATGCAGCCAAGCACCACCGCCATCATCGCCAGCACCAGAATCGCCGTGAACACGCTCATGTCACCGGCCTTGATGAGCTGGCCGGACTTGACGATGCCGCCGGGAATACCGGCGACGATGCCCGAGAAGATGATCAGCGAAATGCCGTTGCCGATGCCCTTCTCGGTAATCTGCTCGCCAAGCCACATGATAAGGACGGTACCGGCGGTCAGGGTTGCGATGGTGATCATCCGGAAACCCCAGCCCGCATCCAGCACCACGGGCGCGCCCGCGGGGCTGTGCATGTTTTCAAGGCCCACGGCAATGCCGAAGCCCTGAATCACGGTGATGAGCACCGTGGCATACCGGGTGTACTGGGTGATCTTGCGGCGGCCCGACGCCCCTTCCTCCTTGGCCATCCGCTTCAGTTCAGGGCTTACGACCTGCAAAAGCTGGATGATGATGGAGGCGGAGATGTAGGGCATGATGCCGAGGGCGAACACCGACAGATTGCGGAGCCCGCCCCCGGAGAACATGTCGAAGAGGCCGAAAAGGGTGTTCTGGACGCTGGCGAAGAAGTCGGCCAGCGCTCCGGAATCCACCCCGGGAACCGGGACGTGAACCCCGATGCGGTATGCGGCCAGCAACAGGAACGTCCAGAAGAGCTTCTTGCGAAGCTCCGGCAGACGCGCCAGGTTTTCTACACCACTAAGCGCCACGGCTTACCCTTCCAGTGCCTTGGCTTCGCCACCGGCGTTGCGGATCTTTTCGGCGGCAGAGGCGCTGAACTTGTGCGCTTCCACCGTAAGGGCCACGCTGACTTCGCCCACGCCGAGAATCTTCACCGAGGCGCCAGCCTTGCACAGGCCGCGCTCGTAGATGTCTTCCAGCGTGATATCGGTCTTGCCTTCAAAGGCCGCCACCAGGCGATCAAGGTTGATCACTTCGTAGGTGGCCTTGAAAGGAGCGTTCTTGAAGCCGCGCTTGGGCAGCCGACGCTGCAGCGGCATCTGGCCGCCTTCAAAACCGGGGCGTACGCCGCCACCAGCGCGAGCATTCTGGCCCTTGTTACCCTTGCCGGAGGTGCAGCCGAGCCCCGAACCGGAACCGCGGCCCACGCGCTTGCGCGTTGCCCGTTCCTCGGCGAACGGATAGAGTTCGTGCAGTCTCATTATTCACTGACCTCGACCAGGTGCTTTACTTCGGCGATCATGCCGCGAATGGCGGCATTGTCCTCAAACGACTTCTCGCAACGGATCTTTCGCAGGCCAAGCGCGTCAAGAACCTTGCGCTGCTTGGGGTTGCAGCCGATCCAGCTGCGTACGAGCTTCACCTTGATCATGATTGCGTCCTACTTTCTGGGCGCTTCGAGCTTCATGCCGCGAAGCTGGCTCACGTACTCGGCGCTGCGCAGCGAGGTAAGCCCCGCCATGGTGGCGCGCAGCACGTTGTGCGGGTTGTTGGTGCCGATGGCCTTGGCAAGCACGTCGGTCACGCCAACGGCTTCCATGACGGCGCGCACTGCACCACCGGCGATGATGCCGGTACCCTTGGAGGCGGGCTTCAACATGACGCAGCCGGCGCCGAACTCGCCCTGGATTTCGTACGGAAGGGTGCCGTCCACCAGCGCAATCTGGACCATGTCCTTCTTGGCGCGTTCGGTGGCCTTGCGCAGGGCTTCCGGCACTTCCTGGGCCTTGCCGAGGCCGAAGCCCACGGCGCCCTTGCCGTCGCCCACGACTACGAGGGCGCTGAAGCTGAAGCGGCGACCGCCCTTCACAACCTTGGCAACTCGGTTAAGGTAGACAATCTTCTCTACCAACCCGAACTCATTCTGTTCCATGCCAGTACCTACCACCCGTTAGAATTCCAGGCCGCCCTCACGGGCACCGTCGGCAACAGCCTTGATGCGCCCGTGATACAGGTAGCCGTTACGGTCGAACACCACGCGCTTGATGCTCTTTTCGCCAGCAAGACGCGCGATTTCCTTGCCCACCAGTTCCGCCCCGGCCTTGTTGCAATGCGCCCCGGCCTGGGCCTTGCCGATGGCAAGGGTGGAGGTGGCAACAAGCGTGGCTCCGGTGGCGTCGTCCACGATCTGGGCGTAGACATGCAGGTTCGAGCGGTAGACAACCAGCCGGGGACGCTCGGTGCTCCCGGCGATCTTCTTGCGAATGCGGACTTTGCGCCGCTTTCTGGCATCGTTCTTGGTCATCGTCATTTTCTCATACCTGCCTATTTGCCACCAGACTTGCCGGCCTTGCGGCGAATCTGCTCGTTGTCGTACTTGATGCCCTTGCCCTTGTAGGGTTCAGGCTTACGCACGCGGCGGATGCGTGCGGCGATCTCGCCGACCACTTCCTTGCTCATGCCCGAGATGGTCAGCTTCTGGCCTTCCACCTTGGCTTCGACGCCTTCGGGCATTTCCATGATCACCGGGTGCGAGAAACCGACCGCGAGTTCCACCAGGTTGCCCTTTACGGCAACCTTGTAGCCGACGCCGATGACTTCCAGGGTCTTGGAAAAGCCCTTGGTCACACCCTGAATGCAGTTGGCGAGCAGGGTGCGGCGCAGGCCGTGCTGGGCACGGGCGATGCGGGTTTCGGTGGCGCGGGTGATGACGACATGACCGTCTTCAACCGCGTAGTTCAGTTCCGCGTGGGTAGGGGTGACAAGCACGCCCTTCGGGCCCTTGACCTCGACGGCTTCGGTCCCGACCTTCACTTCGACGCCGGAAGGAATGGCGATGGGGAGTTTACCGATTCGCGACATGTCCGTACCCTACCAGATTTCGCAGAGCAGTTCCCCGCCAACCTTGCGGTCACGGGCCTGCGTGCCCGCAAGGACACCGCTGGAGGTGGACAGAATGCAGATGCCAAGGCCGTTCTGGACCTTGGGGATGTCGGAAGAACCGACATACACCCGGCGGCCGGGCTTGCTCACCCGCTTCAGGCCGGCGATGACCGGCTTGCCTTTGAAATACTTGAGGGAGATCTTGATCTCGGCCTCTTCCATCGCCACGTCTTCGATGTAGCCTTCCTGCTTCAGGATGGCGGCGATGGATTCCTTGATCTTCGAGCGCGGCACACTCACTTCCTTGTGCAGGGCCAAGTGTGCGTTGCGGATACGCGTAAGCATATCAGCAATAGGATCAGTCAGCATTCCTTACTCCTTGGTGACTTACCAGCTCGACTTGCGAACGCCGGGCAGTTCGCCGCGCAGGGCCATGTTGCGGAAGCAGATACGGCAAAGGCCGAACTTGCGCATGTAGGCACGCGGGCGGCCGCAAACCGGACAACGGTTGTAGGCGCGGGCGGAGAACTTGGGCTTGCGCTGCGCCTTCACTTCAAGCGATGTACGAGACAAAGCCGTTTCTCCTTACTTCTTGAAAGGCATGCCGAGCTGGTCGAGCAGCAGCTTGCCTTCCTTGTCCGTCTGGGCAGTGGTAACGATCGTGATGTTCATCCCCTTGGGATTTTCAACGCGATCCACTTCCAGCTCGGGGAAAATGGTGTGTTCCTTGATACCCAGGGTAAAATTGCCCCGGCCATCGAAGCCACGGTCCGGTATCCCTCTGAAGTCGCGCACGCGGGGCAGCGCGAAGTTCATCAGCTTGTCCAGAAAGTCCCACATGCGTTCCTTGCGCAGCGTCACGCGGCAGCCGATAGGCATGCCTTCGCGCAGCTTGAACGACGCGATGGACTTCTTTGCACGGGTCACGACGGCCTTCTGCCCGGCGATGGCGGTCAACTCCTTGATGGCTTCTTCCATCAACTTGTTGTTCTGGCTCGCGGCGCCGAGGCCGATATTCAGAGAGACTTTCTCAATCCCGGGAACCTGCATCGAAGAAGTGTAGTTAAACTCCTTCTGCAATACCGGAACCACTTTCTCGCGGTATATCTGTTCAAGACGCGTCATCGTCTCTCACCCTATCCAATGATTTCGTTGCACTTCTTGCAGAAGCGAACTTTCTTGCCGTCCTCGGTGTAGCGGTAGCCCACCTTGGTGGCCTTGGCGCACGCATCGCACATCACCATCACGTTGGAGATGTCAACAGGCATCTCCTTCTCGATGATGCCGCCCGGCTGCTGCCGGTACGGATTTGCGCGCATGTGGCGCTTGACCATGTTGACCTTCTCGACAAGCACTCCGTCCTTCTTGGGAAGAACCTTCAGCACCTTGCCGATCTTGCCCTTGTCCTTGCCGGCGATGACGACAACCTTGTCGTCCTTGCGGATGCGGAACTGTTTCATTTGTGGGCTCCTAGAGCACTTCGGGCGCCAGCGAGACGATCTTCATGAAGTTCTTGCCGCGCAGTTCGCGGGCAACGGGGCCGAAGATGCGGGTGCCCACCGGCTCGCCCTGCTTGTTCAGCAGAACGGCCGCGTTGGAATCGAACTTGATGTACGAACCGTCGACGCGGCGAACTTCCTTGCGGGTGCGCACGATGACGGCCTGCATCACGTCGCCCTTCTTCACCTTGCAGTGCGGCAGGGCTTCCTTCACGGAAACGACGACGATGTCGCCCACGGTGGCGTAGCGGCGCTTGGAGCCGCCGAGCACCTTGATGCACGCGACTTTCTTCGCACCGGAATTGTCCGCCACCTGCAGCGTGGATTCTACCTGGATCATCGCAAACCCCTACACGGCTTTTTCGAGAATGGAGACCAGATGCCAGCGCTTGTTGCGGCTGAGCGGACGGTACTCGATGATCTTCACCTTGTCGCCGATGCCGCACTCGTTCTGGGGATCGTGAGCGGTGAACTTGTTGCGGCGGCGCACGTACTTCTTCAGCAGGGGATGCTGCACCAGCGTCTCGACGCGAACGACGACGGTCTTGTCGTTCTTGTCGCTGACGACGATCCCGGTGAGCACCCTGCCCTTGCGGTTCATCAGTTCTTCGGACATGGGCTTACCCCTTTTCCTTCAGGATGGTCAGAATCCGGGCGATGTCGCGCTTGGTCGCCGGGAGGCTGGAGGTCTTCTCCAACTGCGCGGTGGCGTGGCGGAAGCGCATATCGAACAGTTCCTTGCGGGATTCTGCCAACTTGTCCTTGAGCTGTTCAGCGCTGAGCTTTCTCAGTTCTGCGGCGTTCATTCTAGAGGCCCTCCCGCACGACAATGGTCGTCTTGATGGGGAGCTTGTGGGCGGCGCGCGTCAGAGCTTCCTTGGCAAGCTCCAGGCTGACGCCCTTGATTTCGTAAAGCACGCGGCCCGGCTTCACCGGAGCGCACCAGCCCACCGGGGCGCCCTTACCGGAACCCTGGCGGGTTTCGAGGGGCTTGGCGGTGACCGGATGGTCGGGGAAGATGCGGATCCAGACCTTACCGCCGCGCTTGATATGGCGCATCATGGCGATACGGGCGGCCTCGATCTGCTGGCTGGACAGCTTGCCGTGTTCTACTGCCTTAAGACCGATATCACCGAAGGCGACAGTGGCGCCGCGGGTGGCCATGCCACGCAGACGGCCCTTCTGCCACTTGCGGAATTTAACCTTTCTGGGGCTCAACATTACTGTTCTACCTCGTTGTCCAGAATTTCACCCTTGAAAATCCAGACCTTGACGCCGATCACCCCGTAGGTGGTGCGGGCCTCGGCAAAACCGAAGTCGATGTCGGCACGCAGGGTCTGCAGGGGCACGCGACCATCGCGGTACCATTCGGTACGGGCGATTTCGGCCCCGGCGAGGCGGCCGGAACAGGTCACCTTGATGCCTTCGGCACCGAACTTGCGCGACATGGACACCGTGCGCTTCATGGCGCGACGGAAGGCCACGCGGCGTTCAAGCTGCAGCGCGATGTTTTCGGCAACGAGCTGGGCTTCCACTTCGGGGCGGCGGATTTCGTTCACCTCGATGGAGAACTCGCGCTTGAACTTCTTGCGCAGGTCGCCACGAAGCTTTTCGATTTCCACGCCCTTGCGGCCGATGACGATGCCCGGACGCGCAGTGGAGAGGATCAGCCGCACCTTGCCGCCGGCACGCTCGATCTCGATCTTGGACAGACCGGCGTGGTACAGCGTCTTCTTCACGAACTTGCGGATGTTGTGATCCTCGAAGACGAAGGTGGGATAGTCCTTCTTGCTGAACCAGCGCGACTGCCAGTTCTTGTTGTACCCCAGCCGGAAGCCGTAAGGATGTACTTTCTGACCCATAACCTATTCCTGCCCTTCTGCGAGAATCACGGTGATGTGGCTGGTACGCTTCCGGATCTTGGTGGCGCGACCCTGCGCACGCGGAAGAAACCGCTTCCAGGTGGGGCCTTCGTTGATGACGATCTGCTTCACGACCATGGCGTCCACATCGATGCCGGGCAGCTGCTCGGCGTTGGCGAGGGCGGAACGCAGCACGCCGAAGATGATGTCGGCGGGCTTGTTGGGCGTAAACTTAAGGATATTCATGGCGTCTTCGACAGGCAGCCCGTTCACGTTCTGGGCAACAAGCCGGGCCTTACGCGGCGACACGCGCATGAATTTCGCGGTGGCTCTCGATTCCATCGGATTCACCCACTACTTCTTTGCTTTGCTCTTCTTGTCCGCGGCATGCCCGTAGAACGTGCGGGTCGGGGCGAATTCGCCCAGCTTGTGACCCACCATGTTCTCGGTGACGAACACGGGAATGAACTTCTTCCCATTGTGGACCGCGAACGTCAGGCCGACCATCTCGGGAGCGATGGTGGACCGACGCGACCACGTCTTGATGACGCGGCGGTCGCTGTTCGACACGGCCAATTCCACTTTCTTGATCAGATGGTCGTCGATGAACGGACCTTTCTTCAGGGATCTGGGCATGCTCTACTCCTACTTCTGACCGCGTCGCTTGACGATGAGCTTCGAGGAAGCCTTCTTGCGATCGCGGGTCTTGTACCCCTTGGTGGGCACGCCCCACGGAGTCACCGGATGGCGACCGCCGGAGCTGCGGCCTTCACCACCACCCAACGGGTGGTCGATGGGGTTCATGGCGACACCGCGGACCTTGGGACGACGACCGAGCCAGCGATTGCGGCCCGCCTTGCCCAACGAGATGTTCTCGTGGTTCACGTTGCCGACCTGGCCAATGGTGGCGCAGCAGGCAGCAAGCACCTTGCGCACTTCGCCCGAAGGCATGCGCAGGAGGGCATACTTGCCTTCCTTGGCCACCAGCTGGGCGTAGGTACCGGCGGCGCGGCAGAACTGGCCGCCACGGCCGGGGTGGAGCTCGATGTTGTGCAGCACGGTACCGACCGGGATGCGGGCCATGGGCATGGCGTTGCCAGGCTTGATGTCCGCGCCTTCGCCAGCCTGCACCTTGTCGCCCTGCTTGATGCCAAGCGGAGCGAGGATGTAGCGCTTCTCGCCATCTGCGTAGTGCAGCAGCGCGATGCGGGCGGTACGGTTGGGATCGTACTCGATGTGCGCGACGGTGGCCGCGATACCGAGCTTGTTACGACGGAAGTCGATGATGCGGTACAGGCGCTTGTGACCGCCGCCGCGACGGCGCATGGTCACGCGGCCATTGTTGTTGCGACCGCTCTTTTTGGTCAGCCCCTCGGTAAGGGACTTCTCGGGCGTGCTCCTGGTGACTTCCTCGAAATCCGAGACGGTCTGGAAGCGGCGACCGGGAGATGTCGGTTTCAGCTTGCGAACAGCCATGCTTACACTCCCTCGAAGAATTCGATTTTTTCGCCGGGAGCCAGGGTCACATAAGCCTTCTTGCAGCCGGAGATCCGGCCCACGACGCGACCCTGACGGACCTTGTCGGCAGGCTTCTTGGTGACGACATTGACGTCGGTCACCTTGACCTTGAAGGCGGCTTCGACGGCCTTCTTGATTTCGATCTTGTTGGCCCGGGGGTTCACAAAGAACACGACCTGCTGGGCCTGGTCCTTCACGAAGGTGGCCTTTTCGGACACCAGGGGCTTCACGAGAATCTGTGTATAATCCATGACCAACCTCCCTACTTCAGCCGGGCCTGGACGGATTCGACGGCGCCCTCGAACATCACCAGCTTCGGGTGCTTCAGAATCTCGTAGACGCTGAGCTGGTCGGCGGTGATCAGGGTAATGCCGGGAATGTTGCGGGCCGAAAGGGCGAGGGTGGTATCCGCTTCGGCGGTGATCACCAGGGCCTTCTCGAGACCCAGGGTACCGGCCACCTTGGCGAACAGCTTGGTCTTGATCTCGGGCAGTTCGATGCCCTTAACCACCATCAGGTTCTCGCCGGCAAGCCGCGAGCTGAGCGCCATCTTCAGGGCCAGCTGGCGGACCTTCTTGTTCACCTTGAAGCCATACTCGCGGGGCTGGGGGCCGAAAATGACCGCCCCGCCGCGCCAGATGGGCGAACGGTTCGAGCCGGAACGGGCGCGGCCTGTGCCTTTCTGGCGCCAGGGCTTTGCACCGCCGCCGGAAACAAAGGCGCGGGTCTTGGTGGCATGGGTGCCGGAGCGCAGCCCGGCGCGGTGCGCACGGACCACGAGATTGAGAATCTCAGGCTTCACCTCGACCTCGAACACCTCGGGAGCGAGCGTCAGTTCGCCGGCTTCCTTCTTGTTCTGATCGTATACTTTCACCACAGCCATGTGATCATCCTCATTTCGTTACTGCTTGCGCACCAGAACCAGGCCGTTCTTGGGGCCGGGAATGGCACCCTTCACCAGAATGACGTTGTCTTCGGCGCGAATGTCGACGATCTCGAGGTTCTTGACCGTCACGCGCTCGTCACCCCAGTGGCCGGCCATCTTCTTGCCCTTGAACACGTGACCCGGAAAGGTGTTGTTACCGATGGAACCACCGGAACGATGCACCTTTTCGCAGCCGTGCGTGTCCTTGGAGCCGGCGAAGTTCCAGCGGCGCATGACGCCCTGGTACCCCTTGCCTATGCTGGTGCCGGTCACCTTCACCTTTTCGCCAGCGGCGAACAGGGACACGGTGAGTTCCTGGCCGACTTCGAATTCGGCAGGCGCTTCCAGGCGAATTTCGCGGAGGTTGCGGAAAAGACCCTTGCCTGCCTTGGCGAAGTGGCCACGGGCGGGCTTGGTTACGTGCTTTTCCTTGGCTTCCTCAAAGGCGATCTGCACGGCGTTGTAGCCGTCGGTCTCGCCGTTGCGAACCTGGATGACCGGACAGGGACCGGCCTGGATGACCGTAACAGCCACGGCGGAACCATCACTGGCGAAAATGCGGGTCATGCCGACCTTGCGACCCAGGATACCCAATTTCTCAGCCATGACTTCCTCTCACTAGAGCTTGATTTCGACGTCCACACCGGCGGGCAGGCTCAGCTTGCCCAGTGCGTCCACGGTCTGCTGCGTAGGCTCGAGGATGTCCATGAGCCGCTTGTGGATGCGCATTTCAAACTGCTCGCGCGACTTCTTGTCGACGTGCACGCTCCGGTTGACGGTGTACTTGTGAATGTTGGTGGGCAGGGGGATGGGACCAGCCACCCCGGCGCCCGTGTTGCGCGCCGTATCCACGATTTCCGCCACAGCCTTGTCGAGGATGCGGTAATCGTAAGCTTTCAGCTTGATTCTGATACGATCACTGCTAACTGTCGTCATTGTTGATTACTCCGTTATCTGGCAAACGTACCCTTGCCGTCCGGCGCCCGACTGCCATGAGGTGAGAGGCAGGAGCCGTAGGCTGCAGAGTTCCTCACGTTCGGTGGCGGCACACCGAGACCCGCCATAAGCATCCGGAGCTACGCGATACCCGGACGCCGCTTCCGCGACGTGGGCTCAGGTGGCATGTGACGCCATGGCGGCTTGCCGTCCGGCGGGGGACGGGGTGCCGTGATCTTCGAGGATGTGGAGCGATGGAGAGAAAGACGGGGAGGGAGGCCGACTGGCACACCCAAAGGTCTTCTCACTCGCCTCGCGGCACCGCTTTCGCGGTATCCGTCCGGGAAGATCACCCATGTTGTCGCCAGCCTGGCCCTGGCCGGAGCATGCTCCGGCGAGTGCAGGTGGACCACAGGGGTCACCGAATAGGGCGCAAGCGCCCCGCACGTACAGTACCTTACAGCCCGCCAACAAGGGGTTAACGACGGGCTGGAACGGCATGACATAATTGCGGCATTCGGTAACGCCTGCAATTGTCAAAGCTTGGCTTGCGCCAAACGCATCAGGACAGGCTCGACCTGCCCTTCCCCTGCCGTTACAGGGGCCCCCGAAGCTTCGGGGATCACGTTTTTCGCACCGGAGAACCGGCGCGAGTGGATTGATTACCCCACCCAGCCATCCCCGTCAAGAATTTTCGAAAAAAAAGAGCCCCGGGTTTTTGCCCGGGGCTCTGCTTTCTACGGAGTCCTTTACCGATGGCTCCGCTCTCTCCACGAGAGGAAGGGCTAGCCCTTCTTCTTGATCACTTCTTCGGCGAGCTGGGCCGGAACCCGCTCGTAGTGATGGAACTGCATGGAGAAGGTGGCGCGGCCCTGCGTCTTGGAACGCAGGTCGGTGGCGTAGCCGAACATCTCGGACAGCGGCACCTGGGCGCGCACGGCCTGGGAGCCCACGCGGGCTTCCATGTTCTGCACGCGACCGCGGCGGCCGTTCAGGTCG
Source organism: Nitratidesulfovibrio sp. (assembly GCF_040373385.1). Classification (NCBI taxonomy): domain Bacteria; kingdom Pseudomonadati; phylum Thermodesulfobacteriota; class Desulfovibrionia; order Desulfovibrionales; family Desulfovibrionaceae; genus Nitratidesulfovibrio; species Nitratidesulfovibrio sp. Next base: position 187,498 of record NZ_JBDXXH010000002.1, on the reverse strand, counting down.
CCCATGACGTCGCCGAGGTATTCGTCGGGGGTCACCACTTCCACGTCCATGATCGGTTCGAGCAGAACCGGCGAGGCCTTGTGGATGGCGTCCTTGATGGCCATGGAGCCGGTCACGTAGAACGCCTGCTCCGAAGAGTCGACGTCGTGGTACGAACCGAACACCAGGGTAACCTTGATGTCCACGGTGGGGAACCCGGCCAGCACGCCACTCTTCATGGCGTCCTGGATGCCCTTGTCCACCGGGGAGATGTATTCCTTGGGGATGACGCCACCGGAGATCGCGTTGACGAACTCGTAGCCCTTGCCCGGGTTCGGCGCGATCTCGATGACGGCGTGGCCGTACTGGCCACGACCGCCCGACTGCTTCACGTGCTTCATGTCCGACTTGGACGGAGCGGTGATGGTTTCGCGGTACGCAACCTGGGGCTTGCCCACGTTGGCGTTGACGCTGAACTCGCGGGTCAGGCGGTCGACGATGATCTCGAGGTGCAGTTCGCCCATGCCCGCGATCAGGGTCTGGCCGGTTTCCTCGTCGCCCTTCACGCGGAACGACGGATCTTCCTTGGCCAGCTTGGCGAGGGCGGCGGACAGCGCATCGCGGTCGGCCTTGGTCTTGGGTTCGATGGCCACTTCGATGACCGGCTCGGGGATATCCAGCGATTCGAGCACCACGGGGCGCTTTTCGTCGCACATGGTATCACCGGTGGAGGCCAGCTTCAGGCCAACCACGGCCACGATGTCGCCAGCGCCCGCCCACTTGATCTCTTCACGCTTGTTGGCGTGCATGCGCAGCAGGCGGCCGACGCGTTCCTTCTTGCCGGTGGTCGAGTTCAGCACGGTCATGCCGGACTCGATGAAACCGGAGTAGATGCGGAAGAAGGACAGGTGACCGATGTACGGGTCGGAGAACAGCTTGAACACCAGACCGGCCAGAGGTTCCTTGTCGTTGCAATTGCAAACGATGACTTCCCCTTCTTTGTCCGGGTTCATGCCCTTCATCTGTTCGATGTCCAGCGGCGAGGGCAGGAAGTCGACCACCGCGTCAAGCAGCGGCTGCACGCCCATGTTGCGGAAGGCAGAGCCGCAGAACACCGGAACGATGTTGCGGGCAATGGTGGCCTTGCGCACGCACGAGATGATTTCTTCCTCGGTCAGCTCTTCGCCGCCCAGGTACTTCTCGAGCAGGGCTTCGTCCTCCTCGGCCACGGCTTCCACCATGGCAAGGCGCTTTTCTTCGTACATGTCCATCATGTCGGCGGGCACGTCTTCTTCCGTGAACTCCACGCCCTTGCTGGACTTGTCGAACTTGATGGCCTTGCCGCGGATGAGGTCGACCACGCCTTCGAACTTGTCTTCGCTGCCGATGGGCAACTGGATGGGAATGGGCTTCGCGCCCAGGCGTTCGACCATCATGTCGACGCAACGGAAGAAGTTGGCGCCTATGCGGTCCATCTTGTTGACGAAGCAGATGCGCGGAACGCCGTAACGGTTGGCCTGGCGCCACACCGTTTCCGACTGCGGCTCGACGCCGGCAACGGCGTCGAACACGGCCACGGCACCGTCAAGCACGCGCAGCGAACGTTCGACTTCGATGGTGAAGTCGACGTGGCCGGGCGTGTCGATGATGTTGATGCTGTAATCTTTCCAGCTGCACGTGGTGGCAGCGGAAGTGATGGTGATGCCGCGTTCCTGTTCCTGCTCCATCCAGTCCATGGTGGCCGCGCCATCATGGACTTCGCCGATCTTGTGGGAAACGCCGGTGTAATAGAGGATGCGCTCGGTGGTCGTGGTCTTGCCCGCGTCAATGTGGGCCATGATCCCGATGTTCCTCTGCCGTTCGAGGGGGACGGTTCTGGACACGATGGGTACTCCGGCGCCCTACCAGCGGTAATGGGCGAAGGCCTTGTTGGCTTCGGCCATGCGGTGGGTGTCTTCCTTCTTCTTCACGGCGCCGCCGCGACTGTTGAAGGCATCAATGAGCTCGGCGGAAAGCTTCGCGGACATGCCCTTCTCGCCGCGCGAGCGGGCATAGTTGATCAGCCAGCGGATGGCCAGCGAGACCTGACGGTCGGGCCGCACGTCCATGGGCACCTGGTAGGTGGCGCCGCCAACGCGGCGGGCCTTCACTTCAAGGTGCGGCTTCACGGACTCGACGGCGCGTTCGAACGCCTTCAGGGGCTCTTCACCGGTCTTTTCGCCCAGGGTTTCGAGCGACTTGTAGAACAGCTTTTCTGCCACACCCTTCTTGCCGTCGTACATCAGGCGATTGATGAAACGGGCGGCCAGCCGGCTGTTGTACACCGGATCGGGCAGAATTTCACGTCTGGGGACGGGACCTTTACGAGGCATCGAAATACTCCCTTGCTATTTGGGACGCTTGGCGCCGTACTTGGAACGGCCCTGGCGACGATCCTGCACACCGGCAGTGTCGAGGGTGCCGCGCACGATGTGGTAGCGGACACCGGGCAAGTCTTTCACGCGGCCGCCGCGAATCATGACGACCGAGTGTTCCTGCAGGTTGTGGCCTTCACCGGGAATGTAGGCGGTAACTTCGATACCGTTGGTGAGGCGCACGCGGGCGACCTTACGCAAGGCGGAGTTCGGCTTCTTCGGGGTGGTGGTGTACACGCGGGTGCACACGCCACGGCGCTGCGGGCAGGCCTGGAGAGCGGGAGTCTTCTTCCGCTTCAGCACTGCCTTGCGCTCTTTGCGAATGAGCTGGTTGATAGTGGGCATTCTGCTCCTCCGTGAAAGTGGATCGGAAACTATCGGTAAAGGCGCATGGGCATAGCCCAGCGCCTGACCGTTGTCAAGCAACATGATACGGAACCCGCCCATCACCTACGGGGCAGGTTCGCGCCGAACACACGGTCACACGGGCTACCGGACGCACCGCAAGCGCTCCGGTGGGGCGGGGTTCCAGCAGCCAGCATCCCCGCAAAATCGCCCACCATGGTCCTGAACCCAGCTTCTGTACCCCTTTTCCTCCCGATGGACAAGTTTTTTCCATACCAACCTTCGGGCAACGTTACGCCCTTCCCCCACGCCCACGGGCGGCGCGACCATGCACAACCGCGAAGCTGGCAGCCCCTGCCCCTGCACCTGCCCCTGCACCTGCACCTGCACCACCGCAGCCACCCCAGAACAGGCTGCGTCATGTATTATTGATATGCCCCACGCACAGCATCGGCACAGCTACTCCGGCAGAGCACCCCGCGCGTCGCAGTGCGCTCGGGCCCCATCCTGCAGATGCGGGGGGCTGCCGGACGGACGGGAGAATCCAACACCCCCTACCCATCCCAAGGCGCCCGATGTCGGGCGCCTTGGCCACACCCCCTTGGTCATTTTATCACAACCAAATTGGTGGACAATTGTCACCTTCCGTCGTGCGCCCTCGCGCCATTGCCGCAGGCCAGCGTCGGCCAGCCTGGCCCGCTCCGCATGAACGGCCAATCTAATCCCATGACTTCGGGGTATTATAAAGACCCTCGCCAACACGAAAAACCTACAGATACGGTCCCGCAACAACACACCCGCCAGGCACAGCACGCCTCCGCATCGCCGCCCCCGCCCCTTCCTGCCGCCTGAACACAGCGCCGCGCAAACCTGCGTTTTTCCCCATGCGCGGCAATCCGGGCCGCCCCATCCGTACCGGGCGTGCGTGCTTTTTCCGGCGCAAAATCAGCGGGCTGACGCTTTTCTCCCATTTGCCGCTTGACATTATGTAAAATATTTCACAAGAGGAATACGTGAACGGCGAGATGCACTCCCGAATGCACCGCCGCTTCCACATGCTTCTCACACGAGAACAGTTTTTTCGTACGCCGCCGCCCCCGAAGCGGCGCGCCATGGCAACAACACATTCATTTGGAGGATGGAAGGTATGTCCAAGCTGGTTCCCCCTCATGGTGGTAAGGGTCTCGTCTGCTGCCTGCTCGAAGGTGCCGCCCGCGAAACCGAACTCAAGAAGGCCGCTGGCCTGAAGCAGATCGAAATCAGCTCGCGCACCAAGGGCGACCTCATCATGATGGGCATCGGCGGCTTCTCTCCGCTGAACGGCTTCATGAAGAAGGCCGACTGGAAGAGCGTCTGCGAAAAGATGACCACCGCCGACGGCACCTTCTGGCCCGTGCCGGTGACCATGGACATCTCCAAGGAAGACGCCGCTGCCGTCAAGGTGGGCGACGAAGTGGCCCTGGTGCGCAAGGGTGAAACCTTCGCCACCATGAAGATCGAAGAAATCTACGAAATGACCGAAGCCGACAAGAAGTGGGAATGCGAACTCGTCTTCAAAGGCGATGGCCCCGACTCCCAGAAGTTCTGGGAAGTGGCGCTCGAAGACCACCCCGGCGTGAAGATGGTCATGGAACAGAAGGAATTCAACGTCGCCGGTACCGTGAAGGTGCTGTCCGAAGGTGACTTCCCCACCAAGTTCGCCGGCGTGTACAAGCGCCCCGCCGAACTGCGCGCCGAAATGGAAGAACGCGGCTGGGCCAACGTTGCCGCCCTGCAGTTGCGCAACCCCATGCACCGTTCGCATGAATTCCTCGCCAAGATCGCCATCGAAGTGTGCGACGGCGTGGTCATCCACTCCCTGGTGGGCGCCCTGAAGCCCGGTGACATCCCCGCCGAAGTGCGCGTGAAGTGCATCGACACCCTGGTCGAAAAGTACTTCGTGAAGCAGAACGTCATCCAGGCCGGCTACCCCCTGGACATGCGTTACGCCGGTCCCCGCGAAGGCCTGCTGCACGCCACCTTCCGCCAGAACTACGGCATCAACCGCATGATCATCGGTCGTGACCACGCTGGCGTGGGCGACTTCTACGGCATGTTCGAAGCCCAGACCATCTTCGACAAGATCCCCTACACCAACGAAGCCTGCCCCGAACCCGGCAAGGCCCTGATCTGCACCCCGCTGAAGATCGACTGGACCTTCTACTGCTACAAGTGCGACGGCATGGCCTCCCTGCGTACCTGCCCGCACGGCAAGGAAGACCGCGTCATCCTCTCCGGCACCAAGCTGCGCAAGGCCCTGTCCGACGGCGCCGCGGTTGCCGACCACTTCGGCCGCGACGAAGTGCTGGAAATCCTGCGCGCCTACTACGAAGGCCTGACCGAAAAGGTCGAGGTCAAGATGCAGCAGGCCGCTTCCGGCTCCGTGATGAAGTAGGCTCCGGCCACTTCAACGCTCGCTACATCGGGGAGGCGCCGCAAGGCGCCTCCCCTTTTTTTGCGTGCTGGCGGGTTGGCACAAGCCCAACGCGCCCACCTCAAACGAAGGCGCGGCCCCCCCGCCGGGAACCGCGCCAGTTCGCACCATCGATAGCGAAGCCGCAGGTGCACAACTTACCGAAACACTACACCTAACGCGCCCACCACGGCACATGCGACCACCCGGAACGCAACCCCTCGCGCCATAGTGCGGCATCCGGGTCCACCCGGTCCAGCAGGGCATGAAAACGGGATGAATGGTCCAGGTGCACGGTGTGGCAAAGCTCGTGCAGCAACACATGGCGGGCCAGTTCGCGCGGCAGGAACAGCAGGCTTGCATTGCAACTGATGGTGCCCCGTGCGGAACAACTGCCCCAGCGGGTCTGCTGCATGCGCACCACGCAGCGCTGGTAGTGAAAGCCATGCTCCACGGCCAGCGCGTGCAGCCACGGCGCCAGCCGACGCCGAGCCACTGCGCGCAACCAGTCGCGCAGAAGGTCCACGGCCACGCCGTCACCGCCACCCCCTTCCGGCACGCGCAGGCGCAGGGCGGCGTCCACCTCGCGCAGTTCCGGGCGCATGCCCGGCGCAAGGGGCGCACGAATCACTCCATACCTCGCCTGCACGGCGGGCAGCACCACCTCGGTGGGTACACTGCGGATGCCGTCCGGCCCAAGGAAGGCCCCGGCTCCGGGCTGGAAGCCCTGCCCGATGCCCGGTCCACCCTCGCCCCCATCCGAACCGTACGCCGGGCCGGGCACCGGCTCGGCCAGCCCGGCCCGCAGCAGGGCCCGCACGATCCACGTACGGTGCCGCTCCAGCACCTCCGGGATGCGCGTTGCGCTGAAGCCGGGCGGTATCACCACCTCCAGCCCGCGCCGGGGCACGATACGCAACCGCACCCGCCGGGCGCGGGGACTGGTGCGCACGTCGTGCCGGGGCGGCCAGGCCACGACGGGTGAAGGAACGGCGGCGGCATCGGGCGAGGCCTCGTCCAGCACACGACCATGCGCGTGGCCGTGCCCGCTGCCGTGTTCCTTGTCATGGATACCGTCAGGGCCGTTGCCCCGGACGATATCCGGCTCAGCCTCGCGTCCGGCTTCGGGCCATCCCGACCGGAGTCCGGCAAACCGTCGCATCAGGTCTTTCAAGGGGTTCGTTGGGCTCATGTGTACGGGGCTTTACCTGTGCCTGTTTACCGCATACTATCGCCTCGCCTCGGGCTGGCCTTTCCGCAAGACCCGCACTGGAGATTCGAGACATGCTCGCGTCAAATCGTTCCGCCTCAATCTGGGGCGGCTTTCTGCTCGCCGCGCTGGGCGCGGCCTTCTGCGCCTGGGCCGCCATCGCCCCTTCCGAGTCGCTATGCGTCAGCACCGGCTGCTCGCTGTACAGCAACCTCACCATATGGGGCCTGCCCCTGTGGTGGTATGGCACGGGCGCGTTCTCGCTCCTAGCCCTGTTCTGCATCTTCGGCAAGCAGGGCGCCGCGCGCGGGTTCGCCTGGCTGATGCTGGCTGCCGACACGGCACTGCTGGCACTGATGGCACTTACCGCCCCCTGTGCGGCCTGCCTGGTGGTGGCCGCGCTCATCGCCGGGGCCTTCGTGGCCATTCCCGGTGAACCACGCCGCGACCGGCAACAGCGCATCTCCATCCTGCTTCTGGTGTGGGGCGGCCTGTTCTTCGCCAACGGCGCGGCCCTGGCCACCGAGCGCATGGGCACCTGGAACCTCACGGGGCCGGAAAACGCCCCCGTCACCCTGTACTTCTCGCCGTCATGCCCGGCCTGCCGCCAGGCCATCACCGCCCTTGCCGGTGCCGCGCCGGACACCGTGGCCTACCGCCCGGTGGCCGAAAACGACGACGACATCCTGGCCATTGAGCAGATGCGCCGCGCCATTGAACAGGGGGCGTCCGTGGCGGATGCCCTGCGCAAGGCTGTGGAGACCCCGGAGGCCCCGGCAATGTCCCTGTACGAGCAGGCCCGGCTGCGCTGGAAGCTGCTGCGCAACAAGGCTCGCGTGCTTTCCACCGGAGCGGACCGGCTGCCGGTGATGCTGATGGCGGGCATGCCCCGCCTGCCCTTCGGCCACGGGGCTGACGGAACCGCCACCACCGCCCCGGCCTCTTCACAGCCCGCACGTCCCGCCGCCCCGCAGCAGGGTCCCTCCACGCCGGTACAGGGGCAGGCAGGCAAGCCAGCCCCTGCCCCCACGGGGCAGGACACACCCCTGCCGTTCCTGACCAACGACTTCGCGGGCTGCGGGCAGACCCCCTCCAGCAACGCCACCTGCAACTAGGCATCACGCAGGGCCTGCCGTCAGCGCCGCCGCCATTGCCCCCCCGGCAGCGCCGCCCGCCTGCTCCGTTTCACCACGCCGGGCGCCTGCCCAGGGCCGGAATGCGGCCTGTCGGGGTTGTACCAGACTGCGGGCCCTGCCATGCCCCGCGCCACGGCCTGGCCTGGGCCGTAGTGGACCAGGCTCCTCCCCCTGCCCCCGGTACCGCCGGACTCGCCCGACAAATTGAGCAGTCAACCAGAAACCGCAAGATTTGTTGACCTTTCGGGCGTTTCAGACTATGTGAAAAAAATCATTTTTTCAGACATCGCACCCGTGCGCGCCGTGCGCGGGGTTTGTCCGGGGAGGCGACGCATCCCCCCTTTTCGCTTGGACAAAGCGAAAAAAACGCCGTATAGGGGGGTGCGCCGCAAGAGGCGCGCCCGCTAACCGCAACGGCAAAGAGTTCACATGACCATCAGGGACCTGCTCGCCGAGCACAAGGACGCCATCATCCACAAGTGGATAGATGCCATGTATGGCACCTATCCATTTGATACCGTAGGTTTCCTGCGCAGCAGCAGGGACCAGTTCTCCAACCCCGTGGGGCACACCACCGCGGCTTCCGCCGTGGTCATCTTCGACGCCATTGCCGGCGAAGACGTGGACGATGCCCGCCTTTCCGAGGCCATAGAGGATGTCATCCGCATCCGGGCCATCCAGAATTTCTCCCCGGAACAGGCCGTGGGCGTGCTGTTCGTGCTGAAGACGGTGCTCCGCAAGATGCTGCGGCCCGCCATCGTGAAGCACGGGCTGCACGACGAGCAGCTGGAGGTGGAATCGCGCATCGATACCGTGGCGCTCATGGCTTTCGGCAAGTATGCCGCATGCCGGGAGCGCCTGCACATGATGAAAGTTGACGATTTCAAACGTGGGTACGCCCAGCTCCTGCGCAGGGCTGAACGTATATTGGACAAGCCGGTAGGGGAACCGGACACGCAGAAACCGATAGCCTAGCAGCGAGGTAACGGAATGTTCATTTCACTTTTAGCGGTCATTGCGCTGGGTTGCATCGCCTGGCTGGGAGCTGCCTCTGGCTTCCAGTATCTTATCGGGGTGGTGTTGCCGTATGCCGCGGTGCTCGTGTTCATCGGCGGTTTCGTCTGGCGGATGGTGGACTGGGCCAAGTCGCCCGTTCCCTTCCGCATCCCGACCACGGGCGGCCAGCAGAAGTCGCTGGACTGGATCAAGCCCGCCCGGCTCGACAGCCCCTTCACCACCGCTGGCACCGTGGGGCGCATGCTTCTCGAAGTGCTGCTGTTCCGGTCGCTTTTCCGGAACACTTCGGTCGAAATCCAGAAAGGCCCGCGCGTGGTCTACTATTCGGCCAAGTGGCTGTGGCTTTTCGCGCTGCTGTTCCACTACTGTTTCCTGCTGATCTTCATCCGGCACTTCCGGTTCTTCCTTGAACCGGTGCCCTTTGCCCTGACCGCCATCGAGTTCGTTGACGGCATCATGCAGATCGGCGTGCCCCGCATGTTCATGACCGACGTGCTGGTGGTGGCGGCCCTCGGCTTCCTGCTGGCCCGCCGCCTGTTCAGCGAGAAGGTGCGCTACATCTCGCTAGCCAACGACTACTTTCCGCTGTTCCTGCTGCTGGGCCTTGTGGGCAGCGGCATCTGGATGCGCTACTTCGCCAAGGTGGACATCGCCGCGGTCAAGGTGCTGACCATGGGCCTCGTGACCATGAACCCCGTGCTGCCCGAAGGCATCGGCGCGGCGTTCTTCATCCACATCTTCCTGCTCTCGTGCCTGCTTGCGTACTTCCCGTTCAGCAAGCTGATGCACATGGGCGGCGTCTTCCTCAGCCCCACGCGCAACCTGCCCAACAACACGCGCGCGGTGCGCCACGTGAACCCCTGGAACCCGCCCAAGAAGTACCGCACCTACGCGGAATACGAAGACGAGTTCCGGGAACTGATGGAAGAAGCGGGGCTGCCTGTCGACAAAACCTCTGAAGAAGCCGCTGCCGCCGAGTAAGGAGCCGACATGTCCAAACTGCCAACTCCCGACAAGCTGATCGCGACCATCCCCGCCTTCCCCATGGAAGGATGGATGGACACCAAGCCGGATTTCAAGCCCGGCACGTGGTGCTATCCGGCCAAGGTCGACAACATGAAGGCCCTCGGCATGCCGAACCCTCACGAGTGGTCGGCCGATCAGGAAGACTGGAACCTGCCGGAAAACTGGGAAGAGATCATCTACGAAGGCCTCAAGGCGCGCCTTGACAAGCACCGCTCGCTGAAGGTGTTCATGGACATCTGTGTGCGCTGCGGTGCCTGCGCCGACAAGTGTCACTTCTTCATCGGCACGGGCGACCCCAAGAACATGCCCGTGCTGCGCGCCGAGCTGCTGCGCTCGGTGTACCGCCGCGACTTCACCACCGCCGGCAAGCTGCTGGGCAAGCTGGTCGGCGCCCGCAAGCTGGACAAGGACGTCATCAAGGAGTGGTTCTACTACTTCTACCAGTGCACCGAATGCCGCCGCTGCTCGCTGTTCTGCCCCTACGGCATCGACACCGCGGAAATCACCGCCATCGCGCGTGAGCTGCTGCACGAGCTGGGCCTTGGCATCCACTGGATCATGGAGCCGGTGTTCAACTGCAACCGCACCGGCAACCACCTTGGCATCCAGCCGCACGCCTTCAAGGAAATCGTCGAGTTCCTCTGCGAGGACATCGAGGCGGTGACCGGCATCAAGATCAACCCGCCCTTCAACGAAAAGGGCCACGAGATCGTGTTCATCACGCCCTCTGGTGACGTGTTCGCCGACCCCGGCATCTACACGTTCATGGGCTACCTGATGCTGTTCCACGAAATCGGGCTGGACTACACCCTGTCCACCTACGCCTCGGAAGGCGGCAACTTCGGCTCGTTCACCACCTTCGACATGGCGAAGAAGCTGAACGCCAAGATGTACGCCGAAGCCGAGCGCCTGGGTTCCAAGTGGATCCTGGGCGGCGAATGCGGGCACATGTGGCGCGTGGTGCACCAGTACATGGACACCTTCAACGGCCCCACCCCGTCCAGGATGGAAGTGCCCAAGTCGCCCATCACCGGCACGGTGTTCAAGAACGCGGCGTCCACCAAGATGGTGCACATCGCCGAGTTCACGGCCGACCTCATCAAGCACAACAAGCTGCGCCTCGACCCCAGCCGCAACGACCACCTGACCGTGACCTTCCACGACTCGTGCAACCCGGCGCGCGGCATGGGCCTGCTGGACGAACCCCGCTATGTGCTCCAGAACGTGTGCAACAACTACGTGGACATGCCCGAGAACACCATCCGCGAGCAGACCTTCTGCTGCGGCGGCGGTTCCGGCCTGAACACCGACGAGATCATGGAAATCCGCATGCGCGGCGGCCTGCCCCGCGGCAATGCCCTGCGGTACGTGCAGCAGAAGCACGGCGTGAACACCATGGCCTGCATCTGCGCCATCGACCGGGCCACCCTGCCCCCGCTGGCCAACTACTGGGCCCCCGGCGTCACGGTCTACGGTACCCACGAGCTGGTGGCCAACGCCCTCGTGATGCGCGGCGAACAGAAGCGCACCATGGACCTGCGGCAGGAAGAACTGCCCGGTATGGAGGATGAATAACCATGTATAACGGCAAATACATCATCCCCGGCATCGTGATCTTCGTCGGGCTGTTCACCTTTCCCTTCTGGTCCAACCTGCTGACGCCCAAGTACGAGCGTCCGCAGCTGGCCCTGCCCGCAGGCCAGAAGGAATGCATCGAACCGGCCGAATACATGCGCGCCGAGCACATGCACATCCTCGACGTGTGGCGCGACCAGGCCCTGCGCGAAGGCAAGCGCGCCTATGTCGCCTCCAACGGCAAGGTCTGGGACATCAGCCTGCAGAACACCTGCATGAAGTGTCACACCAACAAGGCCGATTTCTGCGACAAGTGCCACAACTCCAACAGCGTGAGCCCCTACTGCTGGGATTGCCATGTGGCGCCGAGGGGGAACCAGTAATGAGCACCACCAGAAGACAATTCCTGAAGATCGCCGGGCTTGCCGCCTTCGGCCTTGGCACCTCGACCGCGCTGGACGTGGCCGACGCCGCCGCCAAGGACATGCCGGGCGCCAAGTACGAGGTGGGCGGCAAGCACCTTGCCGCCAAGCGCTGGGCCATGGTCATCGACACCCGCAAGCTGGAATCGCGCGAGGACTTCGATCGCATCATCCAGGCGTGCCACTCCATCCACAACGTCCCCTCGATTCCCACCAAGCAGGAAATCAAGTGGATCTGGACCGACAAGTATGACCGGGTGTTCACCGACGACATGAGCCAGCACCTGTCCCCCGCCGTACGCGAACGCGACTACCTGCTGCTGTGCAACCACTGCGAGAACCCGCCCTGCGTGCGCGTGTGCCCCACCAAGGCCACCTTCAAGCGCGCCGACGGCATCGTGGTGATGGACTACCACCGCTGCATCGGCTGCCGCTTCTGCATGGCCGGGTGTCCGTACGGCGCGCGCAGCTTCAACTTCGGCGACCCGCGCCCCTACCTGAAGGACACGAACCCCGCCTTCCCCACCCGCATGCGCGGCGTGGTGGAAAAGTGCACCTTCTGCTCCGAACGGCTTGAGGTGGGCCTGCTGCCCGCCTGCGTCGAAGCCTCGAACGGGGCCATCCTGTTCGGCGACCTCGACGACCCGAATTCGCCGGTTCGCAAGGCCCTTGCCGAGAACTTCAGCATTCGCCGCAAGCCCTCCATCGGGACCCAGCCCGGCGTCTACTACATCGTGTAGGAGGAGAAGCCATGATCGAGAAGGTTCTGAAAGGCTCCCCGGCGTTCTACATCTGGCTGCTGTTTCTTGGCGGCATCGCGAGCCTGGGCGTCTTCGCGTACATCTTCCAGCTGAAATACGGGCTGACCATCACCGGCATGAGCCGCGACGTGTCGTGGGGGCTGTACATCTCGCAGTTCACCTACTTCGTCGGCGTGGCGGCCTCTGCCGTCATGCTGGTGCTGCCCGCCTACTTCCATCACTACAAGAAATTCAAGAAGATGATCATCCTCGGCGAGTTCATGGCGATCTCGGCCGTGCTGATGTGCATGCTCTTCATCGTCACCGACATGGGGCAGCCGCAGCGCATGCTGAACGTCATCCTGCACCCCACGCCGAACTCCATCATGTTCTACGACATGATGGTGCTGATGGGATACCTGGTCATCAACGCGCTGGTCGGCTGGGTTACCCTGGAAGCCGAACGCCACGACGTTGACCCGCCCAAGTGGATCAAGTTCTTCATCTACCTGTCGGTGGTGTGGGCGTTCTCCATCCACACCGTCACCGCCTTCCTGTACGCGGGCCTGCCCGGCCGCCACTACTGGCTGACGGCCATCATGGCTGCCCGCTTCCTGTCTTCCGCGTTCGCCTCCGGTCCGGCCATCCTGCTGCTGCTGGTCATCGCGCTGCGCCGCCTGACCGGGTTCGATCCGGGCCGCGAAGCCATCCAGACCCTGACCAAGATCATCACCTACGCCATGGCCATCAACGTGTTCTTCTTCCTGCTGGAAGTGTTCACGGCCTTCTACAGCGGCATGCCGGGCCACCAGCACCCGCTCACCTTCCTGTTCGTGGGCCATGACGGCCACGCCTCGTGGGTGGTTGGCTGGATGTGGACGGCAGCCGTGCTGGCCATGCTGGCGCTGTGCCTGCTCATTCCCCCGCAGATCCGCGACAACGAGCGCGTACTGCCGTGGGCGCTGGGCATCCTGGTCATCGCCAGCTGGATCGACAAGGGGCTGGGCCTCTTGATCGGCGGCTTTACCCCCAACCCCTTCGACACGGTGACCGAATACGCTCCCAGCTTCCCGGAAATCCTCGTCACCGTGGGCGTCTACGCCATCGGTCTGATGGTGCTTTCCGTGCTGTGGAAGATCGCCCTCGACGTGAAGAAGGAAGCGGGCACCTTCTAGGCCGCTTCCCGCAATATCCCGCCTGACTGCAAAGGGCCCGTGTCGCATCGGCACGGGCCCTTCCGCATGTATGGCAGACATGCCGTTGGCGCGGTGCGCCCGCCGTCACGCGGGTCATGCCGCGTTCTTCCCATCCTCCCCTTCGCATCGCCTGATGGTGCGTCTTGCCCAGTCTGCCGCGCCCTGACGCAACGCCGGGCGGCACACCACATGGCCGTTGCCGCAACACATCGTCACCGCCGCCGATACTCTGGCACGGACTGCCCTGTGCAGGGCATTGTCCTGCACAGGGAGGCAGTCCCCAACGCATGGGGGCCACACTTGCACGCCCGTGTGTCCGCAGGGTATCGGCAATCGCGCGCAGGGGCGGCCCACGGGGCTGAAATCGCTGCCGCCTGCACACGACTCGGCAAAGGGCCACTGCACGTGCAGCCAGCCACCGCACCACGATTCGCAACCGGATCATGGCGGCAGCGGTGCGGCATCGCTTCCACCCACGCGTGTACCGATGCTCCTCGTGCGCCAGCCGCCCGGACGCAAAAGGGCCGCCCCCGAAGGAGCGGCCCCGTGCATGCATGAGAAAGGCGGTCTAGAACGCGTAGCCGAGCGAAAGGCCGATCACGTGGGTGCGGCCATCGCGCGAGGAACCGTCGTAGACGCCGCCGCCCTGGTTGTCATATTCCGCGTCGGATGCGACGATGTAGGTGTAGGACAGGTCCACGGTGTAGCTGTCCCAATGGAAACCGGTACCCACGCTGTACAGCTGGCGGTCGTCGGTGGGGATCAGGTAGTCGATCTTGCCGCTGCGGGCCGGCGATTCGTCATAGGTGTAACCGGCGCGCAGATCCATCCACGGAGTGGCGGCGTACTCGACACCGATGCTGTAACGCCATGCATCACGCCAGTCCTTTTCGGAATTCACAAGAGCGCCAGCGCCTCCGTAAAAGGGCGACTCGTGATAGATGGCCAGGTTGTCATACAGCGACCAGCGGGTCAGCAGGGCGCCCACTTCGATGCTCAGCTCGGGGATCGGGGAGTAGGACACGCCGAAGGCCAGCATGTCAGGCAGGGTCACAGAGCCCTTCACGTCGCAGTCCTGATAGACAGCGACCACCCCGGGAATGCCGGTCAGCGCGGACCCGATGGTGAAGTTGTTGTCGCCCCGGGCTTCCTGCTCGATCTGGCTCTTGTAGCTCACGCCTGCGGCCCACTGGTCGTTGAACTGGTAGTGCAGGCCGGCGGTGAGACCCCAGCCGTAGCTATCGGCCTCAAGATTCGAATCAACCTCGGCGGCAGAAGGGGTCATGGGATTATTGACGCCAGTGGGGTCGCTCTTCTTGTCCATGTTCAGCTTCAGGGTCATGAACTCGACCCCCACGGCGGCGGAAAGCTTGTCGGTGATCTTGAACGCCAGATTGGGATTGTAGGAAACGGTCTGTATCTCGGCGTTGTAGATATTGTATCGACCAGCCCAATGTTCGTCGTCGTACTCGGTGCCCAGACCGAAGCGGGTGTAGATGCCCATGCCCAGCCACAGGTTGTCCTTGAGCTGGGTGGTCAGGTAGCCATGCGGGGGCAGCCACACGTTGTCGGCACCTTCGCCGGTGTAGGTCTGGCCGCCGTACTTCACGTCCACCTTGGCGCTGGGGATGATGGCGCTCACGCCAGCCATCACATGGGTGCCTTCCAGCTGGGTCATCAGGGCCGGGTTGTAGGCCACGGCGGATGCATCGGGCTTGCGGGCCACCATGGTGCCGGCAAGGGCGTTGCCGCGCGCACCCCATTCGTACAGGGCAAAGCCCTCTGCCTGCGCGGTGCCCGCCAGGGCGGTGCACACCAGCAGACACGACACAGCCAACGATTTCAGTCGCTTCATGGATCTCCCCTAAAAATTTGTATGCCTGCCGCCGAACGATGCGCACGCGCGAAGAGAGCCCCCGGCGCGGCTGACCGTCCAAGGGAGAACACACGGAACGTTCCGACGTTTTCAGGCAGAATGACGATTGCCGCTCCCCCGCGCGTTCCCTCTCGGCCAGTGGCCGAACGCACGTACCGGGGCACGGCACCCCTTAAGCACAATCGGATTTAGCTATCCGATTCGTCAACGATTTGCAACCATTCGGAAACACCCCGGAAACACGGAAAAAGCAACGCTCGCGCAAAACACCCCAGCGCTCTCGCGGCACCTGAAAGGCCACACGCGGTCCATTCCCGCTCCAACCTGGGGCACGCAATCTCCCCTGCCCCGCTGATGTGCACGTGCCGGGCGCCTGCCGCACCTTCGCAGCCTCGCCCCCACCACCACCCGCAACGCACCGGGGCGCGGGAATCAGACCTCATGTCCGCTCCCCGCGCCCCGGCGTACCGCGCGCACCACGCGCGGCGTCCATGTCCTGTCGCTATTCCGATTCGGCGCGGCAGTCTGCCCTGTGCACATGCCCGGCAATCGAAGTGTCCGGGGCCACGTCAAGCACCCCCCGCGCGCCCAGCACGGTCTCTATCTCGGCCACCAGACAGCCGAAATCCACGGGCTTGGAGACGTAGCCGTCCATGCCCTCGGCCAGAAAGCGCTCCCGGTCTCCGGCCATGGCATGGGCCGTCATGGCGATGACCGGCACCCGCGACGGGCCGCCCTTGCGCCCGCGTAGCGCGCGTATGGTTTCCAGGCCATCCATCTCGGGCATCTGGATGTCCATCAGCAAAAGGTCGCTGGTTTCACGCTCCAGCCCGGCCAGCACCTCGATGCCGCTGGACACGGTAATGACATCGTGCCCCATGCGTTCGAAGAAATAGACCGCCAGCTTGCGGTTGATCACGTCATCCTCGGCCACCATGATGCGCAGCCGCCGGTTCACGCCCCGGATCACCGGCAGGCTGGCGTCGCGGGGGCGCGGTGCCACCGATTCGCCCATGGCAAAGCGCATGGTCAGCACAAAGGTGCTGCCCGCCCCCACCTGGCTGCGCACCGTGATTTCTCCCCCCATCATCCGCGCTATCTCGCGCGAGATGGCAAGGCCAAGTCCGGCGCCGCCGTACTTCTTGGTCAGAAAATTCTCGGCCAGGGTGAACGGCTCGAAGATGCGTTCCCACTTTTCCGGGGCAATGCCCACCCCGGTGTCCTGCACGGTGACGCGCAGTGTCACCGGGCTTCCCGCATGCACGGGATGCACGCCCTGCCCGTCACCAGGCACCACCAGCTGACCGCCGTCCAGTTCCACCGACAGGGAAACGCCGCCCACCTCGGTGTACTTGATACCGTTGATGATCAGGTTGGTCAGTACCTGGCGCAGCCGCGCGGCGTCGCCCATGAGCCTGTCGGGCACGTCGGGCGCCACGTCGCAGGCAAGGGTCAGGTTCTTCCAGCGGGCCTGCACGTCCAGCACGCGGATCAGATCGCCCACGGTTTCGCGCAGGTTGAACGGGGCCTCGTTGAGGGCGATGCGCCCGGCCTCTATGCTGGACATGTCCAGCAGATTGTTGACGATGGACAGCAAATCCAGCCCTGCCTGGCGCACCATGCCCAGGCACTCCTCCTGCTCGCCCGCAGGGCCTGCGGCCAGCAGCAGCTCGGTCAGCCCGATGATGCCGTTGAGCGGCGTGCGCAGTTCATGGCTGATGTTGGCGAGGAACTGGGTCTTGGCGCGGTTGGCCGATTCCGCCTCCATGCGGGCCTGTTCCAGCTCGCGGGTACGCAGGGCCACCTCTTCGGCCAGATTCTCGTGGTAGCGGCGGTTCTCGACGCGCAGTCGCCCCTGTTCGATGGCCAGCCGCACCCGGTGGCCCAGCACTTCCAGGTCCATGATGGGCTTGAGGATGAAATCCCAGGCGCCCCGGCGCACCGCCTCGATGGCGTCCTGCATGACCCCGGTACCGGACACCACTATGGTGGGCATGTCCGGCCGCTCGACCGCCAGTTCGCGCAGAACGTCCAGGCCATCGATGCCGGGCATGCGCAAGTCCACCAGCACGGCATCGGGCTGCACCGCGCGCACCAGATCAAGGCCGGTGCGACCATCGGTGCCTTCGTGCACGTTGTAGCCAAGATCTTCGAGGTAGGCGGTAATGCTGCGCCGCACCATGGTGTCATCGTCGATGACGACTACCGAGGGGGCGCCAGACTGGCCGGACTGGCCAGACGGGGCGGACTGGCCAGACGACGGGCCAGACGACGGGGCAGACGGATCGGGCGGATCGGGCGGATCGGGCGGAAAGGGGAAGCTTCTGGCGGGACTCATGCCCGCTCCGGCACGGAAAGACGGCGAAAGATGCCCTGCACCAGGTCGTCCATGTTCTGCAGCGGCTTGATGTACACGTCGGCGCGTTGCACGCCGATGGTGATGAGTTCCGACGGCAGCTTGTAGTTGGTCGAGCCCGTGTGGATGAGATAGCGCAACGTGGGCAGCGCCTGATGGGCGCGTATGATGAAATCGTTGCCGCTCATTCCCGGCAGGCGCATGTCGATGATGCCCACGTCGGGTCGGTGGCGTTCCAGCAGATCCAGTGCGTCCTCGCCACTGCCTGCCGTAACGACCCGGAACCCTTCATCCTCAAGGTATGCCTCGAGGTTTTCGCGCACCATCTCTTCGTCATCCACCACAAGGATGAGGATGTCGGCATTGTTCATAGCTACCCCGTACTGCCCCGATGCTTCCCCCGCCCGGTGCGCCCCCACGTGGAATATACGGCCATCGCGGGATGACCTGCCGCCGGATACACCATATGCCAGACGCGGCACTGCCTGCAACGCCGGAATGCATATCCGTCCGCAAACGGGGCACCCGGGCGGCACCGGACGGCTAGGACGCCTCGCGCACGATGGCCTGCTCGCGCCGCAGCGGACACCATGTGGGGCGGTCCAGCGCGATATCCAGCGGGCGATACCTGGGCGTGGAAAGGTTGCAGCGGGCGGGATCGCCCTGGCTGCAGAAGGGACAGTCGCTGCACTTGCGGACGACGATGATCATGGCGGTATCCTTGGTGCCGCGCGGAGCGCGGGCTACATCATGTTGACGGGGTCAAGATCCAGCGAAATGCGCAGATGACCGATGCCCGGCGTGGCGCCCGCCGCCCCGAACAGCGAACGGATGCTCGGCCAGTCGTCGGCCTTCAGCAGGCACTGAAAGCGCTTGCGGCCACGCAGCAGCGGCAGCGGCGAAGGGGCTGGCCCCAGCACCTGCACGCCGCGCTCGCGCCCCAAGGCGCGCACCGCATTGGCAAAACGGGCCAATTCCTCCGCCCCGCCCGTGAAATCCATGGGATAGCTGATGCGCACCAGCGCCAACCGCACGAACGGAGGGTACCTGCGCTGCTGGCGCTTGGCAATCTCGTGGGCGTAGAAGCCCTCGTAATCCGCCGTGCGCACGAAATTCCAGCAATAGTGGGAAGGGTCGCGGGTCTGGATGAGCACCCGGCCCGGCTTTTCGCCGCGCCCGGCCCGCCCGGCCGACTGCACGAGCAACTGGAAGGTACGTTCCGCCGCCCTGTAGTCCGGCAGGTTCAGGCCAAGATCGCCATCGGCCACCACGGCCAGGGTCACGTCCGGAAAATGGTGTCCCTTGGACAGCATCTGGGTGCCCACCAGCACCTGCGCCTCGCGCCGGGCAAAGGCCCCCAGGATTTCCTCCATCCGCCCCGGCCTTCTGGTCGAGTCGCGGTCAAGGCGCAGCACCTTGCCCCCGGCAGGCAACAGCGCAGCCAGGGTTTCCTCCAGCTTTTCCGTGCCTTCGCCCATGGGCAGGTAATGCATGCACTTGCAGTTGGGGCAGGTGGCCGGGTACGGCACGGAATGGCCGCAGTAGTGGCACACCAGCCGTTCGCGCCCCTTGTGGTAGGTAAGGCCAATATCGCAGTGCGGGCAGCGGGCCACGGTGCCGCAGTCCAGGCAGTACATCAGCGGGGCGTAGCCGCGCCGGTTCAGCAGGATCACCGCCTGCTCGCCGCGCTCCACCGTTTCGCGCAGGGCCGCACCGCTCTGGGCGGCCAATACCGAATCGGTGGAGGCAAGGTCCTTGATGTCCACCAGTTCCACGTCGGGCAGGGTGCCGCCGCCAGCCCGCTCGGGCAGGGCCGCCATGGGCAGGCGCCCCTCGTGCATGGCATGAAAGGTCTTCACGTCCGGCGTGGCAGATCCCAGCACCAGCAGCCCGGCGCCCTGCCCCACCCGGAACCAGGCCACTTCCTTGGCCTGATAGGCCAGCCCCTCGTCCTGCTTGAACGAGGTGTCGTGCTCCTCGTCCAGCACCACCACCCCAAGGTCGGGCGCGGGCAGGAACAGGGCCGAGCGGGTGCCCACCACAAGGCACGGCTCGCGTCGGGCGGCCAGCGTGCGAAAGGTGCGTTCGCGCTGGGTCGGCCCCTGGTAGCCGTGAAAAAAGAACAGCGGCGCGCCGGGCAGGCGTTCGTTCACATCGCGCCGCAACTTGCAGGCCAGGGCAACTTCCGGCGCCAGCAACATCACCGAACGCCCCCGCGCCAGGCATTCGCGCGCAAGATCCAGGTATACCGCCGTCTTGCCGCTGCCGGTCACGCCGTACAACAGGCGATGTTCCGCGCGGGGACCGTCCAGCGCGGCCAGAAAGTCGTCCAGAGCCGCGCGCTGGGCCGCATTCAGTTCGAAGGGGGCGTCCAGGGTGGCGTCGGCCGGGCCATACAGGCAGGCCGGGCCTTCGCCCTCGGCAGGCTCGTCGCAGGCGCAGTCGCCGTCGTCGCGCCGGGTCACCGCCACAAGGCCACGCTTCAGCAACCCTTCCAGCGCGGTGGCCGATGCCGCGCCAAGGTCACGCAGCACCGCGCGGCGGCTGGCCGAGCCCTTGTCCCACAGGTATTCCAGCAACTGCACCTGACGCACGGCAGAAGGCCGCACCGGCCACGGCGGGTCCGCCGTCACCGCGCACAGCTCCGCGTCGGCGGCGTCCTCGGCCTTGTCCAGCACCTCGCCCCGACCGTCCATCCAGGCCTGGCCCAGCCGGTGCAACGCCGCGGGGTCCTTGTCCGCCAGAGGCGCAAGGTCGCGGAACTTCAGCGTGCGTGCCCGCCCGTCCTCGAAAAAGCGCAACCGCACCTGGGTGGTGCGCAGGCCCACGGGCAGGAAGTTGCCCAGTATCTGCCCCTCGTTCACTGCCTGGCGCAACGCCAACTGGCGCACCATGTCCAGATACCCTGCGCTCAGCAGCGGTTCACGCTCCAGGGGCCACAGCATGGGCCGGGGCACGACGCCTTCCGGCAGCGCGCCCACGCTTGCCGCCGCGTGCGCCTCGTCGTCCAGCAGCACGCCCACGCGCACCGCGCCGTTGCCCAGCGGCACCGCCACCCGCGTACCCCGCCGCCACGCCAGTGGCGGCAGCCACGGCGGCACGGCGTACGTCAGCGTGGCGTACGGCGGACTGAGCAGGGCGACGGCCCTGAGCGTTTGTGAGGGGTGCGTGGACATGGCGCAGGTACCAAGGAAGGGACAGGGACAAGAAGAAAACCGGGGGGCGGAAACTCCTCCCCCCGGCCATGGTTCACGACATTCCGGATTACCCAGGGACTACGTGCCGCTGTAGGGCAAAAGCGGCTTGAGCTGGCGCACCAGTTCGTCGCGCAGTTCTTCGTCCTGCAAGGCAAAGTAGATGTTGGCCGTAAGGTATTCCGCCCAGTCACCCGCGTCAAAGCGCATGCCGCGAATCTTCACGGCCAGCAGGCCCCGGTCGTCGGCCAGCATCTGCAACGCGTCGGTAAGCTGGATTTCACCGCCGTGGCCGGGCTTCATCTGTTCCAGGCAGCGGAAGATGTCGGGGGTCAGCACGTAGCGGCCCACTATGGCCAGGCGCGAAGGTGCCTCGCCCAGCTTGGGCTTTTCCACCAGCTTGTTGACCTTGAAGATGCCGGGGGCGAATTCCTCGCCGGAGATGATGCCGTAGCGGTTCACCTTGTCGGCGGGCACTTCCATCACCCCGATGACGGGCAACCGCTCGGAGGCGGCCACGTCGATGAGCTGCTTGATGCCCGGCGTCATGCCGAACATCAGGTCGTCGCCCACCATGACGGCGAAGGTTTCGTCGCGCACCACGTCGCGGGCGCACAGCACCGCGTGGCCAAGCCCCAGTTGCTGCTTCTGGCGGATGGAGATGATGTTGACCATCTCTGCCACCTCACGCACCTGGCGCAGCATCTCGGTCTTGCCGGCGCGTTCCAGCACGCTTTCCAGTTGCAGGTTGTAGTCGAAGTGGTCCTCGATGATCTTCTTGTCGCGGTTGGTGACGAAGACCACGTCGCCGATGCCCGAGCGCATGGCTTCTTCCACCACGTACTGCACCACCGGCTTGTTGTAGACCGGCAGCATTTCCTTGGGAATGTTCTTGGTGGCGGGAAGCGAACGGGTACCCCAGCCGGCGACGGGAATGACGACCTTGCGGATGTTCATGGGGTGGCTCCTTTGGAATGTGTCGGCGTGTCGGCGTGCGTCAGAAAGGCAAAGACTGAAGGGCAGTCTGCACCGTCACCGCCAGGCAACTGGGCCGACAACTGGGCGGACCCCTTCGCAAATGAGGATTTTCGTTCGTTGGCAAGGAAAACAATCCTGCCATGAGGGAGCATACTCTTCTTGTATTCGACCGTCATGGCAGGAGTGTTTGACGACGCCAACGGGCGAAAGGCCCATTTGCAAACTAGCGCAGGTGCTTCTGCACCGTCTCCGCCAGCAGCCCGGCCAACCGCTTCACCTGCTCGGGGTCCTCGCCCTCCACCATCACGCGGCAGACGGCTTCCGTGCCCGAGTAGCGTAACAGCACGCGGCCCCTGTCGCCCAGTTCCGCCTCGACCTTGGCCACTCCGTCAAGCACAGGCTGGCACTGTTCGAAGGGAATCTTCCGCTCCACATGAACATTGATAAGCTCCTGCGGGAAAAGCTGCAACTGGCCCGCCAGTTCCGACAGGGGCCGGTCGCGCTCGCGCATGATGCGCAAGATTTGCAGGGCCGCCATCAGGCCGTCGCCGGTGGTGCCGTGGTCCATGAAGATGAGATGGCCAGACTGCTCGCCGCCAAGGTTGGCGCCCTCGCGGCGCATGGCCTCGACCACGTAGCGGTCGCCCACGGGGGTGCGCAGCAGCTTGCAGCCGCGCTCCTTCATGAACACCTCGAGCGCCATGTTGCTCATGACCGTGGCCACCAGGGTGTTGTTGCGCAACGCGCCGCGCCGCAGCATGTCTTCCGCGCACAGGGCCATGATCTGGTCGCCGTCGAGCACGGTGCCCTTCTCGTCCACCACGATGAGCCGGTCGGCGTCGCCGTCCAGGGCCAGGCCGACATCGGCGCGGGTTTCCAGCACCTTGCCGGCGGCAACGCCGGGGTACAGCGAGCCGCACTGGTGGTTGATGTTCAGGCCGTTGGGTTCGGTGCCGATCTTGATGACCTCGGCCCCCAACTCCTCAAGCGCCAGCGGGGCCACCTTGTAGTTGGCGCCGTTGGCGCAGTCGAGCACGACGCGCATGCCGTCCAGGGTGAGGTGCGCGGGAAAGCTGTTCTTCAGGTAGACGATGTACCGGCCCGGAGAGTCCTCGATCTTGGCGGCGCGGCCCACGCGCTCGGGGGCGGGGTAGTCCCACTGCCAGTCGGGGTCCAGCACCATGTCGGTGATCTTGTTCTCCGTCTCGTCGGGCAGCTTGAAGCCGTCCTTGTCGAAGAACTTGATGCCGTTGTCCATGAAGGGGTTGTGCGAGGCAGAGATGACCACGCCAAGGTCCGCCCGCATGTTGCGGGTAAGGAAGGCGATGGCGGGCGTGGGCAGCGGCCCGACCAGGTAGACGTCCATGCCGGCGGCGCACAGGCCCGCCGTCAGGGCCGATTCGAACACGTAGCCGGAAAGGCGGGTGTCCTTGCCGATGACCACCCGGTGGCGACGTTGGCCATTGCGGAAATGGGTTCCCGCCGCAAGGCCCAGACGCAGGGCCACGTCGGCGGTCATGGGATAGATGTTCACCTGGCCACGCAGGCCGTCGGTGCCGAACAGGCGTTTGCCCATCTGCGAATCCTCTCTGGATTGTGCGTTGGCGGCCAGCGCCGCCGGTGCGCCTGAGTACAGTATTTGCGGGGGTTGTTCAATGGTCCGCCCGGCTCGCGGACGGTACGGATCACGGAGGTATGGCATGGGGGGCGGAAGCGACGGCAGGCGCCACGGCCCATGCACCGCGCGGGGCAGGTGCGCCGAGGCGCACGCGGGCAGCCACGCAGGCGCAGGCCGGGCTGTGCCGCCCGTGGGTCTACTTGCGAAAGGTCACACTTACGGTGTCCGGCGAAATATCCTTCAGCCGCACCCTGTCCGGCAGATCCACCCGCACGGGCAGTTTCTCCTGCCCGGCACCGGTACCCTCGGGCACTTCCGCGTACACCCGGATGGCGCGCAGCGCCTCGGCATCGGCGGCGACGGAGGCGGGCATTTCCAGCAACAGGGTAACCGTGCGAGGGGCAACCCGCGCCCTCAGTCCCTGCGGTGCCTGCACGGCCACCTCGCGCTTGAGGGTGGTTTCCTTCACGCGCAGGGCCGTGTCCAGCCGCACGGAAACGGTGGGCGGCGTCGATTCCGTGGCCTCGGGCAGGGTCGGGGTGGCCTGCACCTCCACCGTGCCCGCCTCGTCCAGCGCAGGGGCGGCCACGGCCACCTTCACCTTGTCGATGCGCGACACCAGCGATTCCGGCCCGCGCAGGTGCACCCTGGCGGGGGTAACCTCCGCCTTGTCGATGCGCACGTCCACGGGAATGGTGCCGTTGATATCCACGGTTACGGGCACGTCCTTCTCGACGATGGCATCCACCTCCAGCGTCAGCCGCGAGGGGGTTATCTCCACCACCTCGAAGGCGCGCGCCTCTGGCAGCTTCTCCGCCGTCAGCGGCACGATGTTGGTGCCGCGCTTCAGATTGCTGAGATCGATGGCGTAGCCCATGTCGCGGGCGGTCATGACGCGCACCAGCCCCTTGGGGCCGCGCACGCGCACGCTGACCTTGTTGACCAGCCCTTCACGCACCACGAGGTTCTGGGGAATACCCTTGAATTCCAGCCGCACCTCGCTCACCACTTCCACCCGTTCGCGCCCGGTGACCATGTACCACAGGGTGACGGACATGACGAAGGCCATGACGGCGTACTGCCAGTTGGAACGCACCGCTATTTCTCCAGAATGTTCTTGAGCACGCGCTTCAGGCGCGTGGCATCCAGGCTGGTGGTCAGCTTGCCGCCCACGGCCACGGTAACGGCCCCGCGTTCTTCGGAAACCACCACCGCCACCGCGTCGCTTTCCTCGGTAATGCCAAGCGCCGCGCGATGCCGGGTGCCGAAGTCCTGGCGGTCCACGGTGGCCAGGGGCAGAATGCACGCTGCCGCCGCCACCTCGCCCTTGCGGATGATCACCGCGCCGTCGTGCAGGGGGGTTTTGGGAAAGAATATGGTGATGAGCAACTCGCGCGAAAGCGCGGCCCCCAGCTTCACCCCGCGTTCGATCATGTCGCCGAGGGCCACGTTGCGCTCGATGACGATGAGCGCGCCGATCTTGCGTTGGGCAAGGTACAGCGCGGCGCCGATGATCTCGTTCAGGGTATCGTCGTCCGTGGTCTTCTTGCGGAAGAAGCTGCGCGCCCCCATGTCGGTGAGGGCCTGGCGGATGTCGCGCTGGAACAGCACGATGATCACCAGGAACAACGAGCCGAAGAAGCTTTCCAGCAGCCACCCCAGCGTGTACAGCCCGAGCTCGCGCGAGACGAAATAGGTGACCACCAGCAACAGCAGCCCGTAAATGGCCGACACGGCGCGCGTGTCCTTGACCATGACGATGATGCGGTAGAACAGCGCGGTAACCAGCGCGATGTCCAGCAGGTCGCGCCAGTTGGCGGTGACGTTCTCCAGGCCCAGCATCAGTTCTCCGTGCGTGGCACAGGGGCCATGGCTTGGGTAAGGCGCAGGGTGCGCACCGTTTCCGCCACGTCGTGCACGCGGTGGCACTGCACCCCGCGCGCGGCCAGAAGGGCCGTGGCAACCTGGGTGGCACCCGCCCGCTGCCCGTGGCCAAGATCCAGCAGCCCGCCGAACAACGACTTGTTGGAAAGCCCCAGCAACAGCGGACGCCCCAGCGCGCCGAACCGCTCTATGCGGCGCAGGATCTCGAAGTTGTGTTCCGTCAGCTTGCCGAAGCCGATGCCGGGATCGAGCAGGATGCGCGACTCCGGCAACCCGGCGCGCACGAGCACATCCATCTTTTCGTGAAAAAAGTCCAGCAACGCATCCACCACGTTTTCGTAGGCGGGGGCGTCCTGCATGGTTTCCGGCCTGCCCAGGCTGTGCATCAGCACGTAGCCGGGCTTGTAGTGGGCCACCACGTCGAGCAGGCCGGGGTCGAAGGCGCAGGCGGAAATGTCGTTGATGATGTCCACGCCCTCGTCCAGCACCGCCGCCGCCGTGCCTGCCTTGTAGGTATCCACGGAAAGCAGCGGCCCGCCGCCGGGGCGGGGGGACGGGTCCTGGCCTGCGGCATGCGCCGCGACATGGTCCGCCGCATGGTCCGCCGCATGTGCCGCGTAGCCATCGCGGATACCCCGCACCACGGGCAGCACCCGCGCCAGTTCTTCTTCCAGCGGCACCGGATCGGCATAGGGCCGCGACGATTCGCCCCCGATGTCCAGCACGTGCGCGCCCTCTCCCGCCAGGCGCAGGGCGTGGGTCACTGCCGCCTCGTGGGTGGTGTAGTGGCCGCCGTCATGGAACGAATCCGGCGTGACGTTGACGATGCCGAACACCACAAAGGGATGAGGGGGGGCGGGCGTTACCGCCCTTCCCCCCCTTACGGTCCAGATGGCCTGTTGCGCGAGGCCGCAAGCCGTCGTCATCAACGCCCCGCCCCGCCGCTGGGGTCGTCATTACCTCCGGGGCCGCCAGGGCCGCCGCGTTCGGCGGTGTCGTCGGCTTCCAGGGTGAACTCGTCGCGCCCGGCGGTCTCGGCGTCAGCGCCTGCCGGGGCCGTGCCCGCCGAAACGGGACCGGGCTGCGCGCCGGAGGTTGAAGGAGCCCCGGCGCTTCCGCCGGACGCGGGCTGCTCCCCCGCGCGGGGGGCGCCGTTGCGGTTGTTGGGCTTTTCCGGCGGCAGTTGTTCGCCGCGCATCAGCACGTCGATGTCATCGCCGCTGATGGTTTCACGCTCCAGCAGGGCACCGGCTATGGCATGCAGCGAATCGATGTTTCCTTCGAGCAGGATGCGGCAGCGCTGCCGGGCCTCCTCGATGATGCGCTTGACTTCGGCGTCCACCAGCCGGGCCGTTTCCTCGCTGAAATTGCGGGAATGAGCCCATTCGCGGCCAATGAACACCTCTTCGCCCTGCTCGCCTATGTTCATGGGGCCGATGGCCTCGCTCATGCCCCATTCGCAGACCATCTTGCGGGCCATCTTGGTGGCGCGTTCGATGTCGTTGCCCGCGCCGGTGGTGATGTCGTTGAACACCACCTCTTCGGCCACGCGGCCACCCAGCAGCAACACCAGGTTGCTCAGCAGGAACGAGCGCGAGTAGCCGTGGCGGTCGCCTTCCGGCAACTGCATGGTGATGCCGAGGGCGCGACCACGCGGAATGATGCTTACCTTGTGCACCGGGTCGGAACCGGGCAGCAGCTTGGCGGCCAGGGCGTGGCCCGCCTCGTGGTAGGCGGTGATGCGCTTTTCCTCGTCGCTCAGGATGAGGCTGCGGCGTTCCTTGCCCATCAGCACCTTGTCCTTGGCGTACTCGAAATCGCCCATGTCCACGGTGTCCTTGCCAACCTTGGCGGCCTGCAGGGCGGCCTCGTTGACGAGGTTCTCCAGGTCCGCGCCGGAAAAGCCGGGCGTGCCCTTGGCGATGATGTCCAGTTCCACGCCGGTGGCCAGGGGCGTGCGGCGGGTGTGCACTTCAAGGATGCGCTTGCGACCGCGCACGTCGGGGGTGGGCACCACCACCTGACGGTCGAAACGGCCGGGGCGCAGCAGCGCCGGGTCCAGCACGTCGGGACGGTTGGTGGCGGCGATGAGAATGACGCCCTCGTTGGATTCGAAGCCGTCCATTTCCACCAGCAACTGGTTCAGGGTCTGCTCGCGTTCGTCGTGCCCGCCGCCCAGACCCGCTCCGCGCTGACGGCCAACGGCGTCGATTTCATCGATGAAGATAAGACAGGGGGCGTTCTTCTTGCCCTGCATGAACAGGTCGCGCACGCGCGATGCGCCCACGCCCACGAACATTTCCACGAAGTCGGAGCCGGAAATGGAAAAGAACGGCACCCCGGCCTCGCCCGCCACGGCACGGGCCAGCAGGGTCTTGCCGGTGCCGGGAGGGCCGACCAGCAGCACGCCCTTGGGAATGCGACCGCCAAGGCGGGTAAACTTGCGCGGGTTGGACAGAAACTCCACCACTTCGCTCAGTTCTTCCTTGGCCTCGTCCACGCCCGCAACATCCTCGAAGGTGACGCGGGCCGATTCCGGCGTGATCATGCGGGCGCGCGAACGCCCGAAGGACATGGCCTTGCCGCCGCCGCCCTGCATCTGGCGCATGAAGAAAATCCACACGCCGATCAGCAGCAGCATGGGGAACCAGGAAACCAGCAGGGTCATGTACCAGGGGGCTTCTTCCTGCGGTTCCGCCTTCACCTCGACCTTCTGGGAGATGAGGCGGGTGACCAGTTCGGGATCGTGCGGGGCATAGGTCTGGAACGCCTTGCCCTCCGAGCTTTCGCCCGTCAGTTTCTGACCCTGGATGGTCACGCGCAGCACCTCGCCGCGCTCGACCTTCTGGAGGAATTCCGTATAGGTAAGACGCGCCTGCGTCCCCTGTGGCTGATTGAACATGTTGAACAGGACGACCATCAGCAACGAGATGATCGCCCAGAGTATCAGATTGCGCGAAAACTGGTTCAAGTCTGGCCTCCGTGCGGAAGTGAACGTCCGTCATGCGGACGATTTCTCCTTTTTAAGTCGTCGGGAACTATTTGACAATGCGCGCGGGCGCACTTTCCCCGCCTTTTCGGGCCACCGGGCAAGGTATCCCGATCCGGCTCCCCGATCCGGCCTCCGCACGCCCCCCTTCCGGCCTGCGTCACTTGGCTCACGATGTGTGCCCATGCCCCCTCCATGGTCCCCCGATCCCGCCCCCCATGCGCTGTACCTCAGCTTCCCGTAACACGGGCACGCTTCCCCGTCTTGCCGTGCCACACCGATTCTGCTAGATACGCCAAACCCTCGCGGAAGCGTTTCGTCACCGGTGTGGCGCCCGGTCTTCAAAACCGGTGGTGGGCAGAGATGTCCATGGTAGGTTCGACTCCTATACGCTTCCGCCACGACGCCAAGGCCCTGGAATACGGGGCCTTTTTTCGTTTCGCAGCCCCTGCCCAGCCCCGCATGCCACATTTTCCGTCCGGCCCGTGCCCCCCGCTCAAGTGCCAGCCCGAGCTTACAGCAAAATAATACTTCGCATATCCACGCCATGTTACTCGGGGCATTGCCAAGGCGTGGCACACAAAAGCCCGCGCATGCGGGGGGGATTGCCATTTGCGACGCATCTGCTATGACACGCCGCCAGCAGGCCATCGGTCCGCCGATACCCCAGTTTCCCCTGCGGGGTGCCCCAGCCAAGGCCCGGAGCCCGGCCCCCGAATACTCCGTACGATTCAGCAGCAGGCCCCCCATGCCCTCATCCCCACTCCCTTCCCGCCATCAATCACGGTGCCCCCGCCCCGCGTGCATCCTGCTGCTCCGGCCTGCCCGTTCCGTCCTGCCCCTCCTGACCACTCTGGCCATCCTGACAGTCCTGACCATGCTCGCCTTTCCGTGCGCCGCCCCCGCGCAGGCCCACGACAGTGCCGCGCCCCTCGCCAATGACACCCGCAACGATGCGTTCCTGCTGGTGAACACCGTGTACCCGCCGTACACCGTCGTGCTTGATGGCGGCAGCGTGAAGGGTACGGCCACCGCGCTTGCCGAGGAACTGTTCCGCAGGTTGTCCCTTCCCGTGCGGCAGCGGTTGCTGCCCTGGAACCGTGTGCTGCGCATGATGGAGGATGGCACCGCCGACGGCGTGAGCATGCTGGCCCATGCTGCGGAGCGCGAGGAGGCCATGGTTTTTTCCGTGCCGGTGGCCGAGGCGCATCAGTCCTTCTACTACGCCCGGCCCGCACACAACGGCTTTGCCTGGCAGCGCTACGAGGACCTGCGCCCCTACCGCATCGGCCTAGTGCAGGGCTATACCTATTCGCCGGAATTCCTGGCCGCCGTGGAACGCCTGCACTTGTCCGTGGAATACGCACCATCGGACGAAAGCAACTTTGCCAAGCTGCGCAGCGGGCGCGTGGACCTGTGCCTGAGCAACGACCTGGTGGCGGAAGCCTATCTGCTCAACCAGCCCGACCTGCGGGCCGCCGTGGGCAAGGCTGAGCGCCCGGTACGCAGCTATCCGCTGTACATGGCCTTTTCGCGCCGCTCGCCGCTGGCCGGGCACCTGCCCGAAATCGACGCGGAAATCGAGCGAATGCGTGTCGACGGCACCCTGCGCCGCATTCTGGCACAGGAGGCAGGGCTAGCGCGCTGAGGGCCCTCGTGCCAGTGATGTCGCGGCGTGGCTGCCGCAAGGCAGCCCCCCCCTCGCGACGGCAACCGCGCCCTGCGCCGCACCGTCTTGCAACGCAGAAAAAAAGGCCCGCCTGACCGGATTTCCGGCAGGCGGGCCTTGTGATTGCTGCGTATCCGCGTGGTCACCGGCACATGGCGCGCGGGGCGCTCACGGCTGGTGCTGCGCCGAAACTACCAGCGGGGCGGACGGGGAGCGCGGGGCTGGGCTTCGTTGACCTTCAGGGCGCGGCCACCGAAGGAGTAGCCGTTCAGCGCTTCCACGGCGCCAGTGGCGTCGGCGGCTTCCATTTCGACGAAGCCGAAGCCACGGGGGCGACCGGTTTCGCGGTCGGAGATCAGCTTCACGCTGAGCACCTGGCCGTGCTGGGAGAACAGGTCGCGGATTTCGTCTTCAGAGGCGGAGAAAGGCAGGTTGCCCACATACAGAGACTTGGACATCAGGAAAACTCCTTGCAGGGAAAATGAGGGGGTTCGCTCGTGCGAAAGATCGGGCAGAAACTCTGTAGGTGGGATGCCTATCGACTCGCCGAAACTCTTGCCACAAGCCCATGCCGATCCCGACGCACGGCACACCCGGAGCATCGACCGACATGATTGGAGAATTAGTCGGAGTTTTTCGAGCGGTCAAGTAGAATCTGTCACAATTCCGCCTGAAAACGCTTGTCCGTCGCACCGCTACCCGAATTCTATATCCGCAGCTCCATCGAAAAGCCCGCGCTACTGCCCCACGGCGGGACCAACAGTCAGCCCGGCGGCGCCGGGCGCAGCGGGCACGCTGCCGGGGGCCGCGCCATCACCGGCCTGCGGTTGCCCGCCTTTGGCCAGTTCCGCCCAGGCCTGCACGATCAGGGCATGCGCCGCGCGCCGCTGCTGAAGTTTCGACAGGTTGCGCGCCGCACGCACGGAATACTTGATGGTGGCGCGGGTTCTGGCGGCTTCCTTCACCACCGCCTGCAACACATCCTCGCGCGGCTCCGGGTGGTACATCACCTCCGCAGCGGTGATGGCCACGGCAAACCTGCCCGCCTCCAGCGCGCGCGAGGCGGCCAGGGTCAGCGACTGGTCGCGCGCGTCCTTGTAGTATCTGCCGCTGGAGGCCTGGGTGACCATGGCCATCCATTCGTTGTCCGATGCCGTCTCGTCCGCCGTGTTCAGGGCCGTCACCTCGGCCTTGAGTTCGGCGGGCAGCAGGGCCGATCCGTCGTCACCCTGTTCCATCACCGTCCCGCTGCCGGGCAGCAGGCCCGAGACGGAAAGCAGGTTGTACAGCGCCCAGCTGAACAGCACGGCAAGCAGCAATGCGGGAATGAGCTTCTTGTTGCGTTGCATCGGATTCCTTGTGCGCTCCGCCGTGGCACGGGCCAGACGGACATTTTGCGTCGGGCCGCCCCCCAGCCGGAAGGCGGCCCGCTTGTGAGCATGTTTCGGATGCGTTGCGCCGGTTCGACCAGTTACTCTTCCAGCCAGTCGGCAAGCTCCGCCAACTGCGCCGCCACGGACGCGGGGCCGGTGCCGCCGGGCATCTCGCGCCGGGACACTGCCGCCGCCGGGTCCAGCACGGCGTACACGTCGTCGCCGATGCGGTCGCAGATGGCTTGCAGGTCGGCGAGCGGCAATTCTTCCAGCGTGATGGACCGCTCTTCCGCAAGGGCCACGG
Source organism: Nitratidesulfovibrio sp. (assembly GCF_040373385.1). Classification (NCBI taxonomy): domain Bacteria; kingdom Pseudomonadati; phylum Thermodesulfobacteriota; class Desulfovibrionia; order Desulfovibrionales; family Desulfovibrionaceae; genus Nitratidesulfovibrio; species Nitratidesulfovibrio sp. Next base: position 155,745 of record NZ_JBDXXH010000002.1, on the reverse strand, counting down.
CGGCCCCGGTCAGATGGTGCGCCTCGCGGAAGGGAATGCCCTTGCCGACAAGGTAGTCGGCAAGTTCGGTGGCGTTCAGGAAGCCCGCGCGCAGGGCCGTGCGCATGCGGCCTTCGTTGAAGCCCAGTTCACGCAGCATGCCCGCCATGATCTCCAGCGATGCCGACACGGTGCGGTCGCAGTCGAGGAACGGTTCCTTGTCCTCCTGCATGTCGCGGTTGTAGGTCATGGGCAGGCCCTTCACCGTGGTCAGCATGGCGGTCAGCGCGCCGTACACGCGGCCCGTCTTCCCGCGCATGATCTCGGCCACGTCGGGGTTCTTCTTCTGCGGCATGATGGACGAACCCGTGGCGTAGGCGTCGGGCAGCCGCACGAAGCCGAAGGCCGGGTTGGCCCAGATGATGATTTCTTCGCACAGGCGCGACAGGTGGGCCATGATGGTGGCCCCGCAGAACAGCGATTCGAGCACGAAGTCGCGGTCGGACACGGCGTCCATGCTGTTGCGGAAGGTACCGTACATGTCCAGTTGCTCGGCCACGTACGCCGGGTCCAGCGGATAGGTGGTGCCCGCCAGCGCCGCCGCGCCCAGCGGGCACACGCGCGTCCGGCGGTCGCAGTCGGCCAGCCGCTCGGCGTCGCGGCGCAGCATCCACGCATAGGCCAGCAGGTGGTGGCCAAGGCTTACCGGCTGGGCGGGCTGCATGTGGGTGCAGCCGGGCAGCAGCGTATCGACGTGTTCGCCCGCGCGTTCCGCCAGCACGCCCACCAGGTCGCGCGCAAGGCCGCGCCAGGCGCGGATGCGGTCGGACACGAACAGGCGGAAGTCCAGCGCCACCTGGTCGTTGCGGCTGCGTCCGGTGTGCAGCTTCTTGCCCACGTCGCCCACCAGCTCGGTGAGGCGGCTTTCGATGTTCATGTGCACGTCTTCCAGCTCGCGCCGCCAGACAAAGGTGCCGCCCTCTATCTCGGCCAGCACCATGTCCAGCCCTTCGACGATGCGCGCGGCCTCGTCCGCCGTCAGCACACCCTGCCTGGCCAGCATGCGCGCGTGCGCCTTGGAACCCGCGATGTCCTGCGCGTACAGGGCGCGGTCGAACGAAACGGACTGGGTGTATTCCTCGACCAGGGCGGCGGTGGCCTGACGGAACCGCCCCCCCCACATCTTCTTTTCGGCCATTACTGGTCCCTGCCGTTGCGGCGGCTTGGTACGCGTAAGGCCCCCCATACGGGAGGCCCCACGGAATATGCTGAACGTATTCACCGTCGAAGGGGCGCCCCTTCGTTCGGCGGACTAGACTTTCTTGACCCGCTGTGCGTACCCGCGCACGCGCAGGCCCTGCAACTTGATGAAGCCCGCGGCATCGGCGTGGTCGTAGGTGGCGCAGTCTTCGAAGGTGGCAAGATCGTGGCAGTACAGGGTGTTGGGCGAGGTGCGGCCCACCGGATAGGCATTGCCCTTGTACAGTTTCAGGCGCACGGAGCCGTTGACGGTTTCCTGCGTCTTGTCGATGAACGCCTGCATGGCCTCGCGCTCCGGCGCGAACCAGAAGCCGTTGTACACGGCCTCGGAGTAGCGCGGAATCAGCTGGTCGCGCAGGTGCATGGATTCGCGGTCCATGCAGATGCCTTCCAGGTCGCGGTGGGCGATGTGCAGCACGGTGCCGCCGGGGGTTTCGTACACCCCGCGCGACTTGATGCCCACGAAGCGGTTTTCCACCATGTCCAGGCGGCCGATGCCGTGCCTGCCCGCGATGGTGTTCAGGGTGCGGACGATGGTGGCCGGGCTCATGGCTTCGCCGTTGACGGCAACCGCATCGCCCTTCAGGAAGTCGATGGTGATGTATTCCGGCGTGTCCGGGGCCTGTTCCACGGGCACGGCCATGACGTGGCTGTTGGGACCGGGCTCGCACCACGGGTCTTCCAGCTCGCCGCCCTCGAAGCTGCAATGCAGCATGTTGCGGTCCATGCTGTACTGCTTGGACGAGGTGGACAGCGGAATGCCGTGCTGTTCGGCAAAGGCGGTCAGGTCGGTGCGCGAACGCAGGTCCCAGATACGCCACGGGGCAATCACGTCCAGGTCCGGGGCCAGGGCGTTGACGGTAAGCTCGAAGCGCACCTGGTCGTTGCCCTTGCCGGTGGCGCCGTGGGCCACGGCCTGCGCGCCTTCGGCACGGGCAATGTCCACCAGGCGCTTGGCGATGAGCGGCCGCGCGATGGAGGTGCCCAGCAGGTAGCGCCCCTCGTACACCGCGCCGGAGCGCATCATGGGAAAGATGAAGTCGCGCGCGAATTCCTCGCGCAGGTCTTCCACGTAGGCGCGGGTGGCGCCGGTGCGCAGGGCCTTGGCGTCCACGCCGTCCAGGTCCTCTTCCTGCCCCAGGTCGGCGGTAAGGGTCACCACCTCGCAGCCGTAGGTGACGGCAATCCACTTCAGGATCACCGACGTATCCAGCCCGCCGGAATAGGCGAGCACGACCTTATTGATAGCCTTGGCCATGTCGTTTCAGCCCCATTATGCGGTAGTTATGCGGTATGTTGTGCGATATGCGTCGCGCGGCGCGTGCCGTGGCGCGGTGCTATTCCGAGAATGCCCACTCCAGAATGGCCTTCTGGATGTGCAGGCGGTTTTCTGCCTGATCGAAAATGATGGAGGCCGGGCTTTCCATAACCTCGTCGGTCACTTCCTCGCCCCGGTGGGCGGGCAGGCAGTGCATGAACTTGGCGTCGGGCGCGGCAAGGGCCATCATGTCGGCATCGATGCAGTACCCCTTGAAGGCGGCCTCGCGCTTCTTCTGCTCTTCTTCCTGGCCCATGGAAGCCCACACGTCGGTGTTCACGTAGTGCGCGCCCTCGACCGCCACGCGCGGGTCGTGGGTGAGGAATATCTTGGCCCCGGCGTTCAGGGCGTAGCCCAGCAGTTCGCGGTCGGGCTCGTAGCCTTCGGGGAAGGCCATGAACAGCTCGAACGGAAAGTAGATGGCCGCTTCTATCCATGAATTGGCCATGTTGTTGCCGTCGCCCACCCAGGCCACGCGCACCTTGGACAGGTCGGGGGTGCGCTCGTACATCGTCAGCACGTCGCCCATGACCTGGCAGGGGTGCCCTTCGTCGGTCAAGGCGTTGACCACCGGGATGGAGCCGTATTCGGCCAGTTCGTCGATCTTCGACTGGCCGAAGGTGCGCACCACCATGCAATCGGCATAGCGCGAAAGCACGCGGGCGGTGTCGCGCAGGGGTTCGGAGCGGCCCAACTGGCTTTCCGCCGGGGTCATGAAAATGGTGGAGCCGCCAAGGTGGCGTACCGCCATCTCGAAGGAAATGCGCGTGCGGGTGGACGCCTTTTCGAAGATGAGGATGGCGGTCTTGCCTTCCATGATCTTGCCCCGGTGGGCGGTGTCCTTCATTTCCTTGGCGCGTTGCAACAGCTTCCAGGCGCCCTCGTAGCCGAGGTCCCTGATTCGCTTGAAATGTTTGGGCATGGCTCCATCCTTGTGTTGCGGCACTGCGAAACCTGATGCGGAAAAGGGTTTCCTAGCCTCAAAGCCCGCCGCTTGTAAAGAATGCGCGCCAGCGCGGGCCGATGGGAAGGCGGTCGGAAGTGGCTCCGCAAGGATGGCGGGGCGGCATGAATGGCGACAAGAGCGGCAGCAAGCAAGGGGGCCGACCAGGCTGGCGGTAATTGACGCCCGCCCGCCCCTGTGATGAAACCGCTCCATGAGCACCAAACGCACCGCCAGCAACCGTTCCGCGCCCGCCGCGCCGGAATCTCTCACCGTGCACACCGACCATGTGCGCGGCTATCGCAAACGCACCGCCCGCCACCCGGACGAGGTGGTCTTTCAGGTGGTGGTGGAGGAAACCGACCTGTGGGTGACCGCACGCGCGGGGCACCCCGGCCAGCCTGTACTGCCCGATCTGCCGGACCAGATCGCCGCCTACGTCACCGAGTTGCGCGGCCAGATCAAGGCGTGGATGCTGCTTGCGCCTGACTTTCGCACCAGCCTCGTGCCCGTGCCCACGCCCGCAAGCGCCCCGGAAGTGGCCCGGCGCATGGCGCACGGGGCCGACATCGCCGGGGTTGGCCCCTTTGCCGCCGTGGCGGGCACCGTGGCCCAGATGGTGGCGGAGCGCTTTGCCCCGGCGTCACCGGACATCATCGTGGAGAACGGCGGGGACATCTACATCTGCTCGCGGCGCGACCGGGTGGTGGGCCTGCTGCCCGACCCGGCCAGCGGCGAGATGATCGGCGTGGTGGTGAAGGCGGCGGACTGCCCGGTGTCGCTGTGCTCGTCGTCGGCCACCATCGGCCATTCGCTGAGCCTGGGGGTTGGCGACATCGCGGCGGTGCGGGCGCGCGATGCCAGCCTGGCCGACGCGGCGGCCACCCTGTTCGGCAACATGCTGCGAGGGCCGGACGACGTGCCCCGCGTGACGGAACGCGCCGCGGCCATGGCGCATCTGGGCATAGAGGGTGTGTACGCCCAGTGCGGCGGCCGCGTGGGCATTTGGGGGAACATGGAGCTTGCCGTGGCCTGACCTGCGGCGCACGGGGCCTGCGGGAACCATACGCACTTTGAGAACCGGGCACGCCAGACAGGAGACGGCGCGCGCCGCAGCCCGCTATCGGAATTCGTAGCTTTCCTTGATATTCCGGAACAATTCCAGCAGAAAGCGGTCCGGCACCGTATCGCCGTTGATGGCAAGGCGCGAGAGCCGGGTGACGTGGTTGCCGCTGGGCGTGGTGACCGGCTGCAAGGTCAGTTCGTGGGTGCGGCTGCCGCCCTGCCTGCCGCTGGCGGGTTCGTCGGTGGTCAGGCGCAGCACCCAGGCAGAGCTGGTTCGGGTCCACCCCATGGAGACGCGATGCCGCCGGGCGGCGTGGCGGTCCACCAGTGCCAGCAGTTCACGCAGGGTGAATGCCTTGTCGCGCCCGGATACGCCCAGGTATTCGCCGTTGCGCCGGATGACCAGCGGCCTGTCGAACAGGGTTGCGGGCGGCGTGGTGGCCGAATCCTTGCCGGAGCCAGCCCGTGCATGGCCGGATTCCGCCTGCGAGGCCGAACCGGAAGCGCCGGTGGCCGAGGGACCGTCCGCCCGCGCGTCGGCAGCGGAGGATTCCTGATCGGTTGTGTCTTGGCGGGAAGTGTCGTGGCCGGTGGTGTCTTGACCGGAAGCGTTCTGGCTGGCCCCGGCAGCATCGGCGTGCACGCCATCACCAGCCGCGCCTTCCGCCCCGCCTGCGTTGCCCCGCTCCGCTTTGGCACCGCCTGCATCGCCCCCCGCCGGCCCGGCGCCCGCAGCCCCCGACACCACCGTGTAATAGTCGTCCACAAGGCGGGTGACGGCTTCGGTGCGTTCGCGGCGCAACAGGTCCAGCGCCTCGTCCAGCCGGGCCGCGCGCTCGTCAAAGGCGGCCAGCAGCGCGTCGCGATCGGCGCGCAGATCCTCCACCTGACGGCGCAGGCTGGAAAGCTCCGCCAGCATGTGCCCCTGCACCTGAAGCAGCGTGGCCATGCGGTCGAGCATGCCGGGCAGGCCTTCCACGGCGGGGTCGGCGGGGATGCCGTCCGCCATGCGCGAGGCATCATCCGGCGAATGATCCGGCAAGTGGCCCGGCGAGGAGTTCGGACCCGACATGACATCGGATGCGCGGGGCCTGTCCCGCAGGTGCTGCTCCGCCCCGGTGCCGGACGCCCGCGCGCCCGACCTGGCGCCCGGCTGTCCATGCTGCCCCACGGGGGCGGACAACGCGGCCACAAGCTCTTCCAGCCGTTCCTCTATTTGCTCCGCCGCCACGTTGCGTGTGTACATGCTCCTGATCTCCCTGAAGATGTCCAGCACATGCACGGGATAGCGCAGCCGCCTGCCCCGCCCTTCTCCGGCGGGCAGAAAGCGCGCGAACCTGTCCTTGTAATAGGCGATACTGGAGGGGGGCACGTCGAGGCGGCGGGCGATTTCGCGGAGGGTCAGCAGTTCGCGGATCATGAGGAGGTGCTCCAGTTCTTGTTGTTGCACAGTTGCGCGACAGGGAGGATTTTGTCAAGAAATCCGCATAAAAAAATTGTCTAGAAAATTGTCCAACAACCTTGGGCAACTGGACTTTCCGGATGCTGGCGCAACGGAAGCGGACAAGGGAGAAGGCCGGGAGGGGGAAGGAAGGAAGGCACGCGCGTTGAGGACGCGAAGCGATACATAGATGAGGGATGAGGGGGATGCAGACAAACGGAGGGGCAGGCAAAAACCGTGCACGTAGGGCGGGCCGAGTCAGGAATGGATCGAGAAAACTCGTAGCGGATACGGCCTCACCAGCGAGCCAGGGAGACATGCGAATGCCCGCCATCTCCCTGCCCTGCCCGGCATGCACCACCCGCCGCCGCCCCACAACCCGCTTGACTTCAACTGCCAACTTCCATATCAAGCATTTCTCGCTTCCGGCGGAGACATCCGCCCAAGCCAGCAGGCCAACTTAGCTCAGTTGGTAGAGCAGCTGATTCGTAATCAGCAGGTCGCGAGTTCAAATCTCGCAGTTGGCTCCAGAGAACAAGGCGTTACCCCAGAAATGAGGTAACGCCTTTGTTCATTTCAAAATGGGCGTTCTAATATTCCGTTAGGTGAAAGCATCAATCTCATTCTTGCCCAATTTTCTCCTTGATCCTCCTGTGCCATTCAAACTCGTCAATCCCCACTCTGCCCAACGAGGGAACAGCCTCACTAGCAAGCTTCAAAGCATGGGACTGTCGAAGGTCGGCAAGCCAGCGATAGCGTTTTCCCTGCACATCAGTAAAATAAAAAAACTTGTCTGCTTCATTCATAACAGCCAAAACGGAGTCCTCTCCGTTAAAAGCAATAGCTTCCATGCACTTCCATGAAATCTGCTTCGGGATAGATACAAATTTATCCTCCCCGCCATAACGCACAACATATGACGCCTTATTTATACCACTTGTCATCTCTCCCTTGATGCACGGGAAAAGACGCTCTTCATTTCTAATTCGAACGGCATCGCATTGCGGCACTATGCATACGAACACCTCTGGCCTACCATCTTCGCCAGTGCGCACCATCATCGTTCCCTGGTGCAGCACAGGGACTTCTTTTCCCGTGTATGGACGTGTACCTGTTTCGCTTTCTGCACTGAGCATTGACATCCTGCAAAAAGCATAGCCACCATCCCCACCATCCCGAGCCGGTGTGCAAAATATTTCTAGCAGTTTTTCTATCTCGGGAAGATTTTTAACTTCAGCAGAAGATTCAAATACCGACAGCACCGATCTTTCTGAAATTGCCCACGACTTCTTTCCCTTACACCGCTCACACACCTTATGATATCTTCCACTCCCCCGACACACAACGCACGCCCTATCATTGCCCCTACACAGCGTGCATGCCGTGCGGACACGTCCAGTACCACTACACGTCGCGCATCGGTATGTTGATGATTCTATTGTTTTCGCTATGTACTGCTTAAGCGAATCAGGTGAAACAAGACTCTTTATCTTGCCATCCCCGCTCACAAGCTTCCCATTTTCTTCCGACACAAGCCCTACGATGAAAGAATGCGCATCCTGCTTGTTTGGTATCAATGCCGTATGTAGAAGGAACGAAGAATCAAGCCCCTTGTTGAAAGCCCCAAGAAGATCATGTGAACGCTCACGTATGGCAGATATTGCGTGGAGCGCCACGGAAGGAACCAGCCCATCAACCAGATCGGAGAAGGCATCTACAACATGCCTGGGGAGCTCGGATGGTTTCGCCGAATAATGGCGTTCTTCCGGCATCAACCCGGCTGGACCGCCAACCTCGTTCTCGCCTGTCTTCTTAAGAACCAGAATCCTTCCCCGCGCATTCTGCAAGCCGAATCCAGCACCCTCGGGCAAAGAGGAAAGTCCAAGATCTGTCAAGTACCGTGCCAGATCGTCGCGTACCCCTGCAGGTTCTTCTGCAGTGTAAATGATGATGAGCCTCACGGGCGCTCCGTGAGCGACATCAGCCATCACCAGAGCCTTGATTGCTTCCTTGCACGGGCCTGTATCGTTGCCGACTCCCAGGTGCCAGTCGATTATGGCCGCATCAGCCTGTTTCAAAAGCTGCAGACACGTCCCGACGATATCCTCACCCTGCTCGGGACGGTACACCGCGCAATTGATGCCCTGCTGCGCAAAAGCCTTCGTGACCTCGCCGACATCGAGCGGATTGACAGCATTCTGCGGCACGCCGCCCATATAGGCATCGTTATCGATGACGACGACAGACCGAATGAAACGCAAGGCAGCTTCCCTGGAGCGCTCACGACAGGCTGCGAGCGCTGCAGTTCTGAGAGCATTCGGGGCAGGAGCCTCTTCGACTGGCAGATGGGCTTCAGGCATGTCGTTCCTCTTGTCGCTTCGGGGTGGGCGCTGATGTCCAGATCTTGAACACGGGGAATGCATCCTTCCCACATGCTTCCAACGTAATTTCGTACCCGGCTTCCCGCAGGGCCTTTCTGGCGATGGCTAGCCCCATCCCCCTGCCACGCAGCTTTCGGGTATAGGAAAGTTCGAATATCTGCTCCGCATCCCGTTCAGCAACACCGGGGCCGTTGTTGCTGACAAGATAGCCGGTGGCGTCGGCATCGAAGAATATGGTGCGGCTGCCGTCATCGTCCTTGAGGTTTCCGTCGCTCGTGCGCGAAAGCCAGAAAAGGGCATTGTCGACGACATTTATGAACGGCGGAAGAAAGGTAGCGGGAAACGCGGTGACCGCATGCCGTTCGAATGCCTGAGTGCTCTCCCACCGGACATTGTGGCGCTTGAAACGTTCGGCAAATATCTGCAGCAGATACTTGCGAATGTTCGCCCCCGCGAGTTCGATGGGCTTCCGGTAGAGGCGTCGGTTGAGGGGGGCGAACATGGAAAGATACGTATCGAGATGTTCGAAGCTGGCGCGTACCAGGCTGTAGCTGTCCTGTGCGCCGGGGTCATCCGAAACGGCCCCCTTCAGCCTGTTAAGGCCATTGCGGATTGCGACGACGGACGAATTGAACTCATGCTGGATGATGCCGATGGCTGTGCCGAGATGGGCAAGCTCCGTAGAGCGGTCAAGCTCTTCCTGCAGAACCTGCCCCCTGTCCTCGAGGGCCGCCGTCGTTTCGTTGAGCAGGGTGTTTTCCCGCAAGGACTCGAGAACCGCCTGCAGCGAGTCGCGCAGACGCTCCAGTGTCTCGACCTCGCCCTGCACTGCCGAAGCAAGGTTTCTTTCGATACGGTCCTGAAGCACCATGGCTGCGGTATCATCCATGTCCGCCAAGGATTCGCGCTCCAGATCAGCGAAGGCCTGCTTGAAGGTGGCATCGAGCGTGGCCAAACCTTCCCGGGTGCGTGCAAGCACTTCCTTGCCCAGTTGGTCCGCATCCTCCCTGGCATGCTTGACGATGGCCCGCGCCCGGGTGTTTTCGCGCTTTTCCCGCTGTTCCAGAGCCTGCTGGAGGCGGCGACGGCGCGACACGAGCGCACGTGCGGCACCGATGGCCTGGGTTATCCTTTCATCCACTTCCTTCTCGAAGGGGGTGAACAAGTCCGACTCGAGGCGGAGGGTAATGGCGTTTGCCCGTTCGAGCTCGGCCTGCATCTTCTTGGTAAGCCCGACACTACGGGGGCGGACAAGACGGCATGTCTCGCGCAGACCGGCGAGGGCTTCGTTCATCTCCGCTTCAATCTGCAGCAGAATGCGTGCGGCTTCTTCGGGCGATTCTTCCGCAACATGCATGAGAACATCGTTCATGCGGCTTCGCAGGCGCTCCACGGCCTTTTCAGGCTCGTGCGCCTCTATGCGCCCGAAGAATGCGTCGATCTCCCGCGCAAGCTTCTTTCGCTTTTCAATGACACTTTTCTCACGCTTTTCAAGCAGTTCTGCCTGCCGCTGAAGCTCGTTCTTCTGCTCCCAGAACGTACCGTAGACGGAGCTTTTTTCCCTGAACCAATCCGTGGCAAGCAGCCTGAAGAGATTGATGAGCATGTTGCGGAACTGGCGATAGGCCATGTTCTCGCGAAAACCCTCGCGACCTGCCTTTTCCTTCAGCTCACTGTTGTCCTCGAAGGTAAGCTCCACGGCGCCAAAAATGCGTCTGTAGGAGAAGTACCAGTCTTTTGCGGCCTTGCTGCGACGAGTTTCTATGAACAAATAATCCTGATCGCTATTGCCGTAGGGAAGAACGCGTATCCCCTCGCGATACACATAGAGCCCACCGAAGTTGTTAAGCTTTTCCACTAGGGGCTTGTATCTGTCCGGAGGCAGCAGACTTTCTTTCGGATTCCCTTGGAGACACGCAAACTTGATTCTGAACGGACCGCACTTGGTGGGCTGATGGTGTGCCCCGTCCCATGCCACCGTGTATGGTTGGGGTGCATCGCGGTAGATCTGCACCGTTCCGCTGAACTGACCGTACTCGTCGAATGTGCCTTCGATATGCTGATCCGCCATGCGGAATTCCTCGGGAGTGAAGAATTCCGTGTCGCCAAGGACGTCTTCAACGGTGCCGTCGCGTCTGTGGTCGAAGAACGCCGCGCGGATGGGTACGTCCCCTTTGTCCGGCATCATGGTATTGGAAAAGCCGCGAAGGAACCGGAGAAGCGCCGGGGGGAAATCGTCCATCCTGTCATCGATGTCGCGCTCGAGCACGGGGTCCGTATCGCACACGATGAATGCCGTTCCTCGGGCAGCAAAAAGCGGAATATCTGCCACCAGATCGGCAATGCGCGGCAGCGCATTTTCGCATGACGCCAGTTGCGCCTCTATGCGCTTGCGAATTTCCGGCACGATGCGGGGGCGCAGGGAAAGATAATTCCGACGCGCATCCGCAAGCAGAATGCGCAGGGCATCCTCGTCAGGGAGACTATCCGTCGGGAATGCTGCAACGGCGATGTCGATCTTGTCGATCTCTATGCCGGGCGCCTCGAACATCGTCCAGTTGATGAACGCGGCCACCAACTCTTGCAAACCATCTGCACGTTCAGCCCGGGAAAGCACGAAAACCTGCGGCCCCACGGTGGCAATGGCAAGGCGGCCTATACCCTTTTCACCAAGAGAGGGGCGGCTGGGCTTGTTCGGGTCCGCATAGGGTCTGCTGAGCAGAAACTCCTCGTTTTCCCGGTCCGTCCCGAACCGTTCAGCTTCCGTGATCTTGCTTTCGGTGCCGAGGGTAAGCCAACGCTCCTCGAAGTCCCTTTCCGTCATCCCCACGCCATCGTCATGAAGAACGAGCAGCGCATCCTGCCGGTAGTAGCGGGCCGTGACGTTGTCGGCATAGGCGTCGTAGGCATTCTTGAAAAGCTCGTGCAGGGCGTTGGGTATGCTCGCCATCTGCTGACGCCCGAGCATGTCGAGCGTCCGTGCCTTCACGCGGACCCGGGCCATCATGCACTCCGTTGGTTCTGGTCGAGAAGGGAAAGCGTTCGCGCTGCCGAACAAGCCACCACCTGCGCAAGCTGCACCGGCACGGCATTGCCTATCTGCCGGGCGATGGCGGCCGGGCAGCCGACAAAGGAGTACTCATCCGGAAATGACTGCAGCCGGGCTGCTTCTCGCAGGGTTATGGCCCTGTCGTCTCGCGGATGCATGAAGCGCCCCCTGGTGACGTCGGTACACCCCGTCGTGAGCGTGGGGGCGACGTTGCCCCACCCCATTCGCCCGTACACGTCGGGATGCCCTTTATGGCCCTTGTGACAGGCAAGCTCGAGCTCGGGCGGCAGCGAAAAACGACTGCCGCCATCCTTGGGGATGTGTCGCATGCGTTGCAGGGCAATTTCCTGATGGTTCCTGGCAAAGTGGAGCGGGTCAGCCGTTGCCTGCCCCGACGCAAGCGGGGGAAGATCGCCCAATGCATCCCGTACGGTACGGCGAGCACCCTCCGGCGTGATGGGCTGCGGCAGTTGCGGCAGGGGCACGCCCGGTGCCGCTGCAAACATGATGCAGCGCATGCGGCGCTGCGGAACTGCATAGTCTGCCGCATCCACCCGAACCGGCAGTCCGAGGGTGTAGCCCTCTGCCGAAAATGCTGCTTCGAGTTGCCGGATCTGGCTGTGGTTGGCCGGTGAGGCCAGCCCCGGCACGTTTTCGAAAAAGACAAGACGGGGGCGCAGCCCAGCAACGAAGCGGGGTGCCTGCAGTATGAGATCCGCCCTTTCATCACCTACCCGGTGGCGATTCTGGCTGCTGAAAGGCTGACAGGGGGCACACACGACAAGCAGGTCGACCCCCCCCGCAGGCAAGCTGCCCTGAGGCAGGAGCGAGAGGGGTTCGACGGCACGGATATCGTCGCGCACGAGATGCACGTCTGGATGGTTGGTGGCATAGGTCTCGCAGGCAACAGGATCGCAATCGAGCGCCGAGAGCACGCGAAAGCCGGCCTGCTTGAGGCCCTGTGTCACCGCACCGCAACCGCAGAAGAGGTCAACGGCGATCGGTGGTTCGGGCTCGCGACGAAGTGCCGTGCGCCTTGCCTGGCGTGTGGTTATTGCCTTTGAACACATGAAGAATCCATAAAAGAGAAGTGGCCAGCAAGCAAGGATATCTGCAGGATGGGTACGTCTATACCGCCACCAACGCATGCCTCTTTAGAACGGTGCCGTAGCAATCGCAACCCCCTGCCGTCTGGGGCACACAAACTCCGGGACAACGAGCCCAGCCCATTAAAGTCACAAAATTAAGACTTAATACAACAAATCCGTTCACGAAAATCCATAACCCCTCCACAAAATGAATATGCAGGGAAACGGCACCAGGCAGGGCAACCCAGAGAACCGCATGAAACAGGAGAATCTTCGCTTCAGCCAAATGGACGGGGCTCGCAATTTCAAAAGGCCCGGTCCTGCCCCCCGCTACTTAATGCTTTTCTATATACATTAACATGATGCCACCACCGTCGCAAGCTCCCAGGCGTTGCGCGCCTTCTCATCGCAGACCTGCCAGCACCTCCCCCCATTCGCACCACCACGAACACCCGCCGCTCCGAACGTACATCCCCGTACACCTCGCCGCACCACCCCACTCCACACCGCTCCATCAAGCTTCGCACGCGAACGTACTTTTGTCGCGCACCGCCCTCGCATAACGTACCGCCCCGCACCATATTCGCATTTATCCCCACACATTCCGCACGTCATAGTCACTCCTGCCCCCGTTACTGGCGCACACCACATGCATGGCACACCCCATGCAACAGGTGCGGCGTACCCGATGCGCAATCCCCACGCATCGCATTCCAAAAACGGAGGCCCATCATGACCAGAAAGATCGCCATTTACGGCAAGGGCGGCATCGGCAAGTCCACCACCACGCAGAACACCGCCGCCGCCATGGCCCACTTCCACGACAAGAAGATCTTCATCCACGGCTGCGACCCCAAGGCCGACTCCACCCGCCTCATCCTGGGCGGCAAGCCGCAGGAAACCCTGATGGACGTGCTGCGCGAGCAGGGCGCTGAAAAGGTGACCATCGACAAGGTGGTGAAGAACGGCTTCAAGAACATCCGCTGCGTGGAATCGGGCGGTCCGGAACCGGGAGTGGGCTGTGCGGGGCGCGGCGTCATCACCGCCATCGACCTCATGGAAAACCTTGGCGCCTACACCGAAGAACTGGACTACGTGTTCTTCGACGTTCTGGGCGACGTTGTGTGCGGCGGCTTTGCCATGCCCATCCGCGACGGCAAGGCGCAGGAAGTCTACATTGTGGCATCCGGAGAAATGATGGCCATCTACGCCGCCAACAACATCTGCAAGGGCCTTCTGAAGTACGCCAAGCAGAGTGGCGTGCGCCTTGGCGGCGTCATCTGCAACAGCCGCAAGGTGGACCGCGAGCGCGAGTTCCTTGAAGAATTCACCGCCGCCATCGGCACCCAGATGATCCACTTCGTGCCGCGCGACAACATCGTGCAGAAGGCGGAATTCAACAAGAAGACGGTGACGGAATACGACCCCACCGAAAACCAGGCGCTGGAATACAGCCTGCTTGGCCAGAAGATCATCGAGAATACCAACTTCGTCATCCCCAAGCCCCTCACCATGGATGAACTGGAAGCCATGGTCATCAAGTACGGCATCGCCGACTAGATCGCCGCCCCCTCCAATCCGTACCGGCGCACCCCGCCCCACACAGACCGCAAGGAGCGATTCCATGGCTCTCAAGATGATCAAGGCGATCGTGCGGCCAGAGGCCGCAGACACCGTGGCCGACGGCCTCGCCGAGGCGGGTTTCGCCTCCATGACCATGATCCACGCCTTTGGGCGGGGCAAGCAGAAGGGCATCACCGTGGGCAGCATGCACTACGACGAACTGCCCCGCACCATGCTGGTCATGGTGGTGGAAGAAGCCAGCGTCGAGGAAATACTCACGCTCATCAAGTGCAAGGCGTACACGGGCAATTTCGGCGACGGCAAGGTGTTCGTCTCGCCCGTCGAGGACGCGCTTACGGTGCGCACCGGCGTGAAGGGCCTGTAGGTGGCGTCATGAAAGAGATCATCGCCATCATCCGCCCCAAGAAGATGGGCGCCACAAAAGAAGCACTGGACAAGCTGGGCTTTCCCTGCCTTACCGCCGTGCCGGTGCTGGGACGGGGCAAGCAGCAGGGCCTGGCTGGCGAAATCGGCACGGAGGTCAACCCCAAGGTGCTGGAGCAGGGCAAGTTCCGCAAGATGAAGTACGTGCCCAAGCGCATGATCTCGCTTGTGGTGCCCAGCGCCAGCGTGGACGCCGTCGTCGGGGCCATCGTGGCGGTGAACCGCACCGAGCAGATCGGCGACGGCAGGATATTCATCTGCCCGGTTGAAGACGCCATGCGCGTGCGTACCGACGAACACGGCGAAAGCGCCATCCTGTAGCGCGTCCGCGACAACTCGTCGCACTCCGGCGCGCCCCATCGCCTGACGGGACGCACCCAGTAGCGCCACATCTTGCCCATCTCACGAGAGAGGAACGAGACATGCCTTACCATCTCTTCAAATGCAGCGAATGCATACCCGAGCGTGAAAAGCACGCCGTCATCAAGGGCCCCGGCGAAACGGTGACCGATGCGCTGCCCCTCGGCTACCTGAACACCATTCCGGGCTCCATTTCCGAGCGTGGCTGCGCCTACTGCGGCGCAAAGCACGTCATCGGCACGCCCATGAAGGACGTCATTCACCTGAGCCACGGCCCCGTGGGCTGCACCTACGACACGTGGCAAACCAAGCGCTACATCAGCGACAACGACAACTTCCAGCTCAAGTACACCTTCGCCACCGACATGAAGGAAAAGCACATCGTGTTCGGGGCGGAAAAGCTGCTGAAGCAGACCATCATCGACAGCTTCAAGGCCGTGCCGCACATCAAGCACATGACCATCTACCAGACCTGCGCATCCGCCCTCATCGGCGACGACATCAACGCCATCGCGCAGGAAGTGATGGAAGAAATGCCCGACGTGGACATCTTCGTGTGCAACTCGCCGGGCTTCGGCGGCCCCAGCCAGTCGGGCGGGCACCACAAGATCAACATCGCCTGGATCAACCAGAAGGTGGGCACCTTCGAGCCGGAGATCACCAGCGACTACGTGATCAACTACGTGGGCGAATACAACATCCAGGGCGACCAGGAGGTCATGCAGGACTACTTCAGCCGCATGGGCATCCAGGTGCTGTCCACCTTCACCGGCAACGGTTCGTACGACGGCCTGCGCGGCATGCACCTGGCCCACCTGAACGTGCTGGAATGCGCCCGCTCGGCGGAATACATCTGCAACGAACTGCGCCAGCGCTACGGCACGCCGCGCCTGGACATCGACGGCTTCGGCTTCGAGCCGCTGGGCAACTCGCTGCGCAAGATCGGGCTGTTCTTCGGCATAGAAGACCGCGCCCAGGCCATCATCGAGGCAGAAACCGCCCGCTGGAAGCCGGAACTGGAATGGTACAAGGCCCGCCTTACCGGCAAGAGGGTATGCCTGTGGCCCGGCGGTTCCAAGCTGTGGCACTGGGCCCACGTCATCCACGACGAAATGGGCGTGGACGTGGTGTCGGTGTACACCAAGTTCGGCCACCAGGGGGACATGGAAAAGGGCATCGCCCGTTGCGAGGAGGGGGCGCTGGCCATCGACGACCCCAACGAACTGGAAGGGCTGGAAGCCATGGACATGTTGCAGCCGGACATCATCTTCACCGGCAAGCGGCCCGGCGAAGTGGCCAAGAAGGTGCGCGTGCCCTACCTGAACGCCCATGCCTACCACAACGGCCCGTGGAAGGGGTTTGAAGGCTGGGTGCGCTTTGCGCGCGACATCTACAACGCCATCTACTCGCCCATCCATGAGCTGGCCAAGCTGGACATCAGCAAGGACGAAATCCCCGCCGACAAGGGCTTCGTCACCCGGCGCATGCTGTCGGACGCCAACCTGCCCGACGAAGTGCGCAACGACCCGAACACGCGCCCCTACACCGGCAAGTACGACAGCCTCGTGGACCTGCGGGGCAAGACCTACCCCACCTTCGAGCCGCAAGCCGTCGCGGTGTGACGCGGTGCGACACGGAGACCACCACCATGGGCGACGCAATGAAGGATGACGTGATGAAGGACCGCATCGAGCAGTTTGTCGACTACATCATGAAGAAGTGCCTGTGGCAGTTCCACTCCCGCGCCTGGGACCGCACCCGCCAGAACGAGGGCATCCTGACCAGGACAAGGCAGCTTCTGTGCGACGAGCCGGTGGACATTTCCACCCCGGATGCCCGCTGCTACTGGGTGGACGCCGTGTGCCTGGCCGACGCCTTCCGCGCCCGCTACGCGTGGCTGGCGGACATGAGCAAGGACGAGATCGCCGCGCTCATGCAGGGGCTGCACGAACGTATCGAATTCCTGACCGTTACGGGTTCGCTGAACCTCGAACTGACCGACCAGAAGTACTAGGGCTGGATTCTGAATGGTCTTTTCGCCCGTTGGCGTCGTCAAACTTCGCCTGCCATGTCGGTCGAATACGAGAAGAGTATACTCCCTCATGGCAGGCTCGTTTTCCTTGCCAACGAACGAAAACCCTCATTCGGAATCCAGCCCTGGAAGACCGGCTGAATGCACTCCGGCGGCGCCAGCGCCGCCCGCCACGGGGCGCAACCCCCACTACTCAGTCCCAAGAGGAAGACCGCCATGGCCTGCGAAATAAAGGAAAAAGAACGGCCGGGGTGCATCAACCCCATCTTCACCTGCCAGCCGGCGGGGGCGCAGTTCGCCAGCATCGGCATCAAGGAATGCATCGGCATCGTGCATGGCGGCCAGGGCTGCGTGATGTTCGTGCGGCTGGTCTTCTCGCAACACTTCAAGGAGAGCTTCGAAATCGCCTCTTCTTCGGTGCACGAGGACGGCGCGGTGTTCGGTGCGTGCGGCCGTGTCGAAGAGGCCGTGGACGTGCTGCTGATGCGCTACCCCGACGTGAAGGTGGTGCCCATCATCTCCACCTGCTCCACCGAAGTCATCGGCGACGACATCGACGGCGTGGTCACCAAGCTGAACGCCGGGCTGCTGAAGGAAAAGTACCCCGGCCGCGAGGTACACCTTATCCCCATCCACACCCCCAGCTTTGTGGGCAGCATGGTCAGCGGCTACGACGTGGCGGTGAAGGACTTCGTCAGCCACTTCGCCACCAGGACCGAACCCAACGGCAAGCTGAACCTGCTTACCGGCTGGGTGAACCCCGGCGACGTGACCGAGCTGAAGCACCTGGTCTCTGCCATGGGCATCGACGCCACGGTGCTGTTCGAGATCGAAAGCTTCGATGCGCCGCTGATGCCCCACGGCAACCACGTGGCCCACGGCACCACCACCATGGACGACCTGCGGGGCACGGCCAACGCCATGGGCACCATCGCCCTCAACCCCTATGAGGGCGGCAGGGCGGCCAAGTACCTGCAACAGGAATTCGACATCCCGACCATCATCGGGCCAACGCCCATCGGCATCCGCAACACCGATACCTTCCTGAAGAACCTGAAGACGCTGACCGGCAAGCCCATTCCGGAATCGCTGGTGCGCGAGCGCGGCATTGCGCTGGACGCCATCACCGACCTGACGCACATGTTCTTTGCCGACAAGCGCGTGGCCATCTACGGCAACCCGGATCTGGTCATCGGCCTGGCCGAGTTCTGTCTGGACCTGGAAATGAAGCCCACCCTGCTGCTTCTGGGCGACGACAACCCCAACTACAAGACCGACCCGCGCGTCAAGGCCCTGCAGGAGAACGTGGATCACGACATGGAGATCGTGACCAACGCGGACTTCTGGGAACTGGAAGACCGCATCAAGAACAAGGGGCTGGAACTGGACCTGATCCTGGGCCACTCCAAGGGCCGCTTCATCTCCATCGACTACAACATCCCCATGTTCCGCGTGGGCTTTCCCACCTACGACCGGGCGGGCATGCACCGCCACCCCGTGGTGGGCTATGCCGGGGCCACCTGGCTGGCCGAGCAGATGGCCAACACCCTGTTCACGGACATGGAATACAAGAAGAACAAGGAATGGGTGCTCAACATGTGGTGATGCCGCCCACACGGCTCGTCCACGGAACCGCCGCCGCACCCGGACATTACGCGGGGGCGCGGCGGTTCCGCCGTTTTTACCATCGGCAACCCACGGGAGGCACCATGAGTGGCACCACGAAGTTTTCAGGCGGCACGCCCTGCCACGCCGCACGCGCCGCAGCATCGTCGCCCGCACGCGGTGGCGATGGCGATACGTCCGGGCACGCCCCCAGCCTGCCGGTTCAGACGGCTCAGTTTATCGAGACAACGCAGGCGGTCATGAGCTACGGCAGGCCGGATCGGGCCTACCTGTTTGCCTACGGTTCCAACATGAACCCGGCGCAGTTGCGCGCCCGTTGCTCCACCCTGCCCCGCGTGGTGGCGGTGGCCCGGCTGTCCGACCACCGGCTGTCCTTCCACGGGCACACCCGCATCTGGGACGGCGGGCTGGAAACGGTAGCCGCCGCGCAAGGTGAAGAGGTGTGGGGCGTGGTGCTGGAACTGACCTTCACCGATCTGGGACGGCTGGATGCCTGGCAGGACGCCCGGCTGGACGGCGCGGGCAGCTACTTCCACTACCCGGCCACGGTGACCGATGCCGAAGGCTGCCTCCACCATGTGCTGCTGTACAAGAAGGACGTGCTGGGCAAAGCAGTGCCACCCAGCCGCGAATATCTCGACTTCATCGCGCGCGGGGCCGAGGAAGGCAGCCTGCCAGCCGCCTATCTAGCCCGGCTGCGCGCCATGCCCTGCCGCCCGGCGTCGTACCCGGCGCCCCGTTATCCCCGCTTCGACCGGGGGCTGCTGGCGGATGTTTCGTGCGACACCTGCGGTGGGGGGGACGGGTAGCATTCCTGATGCGCGTATTCCTCGCATCCGCGACAGACTCACCCTCGCTGAAGAGAACACGCCGTTCACTGCTGCATGTCGTGGGGGTAATATCCGAAAGGGTCTGCCATGCTGCTTGCCTACTGTCGACGGTGCCCCTCCTGCGCTAATGTATTGATGAAAAGTCGTTCCGTGAGGTATCGATTTCAAAACGGAGGTCGGTATGCGGAAAGACATGCTATCGCTATGGGATGTTGTGAAGAGGACGTTGAAAAGAATATGCAATGTCGTTCTCGTATTATGCGCCATCTTGGCCATCGCCATCGCGTATCTTATGCTGGCTGGAGCCCCCACGGGAAAACAGGTCGGTAATGCTCTGTTTTTTCTTATCGGCTTACCCGCGTTCTGGTTGCTTGTGTGGTTCCCATTCGGAGAACTCGCTGAACTCGTCAGGGATCGGCACGAAGACCGAGAACGCATGGAGGAAATGAACGGTCTTATTTTTCGGCTTTCAACGGAAGTAAAAGAGCTACGTGGATACATTGCATTTAAGACAAATGTCACCCCTATCGACGGAAACATTGATTGGCACGTCTTCCATGAGAAATCTTGAAATTATGAATGATCTTGATTTCTGCGCTTTCTGCCGTCTCCCTGAAAACTTACAGGAGTTGTCACTATGAAAAAAGCAATCGCCATTATCTTATTCTTCATGATCTCTGGGTGCGCCAGCATGAATGAAACAATTATCAAGCAAGAGCATATCACAGAAATTTCCAACTTCCCCATGCAATGGTCTTCTCCAGCTCCGCATTACAACACAGACTTTACACTCCGCAGAGGAGAGATAATTGGAGACTATACCATATCTGGAGTTGCCAGGCCTACGGAACTCCTAAAACCAGTTTCATACTCTGAACTCACGTTTGTATTCTACTGCGTAAAAGGTCAAAACGTTGTACATTCCTTCCACATGCTTGCACGGCCCGACACAGACGGGTCTGTGCGCATTCAAAAGGATTTTCACACAGACCAAGATTTTGACGGAGTGTCATACCGTTATGCCGTGCGGTATCGACGGTATTAACACCCCCCCCAGCCGCACCCCGCTCACCGCACGCACATTCCCCCATCCCGGCGTATTGCAAAAGCCGCCCTCGGAACCATCCGGAGGCGGCTTTCAATATCCAAGCCGCATGCTGACCGCACGCATCGCGACACAGACTGGCACCCCGCATCTGTGCCGCACTGGCACCCCGTGGACTTCACGGGCAGGCCGTCCAGACTGGATCCATCCTCACCATAGACGGCGCGCAGCATGTCCAGCACCATGCCAGAGCAGGCCACGGTGTTGACCCCGTGCGAGGTCAGCACCGCGCGGGGCACGTCGCTCAGTGCCTTCACCCGCACGGCGCGCGCCTCATTCCCCGTATAACTGTTGGAATTCACCGCTGCGTTTCATTTCCCGCAGTGTTTCCGCCACGTGCCATGCCAGCCCGGCATGCCGCTTGTGCAGCCAAAGATACCCCTTGACCACTTCCATGTCGCCAACAGAATGTATCTCCGCATAATCCGCATGGCCCGTGGCGACACGGGACTGCAAGAACGCCTCAACCCGCTCGCTCACGTCGATGTAGACATCCACCCGCCCTCGCAGCAGGCGTTGCAGCCCTTGCTCCAGCGTATCGTTTTCATAAATCCGTTCAGCGGGCACGTACCGTCGCACGTTATCCAGGCATGCCACCACGCCGCGCGGACATTCCACCCGCGCGGAAACATCCTTCAGGCTCTCCCACCCGTCCAGCACAGGCCCGTGCAGGCAGTACGCCCGCAGAACCTTTTCATGATGGGGTTCCTCGACGCGCACGAGATTGCGAAAGTGGTTGCCGTACTCGTACACGCGACTGAGCTCGCCATCGGCAAGCCCACGCTCCGCAAGGTCGCTGGCTCGCCGGGCGGGCACCTCGCGGTAGCGGACCCCCAGCCCCAGCCGCCGGAACACCTCGGTGTACACCCGCAGCAGTCGCTGCACCTCGTCGTCCGAGGCAGGCCAGGGCCCCACAAGCTCCAGTTGGTCTTGCCGGTCGGAAGACGCACGGTCCCCGGCATGCGCAAGGCCACCAAACAGCACGACGGCGATCATGGCCACCCAGGCCACCCGCAGCACGCATGCCCCCAGGCCCATGCGGCGGCTTCCGGCACGTCCGCGCGTCACTGGCAAGTTCCCTGCCCGGTGGACCGGTTTCCGGTACATGCGGTCCCCCTTCCCTGTCCCAACCGCTTTCACGCCCCCGTTGGCGTACATGTTCCGCTGCCCTGTCGTCATGGGCAGGCGGGCCGGAGCGGCTGCTCCGGCCCGCCATGCCGCCGCGCACTCCGGCGCGGCCACGGCAACCATGGGGGGTTAGTTGCCGTCTGATTTCATGTCCGCGATAAGCGTCTGCAATACCTGTGACTGCCGGGCAAGCTCGGACATGGCCTGCGAGGCCTGCCCCATGGCCTGCGACGTTTCCGAGGAAATGGTGGCCACGTGCTCGACGGAACGGCTGATCTCCTCGCTGGCGGCGGACTGTTGCTCCGAGGCCGTGGCGATGGACCGTACCTGGTCCGATGCCTGCTGCACGAGTTGCACGATGCGGTGCAGTGCCGCGCCGGAACGCTCCGCAAGGGTGGTGGCTTCCTCGATGGTGCGGGCGGACCGGTCCACGTTGTCCATGTTCTTGCGCGTCCCGCCCTGGATGCCGTTAATGGCCTCGCCCACCTCCTTGGTGGCGGTCATGGTCTTTTCCGCCAGTTTGCGCACCTCGTCGGCCACCACGGCAAATCCCCGTCCGGCCTCGCCAGCGCGTGCCGCTTCAATGGCGGCGTTCAGCGCCAGCAGGTTGGTCTGGTCGGCGATGTCGGAAATCACGCCCATCACCTGGCCGATGCCTTCCGCCTGTCGGCCCAACGCCGCCATGTCGTCCTTCAGTGCCATCGATTGCTGACGCACCTCGCCAATGCCCTTGACCACGCTGTTCACCACCCCGGCACCATCCTGGGCTTCCTGGCGCGCCTTCTCCGACGTTTCGGCGGCTTGGGTGGCGTTGCGGGCCACTTCAAGCACCGTGGCGTTCATTTCCTCCATGGCGGTAGCCGTCTCACCCACGCGCTGGGCTTGCTGTTCAGCCCCGCGGCTGGACTGCTCGATCTGCGCGGAAAGCTCCTCCGACGCCGATGAAATGATTTCCACCACCCCTTCAAGCTGGCGTGCGGCCTGCATCATGCCTTCGGCCTTGGCGCGCTCTGCCTGCTTGCGAGCCTCGTCTGCCTCATGCATGGCCACCAGGGCCTCCTGTTCCTTGCGCGCGGCCATGGCGCTCTTGTCTTCGGCCTCGGCGATCTTGGCCTTCAAGGTATCGACCATATGCTGCATGGCCACGTACACCCCGGTGTACTTGCTCGGCCGAAAGGTGACCCCGAGATTTCCGGCGGCTATCTCGTTGGACAGGGCATACAGATAGCCCGGGTCCTCACCGAGTTGCGACAGTGTGGAACGAATGATGTACGCGGCGCACCCGATTCCAAGCAGCAGGGAAATTGCCATCAATGCAAGGTTCACCGAGCGGGCGTGCCCCGCCTCGCGTTCCGCGCTGTTCCCCGACACCTGGGAGCCTTGGTCGTTGTATGCAACCAGCGCCATCAGCGAGGCCATGGCCTCGTTGAACACGGGGCGGCTCTTGACCACCGTTATCTCCCTGGCATCACCTTTCTTCTGTTCTCGCGACAGGGCCAAACTGCGGGCGAGCAGATCGCGGTATTCACCCACCGTGGGCGTGAACTTCGCGTACAGCGCCTTTTCTTCCGGAGAAGAAATCAGCTTCTCGTAGCGGGCGAGACTTTCGTAGAAGTCAGTCCTGGATTTGTTAAGCAGCTTTTCTACCTCGGCCATCTGGCCCGCATCATCGGTGGCGATGTGCAGCAGCTCTGCCCGCCTGATTTCGTTGAACAATGCGCGAATATTCCCCAGTTCCTTGACGCTGGGCATCCAGTTGCTCGTGATGTCCACCATGTCACGCAGCACCTGACCGAACATGATGTTGCCGTATCCCCCCATCACGACAACCAGCAGGATGACGATGCCAAACGCGCTTGAAAGCTTGACGGAAAGTTTCATGACGATTGCCCCCTGACGTTATCTGACGTTATCTGGCGACAATGAGCTACCGATGAACGCATATCGCCTATTTGTTGAAGCGTGCACATCTTTTTGTCATTGTGCTTACCATACAGAAAATACACTTTTACTCTCAAGTATTATTTTTTTCACATTCGTCTACAGCAATATAGCCACAAGCAAGCGATTGCTCGCATTCACAAATGGCACTTAGACCTGACAACATGAAACATTGTCCCGTCATGACGTGGCCTTCGACAGGTCCGGCGGCATGCAGTCCACGCGGACCGGACATGCTCGCAACGGTACAAGCATTGCCTGCCCGTGAAAAAGAAAAGGGCGCCCCACAAACGGGACGCCCGGTCGGATCATGCCAATCTTCGCGTGATCGGCGCGTATCGGCCGCCTACGGATATTCGCAGAGACCTTCGCCGGGACGGTCCCCCCGGTGTTCCACAAGGCATGGGGATCCCGTCCCCTTGCCGTCCGCCAGGGTGCAATCCGCACCCTGGCGGTCGCCAGCGTGCGAAGGGCCGACGCGGACCCCGGCGGCGCCCGTCCCGTACACAGCGCGCAGCATGTCGAGGACCATGCCGGAGCAGGCCACGATATTGACCCCGTGCGAGGTCAGCGCCGCGCGCGGCACATCGCCCAGGGCCTCCACCAGCAGGGCGCGGCAGTCGTGCAGGCCGCACGCCAGTTGTTCCCAGCGGCCCGGACTGTCCGGCGCGGGCAGGATGCGTTCTTCCACCAGCCGGAAGCCGCCGCCTTCCAGTGGCTCCCAGATGTGCAGGGTCTGGGCCTTGCCAAGGTGCAGGTTTACCCGCAGCCCACCGCGCGAGGCCACGGCCACGTAGGGCCGTGAGTCCCCATCCAGGGCGGTTGCGCGCTGCGGTTCCGGGTGTGCCGCGCCGGTGGTGCGCCGCAGCATGCCGCCCCCACCGCACCCGCCGCCTCCGCCGCATCCCCCACCGCTGCCGTCACCGCCGCCGCAGCGCTTCTTCCGCACGGGCTCGCCCACCCTGCCCGGCCCTGCCGGGGTCAGGCCGCCGCAAGCGGCCAGCACCGGGGCCAGTTCGCCGGATCGGTCCTCGCACAGCAGGCCCACGGCGTCGGCCCGGCAGCGGCGACAGTGGGTCATTTGGGGCAGCAGGGCCGCCCCGGCCAGACGCAGGGTTTCCATGAGCGCGGGCGCGGGTTCCGCCACGTCGGCAAACGGGGTGCCGGGGTTGGGGTGCAGGGGCATCAGGTTGTGCAGGTCGGCGCCCAGCGCGCGGGCCATTTCGGCCACGGCGGTGACGTGAGTGTCGTTGACGCCGGGAATGACGATGGTGTTCACCTTCACCGCAATGCCACGCGCCTTCAGCCCGGCAATGGCCTGCTTCTGGCGGTGCAGCAGCAGTTCCGCCGCGTCCTGCCCGCGCAGGGTTGTCCGACCGTCGCGCACCCAGGCATAGATGGATGCGCCGATGGCCGGGTCCGCCGCGTTGCAGGTGACCGTGGCATGGGTCACGCCGAAGGCCGCCAGGTCGTCCAGATGGGCGGGCATGGCCAGGCCGTTGGACGACAGGCAGAACAGCAGGTGCGGGTATGCTTCGCGCAGCAAGCGCATGGTTTCCAGCGTGGCTTCCGGGTTGGCCATGGGGTCGCCCGGCCCGGCAATGCCCGCCACGGTAATGCGCGGTTCCGCCTCCAGCACCCGGTGCATGTATTCCAGGGCCTGGCGGGGCTTCAGCACCGCGCTGGTCACACCGGGGCGCGATTCGTTGGCGCAATCGTACTGCCGGTCGCAGTAGTTGCACTGGATGTTGCAGCCGGGGGCCACCGGCAGGTGTACACGGCCGCAGGTGCCGGACGCAGCCTTGTTGAAGCAGGGATGCTTCGAGGCGTCACGCGCGGTAGCGGCAGGTTCGGCGGCGTTCATGGCGGCTCCTTTCTCACGGTGCGGTGGACGGTTGGGGTGAACAACGGAAAAGGCAAGGACACTCAGGCGCCACCGGTTGGTTCCGGCTGCGGGGCTACCCCTCAGCCGCCCCCTCCCCCCTGCGGAACTGCTGATACGTCAGGTTGAAGCGCTTCATGCGCAAACCCATGATGCGCCGGGTAAGCCCCAGCGCCCGCGCCGCCTCGGTGGTGTTGCCCCGGTGGGCGCGCAGGGCCTCCACCAGCATCTCGTATTCCACACAGGCTAGGCGCGCTTCCAGCCCGCCCGGTGCGCCCGTGTCCGGCACCATGTCCGCCTGCAACGACAACGGCAGGTCATGGGCGTGGATGGTGTCGTCCTCGGTCAGGATCACCGCGCGATGGATGACGTTTTCCAGTTCGCGCACGTTGCCCGGCCAGTCGTGCTGCACCAGCATGTTCAGGGCGGAGGTGGCGATGGTGAACACGTTCTTTTCCGTCTCGCGGGCGTAGTGGGACATGAAGTGCTCGGCCAGGGTCACGATGTCGCTGCCGCGCTCGCGCAGCGGCGGCACCATGATGGGGAACACGTTGAACCGGTAGTACAGGTCCTCGCGGAAGGTGCCCTGGGCCACCATGTCCTGAAGGTTGCGGTTGGTGGCGGCGATGATGCGGATGTTCACGGCAATGCTCTGGTTGCCGCCCACCCTCTCGAAGCGCCGTTCCTGCAACACCCGCAGCAGCTTGGCCTGCATGGCCGGGGAAAGTTCGCCCACCTCGTCCAGAAAGATGGTGCCGCCGTCGGCATCCTCGAAGCGGCCCTTGCGGGTCTGCACCGCGCCGGTGAACGCGCCCTTCTCGTGGCCGAACAGTTCGCTTTCCACCAGGTTTTCCGGCAATGCCGCGCAGTTGAACTTCACCAGCGGGCCTTCTGGATTGGGGCCATCGTAGTGCAGGGCGTTGGCGATCATCTCCTTGCCCACGCCGCTTTCGCCCAGCAGCAGCACGGTGGTGCGGGTCTGGGCCACCTTGCGCATCAGCGCGTACACCTCGCGCATGGGGGCGGATGCGCCGATGATGCTGGCGGGGTGAAAGCATTCCTTCAGCCGGTCCACCAGCAGGCGGGTACGGTGTTCCCAGCGGGCCAGGTCCACCTTTTCGACCAGGTACAGTTCCACGGCGTGGGCGAGCATGTGCGACATCACCATCAGCACGTCCACGTGGCGGTCCAGAAAGCGCCGGTCCTCGTAGAGCCGTTCGGCGCTGATGGTGCCCAGCACCTTGCTGCCGCGCAGGATGGGCACGCACATGAACGAAAGTTCCAGGTCCGCGCCGTCGGAAAGGCTGCGGGTACGGTTGAGGAAGGCGGGTTCGTCCCCGATGCGGGGCACGATGATGGGCTGCGCCGTCTCCACCACCCGTCCGGTGATGCCCTCGCCCAGATGGTACACGCCGCGCTCCTGTTCCTCCGGCGTCAGGCCGATGCTGCGATGCACGAAAATGCGCCCCGATTCGCGGTGGTGCAGGCTGATCATGCCGCGCCGCACACCCATTTCGGCGTGCATGTAGCAAAGGATGCGGTCCAGTGCGGCGCAGAAGTCCTCCGGCCCGGACAGCATGCGCCCTATCTCGTGCAGCAGCGGCACTATGCCGCCCCGGCACACCCCGCCGCCGCAGGTGCGTGCCTCTTCACTATGTTTCTTTTCGCAGGTCATGGCCCCACCAGCGTGGAAATTGATGGGACAAGGGAAGGATACGGAATGTCCGCCGCCCCGGCGGGGCCGAAGGCTCTGCCGCAAGCATCGTCGCCAGCCGCGCCGGGGACATCGCGGGACACACCGCCGCCGACGGTCGCGTGACCCCGCGCCGGACCGGAACATACCGTCACGCCAGCATGGGGCTTTTCGAGCAGGGATGGCCGCACGGGCACCTCCGTCATTCCGGCAAACATTCCGATGTGCAGGCAGGGCGGGATGCGGCGAGGATGCTGCCGCAACCCGTGCCGGGCCGCACGCCGCGCGGGGTGCGGGACGCCGCGTCACCGGCATTCTCCGGTGTTTCGCCACATCGCGCCGCATCCAGAAAACGCAACAGGTCGGCCTGTTCCGGCGGGCGCTTGGTGCGCGCGGCATGGTCGCGCAGCAGGGGCAGCACGGCCCGCGCGCCCTCCTCGTCCAGCCGGATACCCAGCCGCCCGTAAGCCCAGCGCACCGCCGCCGCGCCGGAGTGCTTGCCCAGCACCAGGCGGTGGTCGCGCCCCAGTTCGCGTGGGTCGATATGCTGGTAGTTGGACGGGTCGCGCAACAGGCCGCTGACGTGGATGCCCGATTCATGGGTGAACACGTTCTCACCCACAATGGACTTGCCCGGCGGCACCGGGCGGCCCGATGCGGCGGCCACCAGCGCGGACACCCCCGGCAGCAGCGCAGGCCGCACCCCGGTGGGCTGTCCGTGCAGCAGGTGCAGGGCCATGACCACCTCTTCCAGAGGGGCGTTGCCCGCCCGTTCGCCAAGGCCGTTGACCGTGGTGTTGGCGTGGGTGGCCCCGCCGCGCACGGCGGCAAGGGTGTTGGCCGTGGCAAGCCCGAGGTCGTCGTGGGCGTGGATTTCCAGTTCCAGGTTGCTGCGGGCGCGCATGGCCAGAAACAGCGCATGGGTGGCAAAGGGGTCCAGCACGCCCATGGTGTCCGCAAAGCGGAAGCGGCGCGCCCCGCAGCGTTCCGCCACTTCCAGCACCAGGGCCAGAAAGTCCGCGTCGGCCCGGCTGCTGTCCTCGCCGCCGATGCACACGTCAAAGCCCAAGTCCAGCGCGGCGCAGGTCATGGACTCGATGCGCCGCAGCACCCAGGCCCTGTCGCGCCCGATCTTGCGGGTAATCTGCTGGTCGGAAACGGGAATGGACAGGTTCACCGTGGCAACGCCCGTGGCGCGCGCGGCGGCCAGATCGGCCTCGTGCATGCGGCACCACACGATGGGCCGGGCCACAAGACCAAGACCCGCGATGGCGCGGATCTCGTCCACCTCGCGCGGGCCCATGGCCGGAATGCCCACTTCCATTTCCGGCACTCCGGCGGCGTCCAGCGCGCGAGCCACGGCCAGGCGCTCTTCAAGCGTAAAGGCCACGCCCGCCGTCTGCTCGCCGTCGCGCAGGGTGGTGTCGTTGATGATGACCTGACGGGTCTCTGTTGCCTCCGGGTTGCCTCCGGGGGATGACACGCTGGCTGCGCGCATGCCGCCTCCTTTATGCTTGCGGAGGCATAACAGCAAAGCATGTGCCAGCAGTGGTGCGGCCAGTTGCGGTTCTGGCGCTTGGGCGCGCCACACCCGCCACGCCAGTAACGGCGCCACGTTGGGGCGAAAGGACGGTCGGCGCCCTCCCTGCTCCCCCTCGGCATGCCCCCACCCGGCGTGCCGAAGATGGTCGTTCCGTACACTTTGGGCGCGGAATGGTACCTTTCGGTACACTCTGCCTGCCCAGCCTCACAGCCCAACCAGTCTTCCCTTCCGCCCGCGCACCAGACGGAGTAAGTGAATACTTTCCGCCGTTCCTCCGGTATTGTAAGGTCATCACCACGGACGGGGTTCACGCAATGAGTCGCCAGCAGCAAGAGCAGGACTGATGATCTACATCGACCGCATCGAAACCCAGGACGTGGTGGCCACTCGCGAAATTTCGCGGGACGAGATGAGCGACTACCTGCTCACCTTTCCCGCGCTGCTGTGGCGCATCGAAATCGCCAGGTCGCGCATCGAATTCCTGAACGCGCGCAAGCTGCCCGTGCTCGAGGACAGGTCCGGCCTGTTCATGAAGAGCCCGGACTTTCGGCGCAAGGTGGTGCTGCCCGAAGACCTGCACTTCATCGAGGCCTTCATGGAGGCCATGAAGCGGGGCGACGGGGCGGAAACCATCGTGCGGGTGTGCTCGCCAGACCCGGAAGAGGAACAACTGTGCTGGCTGAAGGCGGCCGGGTGGTCCAGCCCGCGCGATCCGCGCTACTACATGGGTTACCTGATGGATGTTTCCGACCGGGCAGAGGGCATACGCGGCATCCTTGAAAAGGACGCCGAGCAGCAGATGCTGATCGACCTGGCCGAAAATCCCACCCTCATCGTGGACTTCGATACCCGCCAGGTGCTTTCGCTGAACTCCGCCGCCGCCTCGGCCTTCATGTATCCGGGCAACGGCATGGCCCAGCTCGACTTCGGCATGCTGCACCACCCCGGCATGACCAACCGGGTACACCGCCTGTTCGAGGAAATCGTGTTCGCACGCAAGTGGGAGGGCAAGCTGGAATACGTCCGGCGCAGCCATGCCACCTTTGCGGCCCGCACCGCCGTGCGCCTGCTGACCCTGAAGGGGCGCAGGCTGCTGCGCGTCTCGCTGACCGACCTGCGCTCGCCCTCCGGCGACGAGGATGGGGAAGCGCGCACCACGCCGCCGCCGGATCGGGAGTTCGCGCGGCTGCAACAGGAACTGCACGCCCGTCTGGAACCGCTGACGGACATCGCCGACATCCTCGCGGCCCTGCACGCCTTCCGCCTGCCCAGCTACCACTGTGACGGGCTGCTGTTCTCGGACATCCACCAGCGCCGCAACAAGGTATACGTGCACTGGACCGGCGAGCCGTTCACCGGCATGCCGCAGGGCGAAATGTTCCCCTTCGACGGCACCATCGCGCAGGACATCGTGAGCTACAAGCTGGACTCGCTCATCGTGGACGACACCCTGGACAGCATCAAGGCCATCGACTGGGCGCTGTTCATCCCGCGCGGCATCCGCTCGTACTTCGCCAAGCCCTTCTACCGGCGCGGCGTGCTGCGCGCGGTGCTCATCCTGTGTTCGCGGCGTCCGGCGGCGTTCCCCACCACGGGCCTGCCGGAATACTCCATCCTGTTCGATCCGTTCGACAAGGCCATTCAGGCCTGGCGGTCTCGCCTGCGCCACCAGGAATCCTGAGGCAACTCGCCCCGCCTCCCGCATGCACAGCGCCCGTCGGTCACACCCGGCGGGCGTTTTGCGTTGGCCGCGATGCCGACCTGATCCATGGCGCGCACCGGGCTGCGCCGTTCATGTGCCGCCCAAGTGGTCTTACCAATCTTGCATAAAAAAGCACATGAAAACCCGTGCGTTGCGGCGCGTATGATTTTCTGTCCGAACATTGCTTGCAAGTACTCACAGACATCACTATCGGTCATACCAATGGGGCAGCAGTACTGGTCAATGCATGATCCCCTGTCCCCCTTCCGGCAACACCCGCAGGCGGCGCCCGGCGCCCCGCCCCACGGAGGCGTGCATGGAAAAGGAATCCGCCATTCTCACGGACCTGCTGGGCAGGATACGTTGCGGCGAATGGGAAGTGGGCGGCAGGCTGCCCCCGGAACGCCAGTTGGCGGGCATGCTGGGCACCAGCCGCCCCACGGTGCGCGGGGCACTGCGCGTATTGCAGACGCGCGGCATGGTCGAGGTGCGCCGGGGCAGCGGCTGCTACCTGCGTTCCCGCCGCGAACGCGGCGGCTACGTCGATGCCCCCGGCCCCCAGGCCGGCATGGCCCGGCTGGAAGCCGCCTACATCATCCTGCCCCCGCTGGCGGCCTTGTGCGCCGTTACCGTTTCCCCCTCCGGCCTTTCCCGCCTTGAAGAAACCATGACCTCCCTCAGCCGCGCCATCCTTGGCGGCAATCCCGGTCTTGCGCGCGAGCAGACCGCAGCCTTCATGCACACCCTGGCCGAATCCACGGGCAATCCCGCGCTGGTGGCCACAGTGGAACAACTATGCCCGGTGGGCGCCTCGGCCATCGAACTGCTGTTCACCATGGAAGACTACGAGCGCGACCAGTTCTTCGCCGACCTCGTCAAGGTGCTGCAAGCGCTGAAACGGCACGACCCGGAAGATGCCCGGCTGCGCATGGAAGAACGCCTGCTGCGCATGTGCCGCTGCATGGAAAAATACGCGGGCACCGAATGCACTCCGTATCTCCGCGCACAACTGGAACAGCGGGGGATGGACGCATGACCGCCACCACCCGTGCACGATTCCTGCGGGGGCTCTTCTCGCTGGGGGCCGACCTTGCGGGCAGTGCGGCGGGCCTTCGCCCGTCGCCCCCTTGCCCCCCGGATGCCGGAAACGCTGGGGAAACACCCTCCACGGCAACGGCGGAGGCCGAACCCGCCGCACTGTTTTCCGGCGGCGTTCCCCTGTGCGGACCGGGCGGGGATTTCACCCCCGAACTGCTGCGCCTGGAGGCCGAACGCATGGGCCTGCCCGCCGATGCAGGCACCGAAGACCTGCTCAACCGCCTGCATCGGGCCATGCTGGACATGGCCCCGCCCGGGGTCCGCGACACCGAGGCTCCGGACACGGCAGCGCCTGACAGTGGGAATTCAAACACGGGAAATGGGGACACCGCAGCACCAGCGCGGCGAACACCGGGCACCACCCGCTGAGCACCCGACTGTTTCCGATACGCGTGCTGCGCAGACCAGGCCGACTACTCAGGCCACCCGGCCCACCCGAACCACATCGACCACGCGGGCTCGCCCTCGCGCAACGCATACTCGGCAGGGGATTCCAAAGGGTTGCACCCCAACAAAGGAGGAACCGTCATGTCACACGGATCCGTCAGCTTCCTTGAAGCGCGAAAGCTGGAAAAGCGGTGGAAGGGCCCCTTGCCTGCCATCGTCAACCTGCTGTTCACGCTGGTCATCTTCTACGCCACGTGGTGGATTTTCCAGGACCCGCGCGGGATGATGCGGCTGTACACCCCCTACGTGGGCTACATGTACACCCGCTGGCTGCTGATCATCCTGATCTGGGTGGCCTACATCTTCGACTTCTGGCCCTTTCGCCGGGAGTGGATGGAAAAGGCCCACCCGCTGGTGAAGGGCGTCATCCTCTCGCTGCTGTCGGTGGCGCTGATGCTGGCCCTGATCAAGGGGTTCTTCGAAGGGCTGCTGGGCAACTACGCCATGGCCTACTTCAACCCCGACCAGCTCACCAAGCTGAAGGGCATCACCGAATTCTTCGCGGCGGAATATGCAGCCACGGCCTGCCTGATGTTCGCGGCCATCGCCTCGTGGCTCAGCCCCGCCTGGGTGGTGGCCATGGAGGAAGCCCCCTGGCAGGACCTGAAGCAGCCGGTGAAGGGCATGAGCATCTGGATCGTCACCTTCTTTCTCAGTACGCTCATCTACCTGATGACCATGCACCCGCACATGGGCATCCTGTACTACCCCTGGCAGGAGTTCACCTCCATCACCCCGCCCTACTGGGAAGCCTTCGCCAACACGGTGTCGGGCAACTTCCACATCGCCTGGATCATGTGCTGCACCGTGGTGGTCTGGCTGATGGAAACCATCTGGGAACGCTACCCCTTCTCGGTCATCCGCAACCCGTGGGCGCGGCGGCTGTCCATCTTCTTCGCCATCATCGCCATTTCGCTGGCCCTGACCTTCTTCTTCTACTTCGCGCAGGAACTGGCCTGGGGTGAAGCCATCCGGGGCCACAAGCGCGACGCCGCGCCCGACTGGCGCTGGCTGCACGTGGGCGAGACGGCCATCTTCTTCCTGCTGCCCGCGCTGTTCCTGTACATGTACTGCGACAACTGGCCCCGCAAGTTCTCCACCCCGGTGAACATGCTGGTGCGCACCGCCATCGTGGTGGCGGCGGGCCTTGCGGTATATGCCGCGTACTACCGCACCTCGCACCTGTTCCTGGGCACGCAGAAGGGCTTTTCGCACCCGCAGCAGTTCCCCATGATTCCCACCATCTGGCTGATCAACATCTGGCTGATCAACTACTGGTTCATGGACAACTGGCCCGGCTGGACCATGCGCATGAAGACCGCCGACGAACTGGCGGCGGAAGCCGCCGCGCGCGAGGCGGAGCACACCTGGAGCCCGAGGATGCTGCCCGGCCTGGCCGTTGGTACCGCCGTGGGCGTGGCCCTGTACTTCGTCATCGTGCGCGCGCTGCCCGTGGTTTCCCAATCCGTCACCCTCATTCCCAAGTAGCCCAAGGAGGCCGCCATGTCGGACAACAAGACGTCACTCAGCAGGCGAGACTTCATCAAGGGTGCGGCACTGGGCGTGGGGCTGGGAACGCTGGGCGCCATGGGTGCGTACTCGTACTCGTCGCGCCGGTTCGAAGACCTGCCCAAGGTGCAGCGCAAGATGCAGTCCTTCGGCACCTGCCGCAGCGTGAAGGCAAAGGTGGTTTCGGAAACCAGCTGGTTCGACAACGGCAAGCTGATGTCGGACATCAAGAGCGCCGGGGGCCTGCTGGTGGACCAGTATACCTACAACTGGCCGCCCTTCGGCGACGGCACGGGCCTTGGCAAGGGGTCGTACCAGAAGGGCATTGCCCAAATCCGCGACCTGCTGCCCAACCGGCTGGACGAGGCGTGGGAGATCACCAGGGCCAAGAGCGTCAACCCCATGAACGCCGGGGGCTTTGCGGCCCTGGTGGAGGTGGAGGACATGGACGGCAAGGTGCGCAAGTACCTGCTGGATTCCGGCTGGTCCTTCGCCTGGATGGACGAATGCTTCAAGCGTGAAGGCATCGACAAGATGCTGGCCAACGGCGAGATCGAGGCGCTGATCATCTCGCACGAGCACTTCGACCACTTCTGGGGCCTGCCGGTCACCCTCAAGTATGCGCCGGGCATCAAGATATACATCCCCGATTCGTTCTATGCGGAAGGATTGCAGTACATCAAGGACGCCGGACACAAGGGTGAACTGGTCAAGGTGAAGAAGGGACTGCACCCCATCGAGCCGGGCATGGCCAGCTACATGTTCGATGTGCCCATCATCTGCCGGGTATTCGGCGAACAGTCGCTGTACTTCAACGTGGCGGACCTTGGGCTGGTCAGCATCACCGGATGCTGCCACCAGGGCATCATCCTGTTCGCGGACACCGCCTACCGCGAACTGGCCTATGAACACGACCGCTTCCACGGCCTGTATGGCGGGCTGCACATCTCGCCCTTCGAGGACTGGGACCCCAAGTACGACGACCTGGTCATAGGCCTGCGCAAGTGGAACCTGGAGAAGGTGGGCTGCAACCACTGCACCGGGATAGTCACCGCCAAGAAGTTCATCGACGCGGGCTACCCGGTGGTGGAGGGCACAGCCAGGTTCCGCACCAAGGACAAGGCCTATCTGGGCAATGGGGACTCCATCCGGTTCGCCAAGGTGTAGGCGAGCCCAGGAAAACGGATGACCAGGTGACCAGATGAACGGACGCCCCTGCCCGCGCAGATGCGGCGGGCAGGGGCACGCCGGGCCGTAATCACCGGCAGGCGGCGCCGAACCGGAACCACCGGACAGGCGGCACCCGACAGGACTTTCCGGACAGGCCGCGGCGGCACACCGCCGACAAGGAGGCCCGATGGACCTGCGCACGATCACCCCCGTTCCCGTGGACCAGGGCCATGGCTGCTGGACGCCGGGCATGGTGCGCGCCCTGCTGCTGCGTACCCAGTTTCACCGGCCCGAGGCCCGCGCCCTGGGGTGGCGGGGCATTCGCCCCACCATCGCCCACGGCGAAGGCTGGACCTGCAAGCTGCATGGCAGCACTGGTGTGTTCGGCATGCTGTTCGAGGGTGAACGCATGCACGGTACCGTGCTGGCGGGCACCTTTTCGCTGCACTACTTCCCCCACCCCGACGAACCGTGCGCCGAACGCTTTCCCCTGGCCGCCGGGGTGGCCACCCTGCTGGCGGACTACTGGGACAACGTCCGCGACTTTCCGTCCGGGCACGCCATGCGCACCTTGTTCCGGGTGGGCACGCTGCGGGTGGTGGCGGGCAGTCACGGCGAATCACTGCGGCTGGAACTGTCCGGCCTGTCGCGCACCCGCGTCTTTGCCGCCGACGGCATTCGCCAATCCGAAGGCATGCCGCAGGACGGCATGGGCCAGTCCGAAGGTATGCCGCAGGACGTCACGGTTCAATCCGAAGGCATGCCGCGGTCCGGCGCCAGTTCCGCCGATTTTTCCGACCCGTTCGTGGTGCGCCCCGGTGACGCGGAAAGCGACATTCCGTCCTTCGGCATGGCCCTGCGCCTGTTTCGCTGTCTGGCGGCCAGCGCCAGTTTCGTCCTGGGCGAAGCCCCCACCGCCTGCCGCTACGCAGTGCGACCCGGCTGGCAGGGGTGGTTCACCCGCGCGCAACCATACCGCAACGTGCCCGCACACGACGTGCGACGCATCTCCCTGGCCCTGGCCTACGGCACGCCGCCTCCATCGGAACGTTGCGCTCCGTGGCGGCCAGCGGACACCGGCCCGCTGCATGCCCAACCGTGGATGACCGCACACAGCCCCGGCTGGATGGGCAGCGCGGAAACAACGAAAACCGCATGCGGCGACGGGCCACGCCCGCCCCTGCTGGTGCTGACGGGATTTCTCGGCTCCGGCAAGACCACCCTGCTGCGCCATTTCATCGAATACAACCTGCAACGCGACCGCTTCGTGGCGGTCATCCAGAACGAGATCGGTGCCGTGGGGCTGGACGGCAAGCTGCTGGAGGATGGCTGCCGGGTGGTGGAGGCCGACGAGGGCTGTGTGTGTTGCTCCCTGTCCGGGCGGCTGCGCCACGGCCTGGTCCAACTGCTGGAACGGTTCACCCCGGACGTGGTGGTGCTGGAAACCAGCGGGCTGGCCAACCCCCTGAACCTGCTCGACGAGTTGCACGAGGTGTCCGACATGGTAAGCAGGGGGCCGGTGATCACCGTGGTGGACACCGTCTCCTTCGCCAGCGCCCTGCGCGAAAGCAGGGTGGCCAGGGACCAGGTGACCGCCGCGGACATCCTGGTGCTCAACAAGACCGACATCGCCGAGCCGGAACACATCACGGCCGCCCGCGCCATGGCAGCCCGCATCAACCCCGGGGCCATGCTGCACGAGGCCACGGGGGGAGCCATCCCCTTCGGCCTGCTAGCGGATACGGACACCACCCGGCGCAGACCGGGGCAACGCGGCCTGCCCCGATTCGGGGATACCGCGTTCCATGGCGGCGCAGCCACCCACGCCGATGACGGCTATACTGCCGAAACCCTGCGGGTGCATGCCCCCATGGCCCTGCCCCAACTGGAAGCCTTGCTGGAGTCGGAATCGAGACGTTATTTCCGCATCAAGGGCGTGGTGGACGTGGCGGGGTACGACACGCCCCTGCTGGTCCAATCCGTGGATGGCCGCACGAGCATGACGCCGCTGCCCGGCCATGCGGACGCGGAACGCTTTCTGACCTTCATCGGCAAGGGAGCGCGGGGGGACAAGAGCAGGGACATGGAGGCGGACGGCGGAGACACGTCCGGAGACACATCTGACACGTCCGGCAGCACGGGCGGGTCGGCCGGGGCCGCCCGGCCAGCGTGACAGACGGGGAGGGTACGACGGGCATGCCAATCAAGGGGAGCCGTGGCAGACAAGCGGCCCGGAGGCAAACAGGGCGCCCGCGTCAGAATCCCATGCCCTGCCGGACGAGGTTGGCCCCCATGAGCAGCAGCATCACGAACAGCGCGCCATGCAGATTGCCGTCGGACAGGCGCCTGGACAACGCAATACCCGCCCATCCGCCCAGCATGACCGACGGCAGCGACGCGGCGAACTGCAGCACCGTCTCTGCCGACTGCACGCCCGCCAGGGTCTGCGCAGCCACGATGATGGTGCCGCTGACGATGAAGAACACCCCCAACGCGGCCTTGGTCTCCTGCAGGGTGCCCCCCCGGAACGACAGGTAGATGGCCAGCGACGGCCCGTTGATGCCGTAGGCCGTGCCCAGGCTGGTGGAAAAGAACCCGGCCACGGCCCCCCATGCACCATGCAGCGCCCTGCGGCCGGGCTTTGCGCACAGCAGCGCCCACAGGGCATACGCCACGAGCAGCCCGCCAAGGCCAAGGCGCAGCCCGGCATCGGGAATGTGGCGCAGCATCAGTACGCCGACCAAGGCCCCCGGCAGGCCCCCCAAGATCAAGGGCCACACGCCGATACCGCCCTTCAGGTGATGCCGGTAGTTCCAGGCCATCTGCATATTGACGGCCAGCACGATAAGCGCGGAAGCCGGTACCGCCACCGCCATGTCATTGCCCAGGGCAACCACGGGCAGGGCAACCAGTGCCCCTCCGAACCCGATGGTGTTATTGACGAAGCCGCCGAGCCACCAGCCCAGCATGGCGATAAGAAGTCCTTCGGTCATGGCTTTCCACGGTGGGACGCGCCCGGACATAGGGGGCGTGCGCCGTTTGAAGGGAACGGGGCGGATGTCATGTCCAACCAAGCCCAATCATGGTCCAGCCTTACTCGCAGGTGGACGCATCCAGCAGATGGTAGCTGTTCTTGCCCGCCTGCTTGGCCATGTACATGGCCTTGTCGGCGTCTTCCAGCAGGGCGCGCAGGGGGGCGGGCGCACCGGGCAGCGCCGCGTCGATGGCGCGGGTGCCAGCGTCCGCAGGGGCAGCTGCCCCGCCAACCCCGCCTCCTGTCCCGCCCTCAGAGCCGTCGCCAACCTTGCCCCCAGTCCCGTCACTGCGCATGGCATCGGGCTCGCCGTCCGCGCCATCGCCCGGCACATCCGCAGTCGCGTCATCAGACGGTT
Organism: Nitratidesulfovibrio sp.; assembly: GCF_040373385.1. NCBI lineage: Bacteria > Pseudomonadati > Thermodesulfobacteriota > Desulfovibrionia > Desulfovibrionales > Desulfovibrionaceae > Nitratidesulfovibrio > Nitratidesulfovibrio sp. Next base: position 117,756 of record NZ_JBDXXH010000002.1, on the reverse strand, counting down.
CGGGGTATCCACCCGCCTTGCCCAGCGCGATACCCACGCTGCACCCGACGCCAAACCCGATCTGCGCCACCCCGGATACCACGCGCGCGGCCACGCCGCGGGCCACCTCGCAGGCAGTGTCGGCCTGCAAGGCCAGGCACAGCACGAATTCGTCCCCGCCCAGGCGCCCCACCACGTCCGACGAGCGCACCGCGCCCTCCAGCACCCGGGCCGTGCGGCGCAGCACCGTATCCCCTTCGGCGTGGCCGTACTGGTCGTTGAGCTGCTTGAACCCGTCAAGGTCGATGAACATGACGGCCAGCCGCAACGACTTGTCGTGGCAGCTGGTTTCCAGCAGGTGCCGGGCATGCCGCAGAAACAGCGCCCGTCCCGCCAGGCCGGTCAGACTGTCGCGCAGGGCCATTTCCTCGCGCTCGCGGGCGGCGGCCAGTTCATCCCCCACCTGGCGCAATTCGCGCACCATGGTGGGCCGGGCCGGTTCGTCGCTCGCCTCCGGCAGAAGGCACGAGCGGGCCGCCAGCTCCACCTCGGCGACGAAGCGGCGCGACAGCAGCCACGCCCCGGCAAAGCCCACGATGATGCAGGCCCCCCCGATGCCCGCCAGACGCAGCAGATACCCGCGCATGGCGGCCTGCAACGTGGAAACGGGCACCTGCACCACCGCGTGCCAGCCCCACAGCCCCACCGGTGCCACGGCGAAGCGCACGGGAACTCCCTCGCGGTTGCCTGCCTCCATGACTTCGGAAGCATCAAGCACCTCGCGCAGGCGCGGCCCCACCACCTTGCCCACGGCCTGTTCCGGCAGCAGCGTCCGGGCCAGGATGGTTCCCTGCCCGTCCACCAGCGTGGCGGCCCACCCTTCCGGCAGGTGTTCCTTTTCCAGCAGGCGGGCATACGCATCCACCCCGATGTACATGCGCAGCGCGTACCGCTGGCCCCGACCCACCTGCATCGGCACGCCCAGCGCCGTGACCGGCTGGAGTGAAATGCTGCCCCGGAACAGGGCGGAAACCACGGGGCGCTCCTCGTCCAGGGCACGTCGGACCGACGTCAGGTCACCCGTGGACGGCAACACGGTACCCAGCGGTTCCCACGTGCTGAAAACCTGACTGCCGTCATGGCCCACCAGCGCCAGCGACTGCACCTCGCGGTGCGCGCTGCCCACTCCCCTGGCCTGACGGTACAGTTGGCCGACATCAATCCGATCCGAATCCTGCGAGGCCGCCAGGGCATGCAGCATGGCCGCCTTGGCCGACAGCTCCGCATCCACGCCCTGGGCCACGGCCAGCACCTGCCGCCGCAGTTCCGCGTCGGTCTTCTCCTGCTGCGCCCGCATGTGCTCGACCATGGCGAACACGGAAAAGATGGTGGTGGGCAGGCCGGTAACCAGCGCGAGCACCAGCAGCCAGCCGCGCACCCCCATGGTCGGGGTGTTCCGATGTCGCTCAAGCGTTTCCATGCCCCCTCCATCGTGAACGCTGCATGCCGCCCCCCGCCACGTGTCCGGTATGGGCGAGCCCGGACGGGTGTGTGCCCGGACGGGTGTGTGCCCGAACTGGGGTGTGCCCGAACTGGGGTGTGCCCGAACTGGGGTGTGCCCCGTCTGCCCCCCGAGAGCTGGACGCGCAAACCGCGCGCGACTCCCCGTCACCCACGATAACCTCACCAGCCGGGGGCAGGCAATCGCCAGGCCCGGACTAACACGCACAAAACGCCCCGACGGCCACAGCCATCGGGGCGTTCATCCAACAATATCATACCGCGCCGAAAACGCGCGGGCCACGCATCCTAATCCGCCGGATCGGCCTCGTCGTCCTCTTCTTCGTCGAAGGGAAAGGCGTCCTCGATCTCGGCCACGTACATCTCGGGGTCGAAGTCGTGCTGTTCCCACGCCTCGTAGAGATGCTCGGGAACATTCCGATGAATGCGCGTCACCTCGCGTTCGTCGTCGAGGGTCATCTCGATGACCAGCGTCCCCGTCCCTTCCGTCATGCCGTCGGTCTGGATGAAGTCAACGTCATGGATTTCAAGGCCGTCGGGATCCGTCTGCGAGAGTTGTGACATGGAAGGCATACCTCCGGGCAATGCGTTGCGTTGCGACAGGTTGGCGGCGGCACATGCGGCGCACCGCATTGGGCGGCACGGTGCGAATGCGGTTCGCCATGTGCCCGTTGCCGCCGACTGTTCCTGCCGATACACCCGGCGCACCCCGGTGGCAACATGCCATGCCCGCGTTTTCGCGGAAAAGCGTCGTGCGCGGCATCTTCGCGCGCCGCAAGGCGCTGCAAGCTTTCTCATGGCGGGCAAGCGCCCCCCGCGACAGGCTGGGACAACTCCGAAACCCCAGCCCGCCCGCTGCCGCGACTACCCCGCCGGATGCGAACAGGCCCGGCGCATCGGCTGCATGGCCCTGCCCTGACACCCTCCCCAAACCCTCCGCGCGGCCCTTTCCGCTATCCGCGCCATCGCAAGAACACGACATCATGCATACTGCGTTGGATATGCATTGCAGTATTGCACAACGCAACACGCAGCCAATGCGACATCAGAAACAGCATTCATCCCGCATTGCGCACAGACCAAAAGACCACCTGAACATGGTTTTCCGCACAACCAATGGTTGGCATGAAATTTCGCAAACCGGCTTGACTTAAGCTTCCGGCCATGGAATCATGACACCGAGCATCTGATTCACCATGCACACTCTGTCAAGACGTGCGTACACACATCACGATCATGCAGCAGCAGAACACGCCCCCAAAAGGCCCCTCCTTCCTTTCCAGTACGCTACAGGTTAAGTGCGCCGCACATGGCCGTGTTTCGCGTACCGGGGCCTTCCGCCCCACCGCCGCCCCGCGCGGCATCTTCCTCCGTGCCGCCCGCGAGGCGCACGGGGGGTAGTCCTGCTTACCTAGGCCATTCCGGCCACGGACGTCCCCCCTTTCTCCGCAACGGAAAGGGGGGACTTTTGCGTCGTCCGCCCATCGACCGCTTCAGGCTCGCACCCATCACCTTCACGAGGTATCCACCATGCCGCTTTCCGCGCAACCGCCCTGGCACACCGACGCTCCTTCCCGCAGCGCCGTCGTACCCCATTCCGTGATTCCTCCCGTGCCCCCTCCCGCAGCGCCAGCCATGCCAGACACACCGGACACGCCGGACACGCCGGACACACCCGGCTTCCATGGTCCGCATGCCCCGCAGGGTACCCGCGCTCCAGCACAAGGGGCATCCCCGGCAGCAACGCCGCCCCCTGCCCCGGCGGGCCTGCCCCCGGCCACCCTGGCCGCGCGCCACTGCTACCTGCGCCACACCACGCCCGCGCCGGGCAGTCGGTCCGGGTTCCGGCAACTGGGGCCGGTGCGCATGCTGGTGTGCTTCTGGCAGGACCGCATGTCGTTGCTGCAAATCCATTCCGACGCCCGGCGCGCCGGGCACGGTTCGCAGGCCATGGCCCTGCTGGTGGCCATTGCCGAACGGCACGGACTGCACATCGTGGCCAACGCCCTGCCCCTGGCCCACGGCAACGGCTGCCTGGACCAGCGCACGCTGACCGCATGGTACCTGGGGTTCGGCTTTCAGCGAATTCCGGGCAGCACCATGAACGCCATCATCTATTCCCCCGCCCGCCTTCACCGTTCCGCAGGTGCGACCTGAGCCTGCGTGCGCACACCATTGCGCGCGCCGGGCCACCGGGAAACGTTTTCCCTTTACACGACTTTTGCATTCCTTCGGGCACGCCGAAAAGGGCGGCAGGTCCTGCCGGATGCCGTGCGCGTCCTGGCACGCCCGGATGCACCCCGAAACTACCGGGCGCTTCCGCCAACGCCGGGCCGGGCAGCCGCCAGTCATGCACGGAGGATGCGGTGATGAGCGATTGGACAATGGAACTGATGCAGGGCTACGGGGTGTCGTCCACGGACTACATCTCGGGCATCTCCACCACCCGGCGTGCCACGCAAAGCGTTGCCACCACGCAGTCGGGCGACCGGGTGTCCATATCCGAGGAGGCCATGCGCCTTGCCCGCGAAATGCTGGCCGCACGCCAGCAGGCCGAGGCCGATGCCGCGCAGGAAGCGGGCACCCTGACCGAGGCGGGCGCGGCGACCGGCGACGACGACCTGCTGGAAGGTGAAAGCCTGGACGATACCGCCGCTGCCGCCGCCGGGGGCGCTGGCGGGGGAGATTCCACGGCCAAGCAGGTCGAGGAACTGGAAAAGAAGATCGAGCAGTTGCAGCAGCAGATAGCGCAGGTGGAACAGGGTTCCACGCCCGACGGGGTGAAGGAATCGATCACCCGCCCGCTGTACCAGCAGATCAACGAATTGCAGCAGCAAATCAACGAATTGCAAGCCCAGGCAGCCAAGCAGTCCTCCGGCGGGGGCGGCGGGGGCGGCGGGGGCGGCGGGACGGGCAGCGTCGTGTCGTTCGCCTCGCTGGGCAAGTCGACCAAGTAGCACAGGCCGGGCAGATCGAGGGGTTCACCATATCCCCCGCTCCAACCAGCTCCCGCCTGTTCACCATCTGTTCCGCAACGCATGCGGGGCGCGGTCCCTCGGACCGCGCCCCGTTTCGCTTGCGCTTTTTGCCGGGCGCTGCCCGGCCTTGTCACATGAAGAAATCCGAAGGCACGCCCGGCTACTTCACGCCGGACACCCGCTTCACCCCGGCCACGAAGTTGGCCAGCGTGTCCGAGATGGCCCCCTTTTCCAGCCGCACGTCGATAAGCTGGAAGCGCCCGCGCTCCGTGGTGGCCGCAGCGAAGGCCGCCGCCAACTCGCGCCGGGTGGTCACGCGGTGGCCGCGTCCACCCAGCGCATCGGCAAAGGCGGCGAAGTCCAGCGTGTTGATGGCGCTGTACGAAGTTTCCGGCTGGAACACCCGCAGCATTTCCCACGAGGCGTTGTTGAACACCACGATTACCGGGTCGATGCCAAGACGTGCGCAGTTGCCAAGCTCCATGCCAGTCATCTGGAAGGCCCCGTCGCCCACCAGGGTCAGCGAACGCTGGCCGGTGGTCACCTGCAAGCCCATGCCCGCGGGCACGCCAAAGCCCATGCTGGCGTAGTACCCCGGCCCCACCATGGGCACGGGGCGCACCGACAGCGCGGTGAACAGGCAGTCGCCAATGTCGCAGGCCAGCGGCCACGGAAAGGGGTCCGGCTCGGCACCGCCGACGGTTCCGGCATCGCGCCCGGCGCCCACCTGATCGTAGAAATCGTTGAGCAGCACGGCAATGTCGTCGGGGGTGACCGGGGCGTCGTCGGCCACAAAGCCGCGCCGGTACACCACGTTGCGGCCAAGGGGCGCGGTGGCCCCGTCCGTGCCGTCGTCGTTCAGACCAGCCGGAGCCGCACAGGCCCGCGCCCCTTCGGGCATGGCCACCAGCAGGGCATCCACCAGCCTTTCCAGCGGGATGTCATGGTAGGTGTGGAAGCCCATGCGCACCTGGCGATCCTCGGCGTGCATCAGGCGGCGGCGATCGATGTGGCTGGCTGACACCCCGAAGTTGGTGTCGGACATGATCACCCCCAGCAGCAACAGGCCGTCGGAGCCTTCCACTGCCCGGGTGATGGCGGCATCGCCCGCCACGCCCATGTAGGTGCCCTGCAGGCAGGCCTTGCCCGCCAGCAGCCCGCGCCCCATGAAGCTGGTGACCACGGGCACGCCCAGCCTGTCGGCCAGTTCCGCCACGCGGTCCTCAAGGCCGTAGCGGCGCACCTCCACCCCCACCATCAGCACCGGACGGCTGGCGGCGCGCAGCCGGGCCAGCACTTCCGCCGCGCAGGCGGCCACCGCCTCTTCGTCACAGGGGGTGGGGGCATGCGGCGGTACCGGGTCGCAGGCCACGGCGGGCATGTCGCGCGGAATCTCCAGATACACCGGGCGCGAATGTTCCAGGCAGTTGCGCAGCACCCGCTCGATGATGGCGGGCGCGGTGGCCGGGTCGTCCAGAATGCCCTGGTCGCAGGTGACTTCCTGATACATGCGGAACTGCGAGCCCACGGTCTTCACCTGATGGTGCAGCAAAAGCCCACGCGCCCGCTCCGCCGTGCCCGGCGCCCCGGAAATGACCACCACCGGCGACTTTTCGGCAAAGGCCTGGGCTACGGCGTTCAGCATGTTGATGGCCCCGGCCCCGTAGGTGACGGCAGCCACGCTGAGCCCCCGGCGGATGCGCGCGGCGGCGTCTGCGGCAAAGCCCAGACCCGGTTCGTGCGTCAGGGTGATAAGCGGCAGGATGCCGGTCTGTTCGATGATCTTGAAGTAGGGCAGCGCGAAGTCGCCGGGAATGCCCCAGACCTCGCGCGCGCCGCGTTCCTTCAGGGCGTGCAGCAGTGCTTCGGTGATGTTCATGATAATCCTCGCAAGGCTTGTGATCGCGGTAATGTGCCGGGAATATGCCGGGCGATGCGCAGCACGGCCGCCACGCGGGCGGCCAGACCACAGCACACCGCACCTAGACCAAAAGCCGGGGCGCGGCAAGCCGATGCCGCCGCGCCCGGTGGAAAAAAGTCCAACGCCCCGGCGCGGGTCAGCCTGCGTCCCTGCCCAGCGCCCTTGCCACCCGCTCCGGCAGGCTGGCAAGGTCCGGGCACACGGCAAAGCCCGCATCGCGCATGGCCTGCAACTTGCCGTCCACCCCGCCGGTGGCCTCGTCCAGAATGGCCCCGGCGTGGCCCATGCGGCGACCGGGCGGCGCCGTGCGCGCGGCGATGAAGCCCAGCACCGGCTTGGCAAAGCCGGTGGCGGTCACCCAGCGGGCCAGGTCCTCTTCCGCCGTGCCGCCCACTTCGCCCAGCACCAGCACGGCCTCGGTGGCGTCATCGTCGCGGATGCATTCGAACAGCGCAATGAAATCGCTGCCGATGAACGAATCGCCCCCCACCCCGGCGCAGAACGACTGGCCGATGCCCGCCGCCGAAAGGCGGGCCGCCGCCTCGTAGGTCAGCGTGCCCGAGCGCGAGAAAATGGCCACCGGCCCCGGGGTGAACACGTAGCCCGGCATGATGCCGATCTTGGTGGCCCCCGGCACGATGATGCCCGGCGTGTTGGGGCCGATGACCCGCGTGGGCGACGGCGGCACGTTCTTCAGCGCGGAAAGCATGGCCCGCTGCGGAATGCCCTCGGTGATGCACACCGCCCACGGGATTTCCTCCGCCGCCGCCTCCATGACCGCATCCGGCGCGAAGGGCGCGGGCACGAAGATGATGGAAGCATCGATGCGGTGGTGCCTGCACGCCTCGTGCACCGAATCGTACACCGGCACGCCCAGCACGCTCTGCCCGCCCTTGAACGGGGTGACCCCGGCCACGATGCGCGTGCCGTATTCCTGCATCAGCTGCACATGGCGCTGGGCCACCTTGCCGGTGATGCCCTGGACCAGCACCTGCGTGTCCGGCCCCAGCCACGGCACGCCGCGCCTTCCGGAGCGCCGGTAGCCCTTGCGGGCAGCGGGCGGCAGCGGCCACGCCTCGTCGGCCAAAGGATACGCGGCAGGCGGCACGGCGTCCACGCCTTCACGGGCGCGATTGGCGGTGTCGATCCCCCGCAGGGCATCCAGCGCGTCGGACACCTCGTCCGCGATAACCACGTCCGGGTGGGCAAAGGCGCGCAGCAGTTCGCGCCCCTCTGCCGATTCGTGCCCGGCCATGCGCACCACCACGGGCTGGGCGGCGCGTTCCGCGCCCAGCGCCTCCATCAGCGCGCGGGCCACCCCGGCGCAGGACACGATGCCCCCGAACAGGTTGATGAACACCGCCCGCACCTTGGGATTGGCGAACAGCAAGTCCAGCGCCCGGCGCATGCGCGCGCCGTCCGCCGCACCGCCAAGGTCCATGAAGTTGGCGGCGGGCAGGCCGGAAAAGTTCAGCAAGTCCATGGTGGCCATGGCAAGGCCCGCGCCGTTGACCAAAAGGCCCACCCAGCCGGAAAGGCCCACATAGCTCAGCCCGGCATCGCGCGCGGCGTTTTCTTCCGCGCCCTGGTGCTCCGGCGTGTAGTAGCCTTGCAGGTCGGGCCGCAGGTCCATCACGTTGTCATCCAACTCCACCTTGCCGTCCAGGGCCACCCACTGCCCTGCCCCGGTGAACACCAGCGGGTTGATTTCCGCCAGCAGCAGGCCGTCGTCTCGCACGGCGCGGAACAACCGTTCCGCCAGATCGCGGAAGCCCGCCCAGCCCGCCGGGTCTGCCCCCAGCTCGAAGAACGCCGCCCGCAGGTGATGGTCGCGCAGGCCCGCGTCCAGCGGCACCCGCTGCACCAGCGGCTTGCGGGCATCCGCCGTGGCCTCCACCTCCATGCCACCCCGGTGGCTGGTGGTCAGCAGCATTTCGCGCCGCTGGCGCGAAAGCATGAACGACAGGTAACATTCCTTGCGGATGTCCGTGGCCGGTTCCACCCGCACGAAGGGCACGGCGTGGCCCTTGATGGTCATGCCCAGGATGGTCCGCGCGGTGGCGCGCAGCGCATCGGGCGTATCGGCCCGCAGCACCCCGCCCGCCTTGCCGCGCCCGCCTGTAAGCACCTGCGCCTTGACGTACCAGGGGCCGGGAAACGGCGGCGCATACGCGTCCACGTCTTCCGGCCCCAGACAATCCCCGGCGGGGACGGCAATCCCCGCTGCGGCAAACAGCTTCTTGCTCTGGTGTTCGTTCAGGAACATCCGTCCCCCTGCGTGCGGCGTGCGGTGCGCGGGCCGCCAGCTACCGGGGACGCCGCGCGCTCCGGTCCGGCCCGTGTCGCCTCCCCTGCACCCGGAAACATCCCGAAGGACGTTCGATGCATCACCCTTTCAGGGACGGCGCAATCTCAAACAGCCTCGTGTCAGCAAGTGGCCCAAATTAGGATTTTCGTTCGTTGGCGAGGAAAACGAGCCTGCCATGAGGGAGTGCGGCAGCCGTTAGGCGAGCTTGCGAGCCTTACGGATGGCGACCGCAACGCGTACTCTTATCGTATTCGACCGACATGGCAGGCGAAGTTTGACGACGCCAACGGGCGAAAAGACAATTTGGGGGCGAGGCTACAGCCCGGTATCCTCATTGATCAGGACCACGTGAATGCGCTTGGCCGGGAAGGCCTTTTCCGTGATGGTCCAGACATTACAGATGCGGTCGGGGCTCTTGCAGTCCATGCATTCCGCAACCTTGGTGCACGGGGTCTTCTTGGCCAGGCGGATGGCGTTGGTGGGCGCGGAGAATTCCTTGATGCGGCGCATGCCGTCGTCCACGCTGTCCACCACCTTGTTGCGGCCCACGAACAGCACCACCTTCTTGGGGCCGAAGTTGATGCCGCCCACCCGGTTGCCGATCATGTCCAGGTTCACCAGCTTGCCGTCCACGGTAAGGGCGTTGGTGCTGGACAGGAACAGGTCCACCAGCAGGGACTGGCGGCGCAGTTCGTACATTTCCGCCGCAGGCAGCTTGTAGTTCATGGTGTCCAGCAATTCGATGGAATCCATGGCGCGCAGGGCTTCGGGCACACCGCTCTTGCCGATGCTCATGGAACCGCCGAAGGACACGGTTTTGGCGCCGGATGCGGGCAGGATGTCTTGCAGAAAGATGCGGGCAGCGTCGGCCAGGCTTTCGGCCATGGACACCTCGAAGTTGTTGGCTTCAAGGGCTTCCTTGGTGGTGGCCAGGCGGATGGTCCAGAAGGTGTCCACAGGATTGGCGGGCGGGGTGGCGGTCTTGCTCATGGTATTTCTCCAAAAGGATGTGCGTTCCATGCTTATCTGTTGATTAAGAGCGGGGCGGCACGAGTAGGATTTTTGTTCTCTGCCAAGGAAGAATGGTTTTTTATGAAGGGAGTGCGGCAGCCGTTAGGCGAGCCTGCGAGCCTTACGGATGGCGACCGCAGAGCGCACTTTTGCGGTATTCGACCGTAATAAAAAACCATTCTGACGCAGACAGAGGGCAAAAAGGCACTCGTGCCGCCCCGCTCTAAAACCCGTAACGCGTGTATCTCTTCGCCTTTCTGTCAATGCACTGCACGTAGCGATAATTGCCCTTCAGGTGGGCTTCCTCCAGCAGGCGACGGCCAATGCCCGCGCACCTGTCGCAGGCGCTGATGGGAATCTCTATGCCCACGCTGAGCGGGTTCACCGTGGACCAGGTTTCTATCTTCACCGTGCCCGAACAGTCCTGGCACAGCAGCACCGACTCCACCTGGCTTTCACTGATGCCATCGGTATCGTAGTAGATGTCCTTGGTGCGCACCCACCAGTCGCCGGAGCGCTCGCCCTGCTTGGGCAGGGCCGGGGGCTTGCGCCACACCTTCAGCATCTCGTCGCACAGCCGCTCGATGTACGTGCTCACCTGATCGGACTGGGCGATGGCCGCCGGGTCGAATTCCGGCTCGCGCACCCCGTCGAAGTCCAGCCCGGCCATGGCCAGGCAGATGCCCAGATTGACGTACGGCAGCGCCCCCTGGATGGCGTAGCCGCCTTCCAGCACGGCGATGTCGGGGTTCAGCCGCCTGTTCAGCATGGCATAGCCCTGGGCCGAGAAGTTCATGTTGGTGATGGGGTCGGAAAAGTGGTTGTCCTGCCCGGCGGAATTGATGACGAGGTCGGGCTTGAAGTCTTCCAGCACCGGCAGCACCAGGTTGTCGATGACGTGCAGGAAGCCCTTGTCCGACGTGCCGGGCGGCAGCGGAATGTTCAGGGTGCGGCCCATGGCGTTGGGGCCGCCCAGTTCGTGCGGAAAGCCGGTGCCGGGGTACAGGGTGCGGCCATCCTGATGCAGCGAGATGAACAGGGTGTCGCGGTCGTTCCAGTAGATGTCCTGCGTGCCGTCGCCGTGGTGGCAGTCGGTGTCCACGATGGCCACGCGCAACGGGCCGTAGTGCTCGCGGATGTGTTCGAGCATCACGGCTTCGATGTTGATGTTGCAGAACCCCCGGTTGCCGTGCACCACCTTCATGGCGTGGTGGCCCGGCGGGCGCACCAGCGCGAAGGCCTTTTCCTCTTCCTTCTCCATCACCAGCCGGGCGGCGGTAATGGCCCCCCCGGCGGAGATGAGGTGCGACTTGGTGCACACGCTTTCCACGCCGGGAATGCAGAAGTGCACGCGCTCCACGTCTTCGCGGGTGGCGATTTCCGGCTTGTATTCGGTGATGCCCGCGATGTCGAACAGCCCTTCCTCACGCAGTTGGTCCTGCGTGTAGAGCAGCCGTTCCTCGCGTTCCGGGTGGGTGGCGCTGATGGCCCAGTCGAAGGCCGGAAAGAAGATGATGCCCAGCCGGTTCTTTGCTTCCAGCATGGGGATGTCCTTCGCGGGTAATGCCCGCCGTTACGAGTGACCCGCCGTTATGCGCAGTTCGCCGTCATGAGCATCCGTCGTCATGAGCAATTCGTCGTCATGAGCAATTCGTCGTCATGAGCAATTCGTCGTCAGGGATGCGCCGGGACGCCCGCCGGAAAGGCCGCCAGGGCAGACCGCACGGCGCGCATGACGTCCTCGAACACCTCGTCGAGCGTGCGGGTGGCGTCCACCACCCGGAACCGCGCCGGATGCAGCGCGGCCCACGTCAGATAGCCTTCGCGCACCCGGGCGTGAAAGGCAAGGTGCTCCGCCTCGAACCGCCCTTCGGAAACGCTGGTGCCCTCGCGCAGGTTGCGGGTCATGGCCCGGCGCAGGCCTTCTTCCGGCGGCAGGTCGAACACCAGGGTCAGGTCGGGCCACAGCCCGCCCACGGCCATGTCGTTCAGCTCGCGCAGCCGTTCCGGGTCCAGCCCGCGCCCGTAGCCCTGATAGACCACGGTGGAGTCGGCGTAGCGGTCGGACAGCACCACCACGCCCTCGGCCAGGGCCGGGCGGATCACCTGCCCCACGTGCTGGGCGCGGTCGGCCAGGTACAGGAACAGTTCCGCCTCGGGCACGATGTCGTCGTTGGAAAGGTCCAGCAGGATGAAGCGCAGCGTGCGCCCCAGGCGGCTGCCGCCGGGCTCGCGCGTCAGCAGCACCCCGTGCCCTTCGTCCAGCAAGGCCTGCTGCACGCGGTTCAGGGCCGTGCTCTTGCCGGAGCCTTCCATTCCTTCAAAGGTGATGAACATTGCGGGTTCCTGAAAAAAGGGCCTGCGGTTGGGGGCGACAGCGTGCTGCCGCCGTGGTCTACAGCAACGATGCCTGTACGCTCTGCGGCCCGGCCTTGGCGGCATCGTCCGCGTTGTCCGTGGCCGCCTTGCTGGCGCCCTTGTGCGTGCCCCCCTCTTTGCGAACGGGGCGTGCCGGACGGGGTTCCTCGGGCGAGCGCGCCGGGCGGTACAGAAAGCGCCCCAGCGTGGGCTGGAACGGCGTCCAGCCGGTGGCGTCTTCTTCGTAGTTGGCGAACAGCCCCCGGAACTGGGCCATCTTGGCGTCCAGGTTGTCCGCGTAGTGCAGGGCCATGGCTTCCGCCGTCTTGGGCCGCCGGGGCGAGCCGAATTCGTACTCGCCGTGGTGGCTGAGGATCAGGTGCTTGAAATGGGTCACCAGTTCCGGCGCAAGGCCGGACTTGCGCAAGTGCGGCTCTATGCGTTCCAGCCCCATATGGATGTGCCCCAGCAGGCGCCCTTCGTCGGAATAGTCGTTGGCAAGGCCGCCGGTAAGCTCCCACACCTTGCCGATGTCGTGGAACAGCGCCCCGGCCAGCAGGGCCTGGCGGTCCAGTTCCGGGTAATGGTCGGCAATGCGCAGGGCCAGCCCGGCCACGGACAGCATGTGCTCCACAAGGCCGCCCACATAGGCGTGATGCACCGACTTGGCGGCGGGCGCGACCAGCAGGCGGGGGGTGATGTCCTCGTCACGCAGCACGGCCAGCACGAACTTGCGCCACGGCGCGTGGGTGAATTCCGCCTTGCACAGCGCTATCAGCTCATCCAGCATTTCCTGCGCGGGGCGCGGGCTGGCGGGCAGGAACAGGCCAAGGTCCAGCCCGGCCTGCTCTGCGTCGTCCAGCACACGCAGGCGGCCAATGGTCACCTCTACCTTGTCGCGGTAGGTGCCGGAGCGGCCCTCCACGTCCACGATCTGCCCGGCGGCCAGATCCGGATAGGCCTGGCTCTGGGGGCTCCATATCTTGGCCTCCATGCTGCCGGTGGCGTCGCGCAGTTCCAGCCGCCAGAAGGGGCCGTTGCGCGATTGTTGCAGGGTGGCCGAACCGAGCAGGAACAGCCCGCTTACCTCGTCGTTGGCGGCGATATCTCGTATGGTTTGTCTTTTTTCCATGTGCGTCGTAAGGAAGCGGCCATGCCCGATGCCCTGAATGCGCCGGTTACACCGGAAACGCCGGGGCGCGGACAAAAGAAATGCCCGCGCGGGTACGGCCAATTTGCCACAAGGTGCCTGCTTTTCGGCCACGTTGTCAATGCGCGGAGGCACCGGACGCGCGACAGGTGCGCGCACGCACGCTGCCCGTACTCCGCCCGCGCGCGGCCAGACGGAACGCCATTTGCCCGCAACGCGCCCGCCATTCCGCCGCCTCCGGGCTGTCGCCGTTCTGGGGGCAGCATGCGGCATCGCGGCACGGAAACATCACGCAACAGCACCACAGGCGCGCGGCATCACGCCGCCCTACAGAGAAAAGGATACCCCATGATCGTAGCCCTGACCAACGACGACGGCATCCAGGCACCCGGCCTGCGCGCCATGTACAAGGCCCTGCTGGACGCCGGGCACGAAGTGCACGTGGTGGCCCCGGTCACCGAACAATCCGCCGTGGGCCACGCCGTGACCATCAGCCTGCCCCTGCGGGTGAAGGAATTCCACGAAAATGGCTTTCGCGGGCGCGGGGTGTACGGCACCCCCACCGACTGCGTGAAGCTGGGCCTGTCCTGCCTGCTGGACAAGAAGCCCGATGTGGTGGTGTCGGGCATCAACGCCGGGGCCAACGTGGGTCCGGACATCCTGTACTCCGGTACGGTGTCCGCCGCGACGGAGGCGGCGCACATGGGCTACCCCGCCCTGGCCGTGTCCTACGATTCGTTCCGGCCCGCCGATCTTTCCGGGCAGGCCGCCCACGCCGCCGGGCTGCTGGCCACACTGGACTGGAAGGCCCTGCCCGCCCGTTGCGTGGTGAACCTGAACTACCCCGCCCTGCCCATGCCCGAGGTGAAGGGCGTGCGCGCCTGCCCCCAGACCCGCGCGGTATGGAAGGACTGGTACGATCACCGGACGGACCCGCGCGGCAGCTCGTACTGGTGGCTGAACGGGGTCATTCCGCCGGAAACGGTGGCCCCCGGCACCGACCGCGCCCTGCTGACCGAAGGGTGGATCACCCTTACCCCGTTGCGCTTCGACTTCACCGACCACGCGGCCATGGAACTGCTGGCCGGGGTGCAGTGCGAGAATACCGGCGGCCAGACCAACGGTCAGACTGGCGGCGAGATATAGCCACGCGCGCGGCCCCAGCCATTCACGGCGCCATAGGGAGAGTGTCATCCACCTTGCACCGTCCGTGCCGGATCCCCACCGTACCCCATGCAGTGAAGGACGGGCCGCCCTGCGCGGCCCATCTTTATTTTTTCCACGGTTTCAGGTATCTTTCCCGCGCCTTCGTCGAGAGGCCATACCCGTTCCCTGCGCCATGGCATCATGCGCGGCTGCGTCTTCACGGACAGGCCCCGGAGAAACCACGGACAAGCCTGGGACGGGCCACTGCCTGGCTTCATGGACGGGCCTTCCGAAGGCATGCCCGGATCGCGCGCGCCACCCCCGCAGGGCTTGCCGGCGGGACGCGACCGACGAACTCATTTCCACCGCCGGACCAGCAGGCATCACGCCCGTCCGGCGCAGCAGGAGGAATCCATGCCGCTGACCGGTCCCAAGCAGATGTTCGAGCGGGCCTACAAGGAAGGGTACGCCATCGGCGCCTTCAACGTGAACAACATGGAGATCATCCAGGGTATCATGCAGGCGGGCGGTGAAGAAAAGGCCCCGCTGATCCTTCAGGTTTCCGCCGGTGCCCGCAAGTACGCCGGGCAGAACTACATCGTGAAGCTCATCGAGGCGGCCCTGCTGGACACCGACCTGCCGGTGGTGCTGCACCTGGACCACGGCCAGGACTTCAACATCTGCAAGGACTGCATCGACGGCGGTTTCACCTCGGTCATGTATGACGGTTCGCACCTGCCGTACGAAGAGAACATTGCCGTCACCAAGCAGGTGGTGGAATACGCCCACGCGCGCGGCGTGTGGGTGGAAGCGGAACTGGGCCAGCTGGCGGGCGTGGAGGACGAGGTTTCGGCCGAACATTCGGTGTACACCGACCCCGACCAGGCCGTGGACTTCGTGAAGCGCACCGGCTGCGATTCGCTGGCCATCGCCATCGGCACCAGCCACGGGGCCTACAAGTTCACGGGTGATGCCAAACTGGACTTCGCGCGGCTGGAAAAGATCACCAACATGCTGCCCGGCTATCCGCTGGTGCTGCATGGTGCATCCAGCGTGCCGCAGGAATTCGTGGAAATGGCCAACACCTACGGCGGCAAGGTGGGCGGCGCCAAGGGCGTGCCCGAGGACCTGCTGCGCAAGGCGGCCACCTTCGGCGTGTGCAAGATCAACATCGATACCGACATCCGCCTGGCCATGACCGCCACCATTCGCAAGCAGTTCATGGAAAAACCGGCGGACTTCGACCCGCGCTCGTACCTCAAGCCCGCGCGCGATGCCGTGAAGAACATGGTGCAGCACAAGATTCGCAACGTGCTGGGCTGCTCGAACAAGATCTAACCGTCTCAGGGGAACGGACTCATGATCAAGCTTGGGATGAACGGTTTCGGCCGCATCGGTCGCTACCTCGTCAGACTGCTGGCCGACACCGACGACCTTGGCGTGGTGGCCATCAACGCCCGCGCCGACAACGCCTCGCTGGCCCGCCTGTTCAAGTACGATTCGTGCCACGGCACCTTCCGGGGTGAAGTGGCCCACGACGACGCCGGGCTCATCGTCAACGGACGCCGCATCGCCGTCACCCGCGAGCGCGCGGGCGAATGGAAGTGGAAGGACCTTGGCATCGACATCTCGGTGGAAACCACCGGCACCATCAAGGACCGCGCGGGCCTTGCGCAGCACCTGGCCTGCGGCGCGAAGAAATCGGTCATCAGCGCCCCGGCCAAGGACGCCGACGTCACCGTGGTCATGGGCGTGAACCATGGCGATTACGACCCGGCGAAGCACGACGTGATTTCCGCCGCCTCGTGCACCACCAACTGTCTGGCTCCCGCCGCCAAGACCATCCACGAGGCGTTCGGCATCAGGCACGGCCTGATGACCACGGTGCACTCGTACACCATGAGCCAGCGCATCCTGGACGGTTCGCACAAGGACCCGCGCCGCGCCCGTGCCGCCGCGCTGTCCATGATTCCCACCACCACCGGGGCGGCCAAGGCCACCACGCTGGTCATTCCCGCGCTTGTCGGCAAGCTGGACGGCATGGCCGTGCGCGTGCCCACACCCAACGTGTCGCTGGTGGACCTGACCTGCGAACTGGAACGCCCCACCAGCGTCGAAGAAGTGAACGCCCTGCTGAAGGCCGCGGCCGAGGGACCGCTGCTGGGCAACATGGGCTACACCGAAGAACCGCTGGTGTCCGTGGACTACATGGGTTCCATCTACGGCGGTGTGGTTGATGCGCTGTGCACCAGCGTCATCGACGGCACCATGCTGAAGCTGATCATCTGGTACGACAACGAAGCGGGCTTCACCAACCAGCTCGTGCGACTGTTGCGCATGGTCGGCAAGGACATCTAGCCCCACCCCGCATCGCGAACAAATGCAGACGGCGTCCACCCCCTTGCGGGATGGACGCCGTTTTCTTTTCGGATATGGGCAAAAAGCCGGTCAGCACTCCACAACGCTGACAGCAAGTCCGCCGGAAGAGGTTTCCTTGAACTTGGCGTTCATGTCGCGCCCTATCTCGGCCATGGCCGCGATGACGCTGTCCAGCGTCACCCGGTGGTGGCGCGGGTCTTCGCAGGTGGCCAGCAGGCAGGCGTTGTAGGCCTTCACCGCGCCCACGGCGTTGCGTTCGATGCACGGAATCTGCACGTAGCCGCCCACCGGGTCGCAGGTCAGGCCCAAATGATGTTCCAGGGCGATTTCCGCCGCGTTCTCCACCACGTGCACCGGGTTGCCGCGCGCGTGGGCCAGCATGGCGGCAGCCATGGCGGACGCCACGCCCACCTCGCCCTGACAGCCCATCTCGGCCCCGGCGATGCCCGCGTTGTGCTTGGCCAGAAAGCCCACCGCCGCCGATGCCAGCACCCCTTCGCGCACGGCCCGGTCGCCGATGGCAAGGTCGTGGCGCATGGCGTAGAGCAGCGCGGGCATTACCCCGGCGGCACCGCAGGTGGGCGCGGTGACGATGACCCCGCCCGCCGCGTTTTCTTCTGCGGCGGCAAAGGCATAGGCGTTCAGCCGCCCCAGAAAGACATCCACCTCGTTGGGCAGGCGCTGGGCGCGCAGCAGCAGTACGCGGGCCTTGCGGTGCACCCCCAGGGTGCCGGGCAGCGGCCCGCCGTCCTCAATGCCGCGCCGCACGCTGGCTTCCATCAGCTCGATGATGGCGGCCAGCCGGTCCAGGATGGCGGCGCGACCCATGCCGGTAACCGCCATTTCGTTCTCCAGGATCAGTTCGTGGATGGTCAGCCCGGTCTCTTCCAGCCGCGCGCGCAGTTGCGCCATGCTGCGGTAGGGGTGCACGGGCCTGCCGCGCTCTTCGGGCTGCCAGCCCTTCCACTGGATGAACCCGCCGCCCACGGAATAGTACTCGCGCTCGCACAGCACCACGCCGTGCGCGTCCAGCAGTTCCATGACCAGCGTGTTGCTGAAGGGATAGGCGTGCTGCACCGCATCGCGCTGCACCGTGCCATCGGCAAGCACCAGGGTTGCCGGTCCCATGCGCAGGATGCGTTCCGCCTCGGGCAGCGCGGGCAGCGATTCCTGCAGCCCCGGCGGGCAGGTGGCGGGCCGGTGGCCCAGCAGCCCGGCCAGCACCGCGCCGGTGGTGCCGTGGCCCACGCCGGTGGCGCTCAGCGAGCCGTACAGGCGCACCCGGATGTCCGCCGCGCGGGCCAGCACCTCGGGCGGCAGTGCCGTGCACAGGGAGCGGAAGTCGTGCCCGGCCTTCATGGGGCCGATGGTATGGGAACTGGACGGGCCGGGACCGGCCTCGAACATGTCGAACAGCGACGTTTCTATGGTGGCGACCAGAGGCTGCATTCCTACTCCCGGCTGTCGTGAAAGAAGGCGCTCCATTCCAGCGCGCCCGCATAGGCCATGGCCAGATCCACCTGGGTGAGGCCCATGGCCGCGCCGCGGGCCAGCACCTCGTCCCAGCGGCCCCGTTCGTAATGTTCCATCAGTTCCAGCCATGGCGCGTAAGGGCCGGTGTGCTCGGCAAGGGCCTCGGCCAGTTCATCCATCAACGGCAGTGACCGCAGCAGTTCGGCCAGCGGCAGGCACAGCAGGGGTTCCAGCAGCGAGAACAGCCCGAGCATGAACAGCGCCCCCGATTGCGGAACGGGACGGGGCACGGAGAGGGGTGCGACCTCGGGCTGCATCTGCCCGGCCTCCATTTGTCCGGACCCCATTTGTCCGGCCCGCACTTGTCCGGCCCGCACTTGTCCGGCCCGCAACAGGGCGCGGGATGCGCACAACTCCAGGAACTTGGCGCGCAGGGCGGAAACGGCGATGAGCTCGCGCGCGATGGGGCCGGTGTCGAATTCGGAAAGCACGGTGACGCACAGCCACTGCACCAGATTGCGCGTGCCCAGCAACGATATGCCGTGCTGGATGGAGGTAATCTTCACCGGCAACCCGAAGTGCACGGAATTGATGTACCGCAGCAGCTTGTACGAAAGGGCCGCGTCGGACCGTACCACCTCGGTGGCGGCCTTGATGTTCACGTCCTCGCGGGCCAGGGTGGCCAAAAGGCGCATCTTGGCCGCCTGCGAACTGTCCAGCCGCCTGCCGTGCACCAGTTCCGGCCTGCTGAAGAAAAACCCCTGGAACAGCGAAAAGCCCAGGGCCTCGCACTGCCTGTGGGTGGCGAGGTCTTCCACCTTTTCGGCCAGCAGCTGACACTGGCGGGGGCGCAGCCCGGCCACGTCGCGGGCCAGGTCCGGCAGCGGGCGACCCAGCACGTCGATCTTGACGATGTCCGCCATGTCCAGCAGCGCGTCCATGCCGGGCTGTCCCGCGTAGTCGTCCACCACGATCAGGTAGCCCTCGGACTTGAGGTCGGAAAGCACCCGCAGCACGGCCTCGGTGGCGGGCACCGTTTCCAGCACCTCCACTCCGCACACGTCGGGGGGCAGGATGCGCGGCGTGCCCGCCAGCAGCATGTCCTCCGCAAAATTCACCAGCAGGCGCTGGCCCTGCCCAAGGGCCGGACGGGCCATGGCAAAGCCGTCGGCGATGACCGAGGCGGTGGCCACGCTGGCGTCCACGTCGCCGCTGCAACATTCCGGCGAACCGGGATGGCGGAACAGTAGTTCATAGCCCCACACCTCTCCCGAGGCGTCGAAGATCGGCTGCCGGGCCACCAACAGCACCGGGCCGCAGGCCGGACCTTCCTGAGCGGACGGCGAGGCAGACGGCACGACGGACGGCGAGGCGGCCTGCGCGGGGAAACCGCACGGCACGTCGCACGCCGCCTTCCCCGCATCTTGCCCGCTCGCCGCCGACGGGGCGCGGGAAGGCCGGTCGTCACCATCCGCAAGGCCGAGCAAAGACCGCATGCGCCTGAGCATGTGCGATATCCCTTCCCCCCGCTGTTCCCACAATCCCGCGCCAACGGCACGGTACCCTGCGGACCTCCGCACGGTCGTGGCGGACTGTATGCGGTATGCCGCAGGTCGGTCAACACGGCGATACCGCCGGGCGGGAGGGAGGAAAAACGAAGGGGAACGACTCAGCGCCGCCCGCCGCGCCCCTTGCCCGAAGTGCCGGACGGTGACGTTCCGGCGGGGCGCGGGACGGCGTCGTCTCCGGCGTGCTCCAGACGCAGTGCACCTTCCAGCGCGGCGTCGGGCGCCACGGAAAGAGACCGGGCCACCGCATCGACCCGCACGGCACCGGGGGCGGCGCCCTTGACGGCACGCACGTCACGCACCAAGGCCACCATGATCCGGGCGCGGGCGGCGTTGCGCTGCCAGCTTTTCACCGCCACCAGCGCGGCGGCCTCGGCCAGGGTGCGTTCCGGCACCTGATGCGCCGGGTGGTCGCGCCGGATGATCAGGTGCGCGCTGGGGCCATCCTCGGCATGCAGCCACCAGTCGAAGGGCGAGGCGATGCGCAGCAGTTCGGCATTGCCTTCCGCGCAGCGGCCCCGCAACAGCAGAAAGCCGTCGGAACTGCGAAAGCGCTGCACGTCGCTGCCGGTTCCGGCGTCGCGAGGCTGCCTGCGGGAACTGGAACCGCCCTTGCCCGCCCTGCCCGCCCTGCCCGCCTTGTCCGCCTTGTCCGCCTTGTCCCGAAGGCCGGACGCGGGCGTGAACCGGGCCTGCACCGGGGGCAACCCGCCGCCGGGGGGCATGGCCGCGCCCTGCTCGGCGGCGGCCAGGTCGCGGGCAACGTCTGCCCGGCGCCGGGCAAGAATGGCAAGCCCGCGCGCCCCCCGGTCGGACCGGTGGAACATGGCGGCCATGTTCTCGCGCACGGTCAGCAACGGGTCGAGGCGGATGGTGCGAACGGTGTGGGCGCAAACCGGGGCGGACACGTCCGCCGGAGACGATGCGTGACCGTTCCCGACGTCCTGCGGCATGATGTCAGGCTCTGCCCCGTCGGATACCACCACCTCCGACAGGCGGGCATCCGGCGCGTATCGGTAGAGCACCGCTTGCAGGGCTACACCATCGGCGCGCTGGTCCAGCAGGCCGCGCAGGCGGCGTTCCTCGTCGTCCAGCTTGGTCAGCAGCCGACGCAGGCGCTTTGCCTCGGCCTTGAACGGGGCGGCGGCCTCCGTGCGCGCGGCGTCGGCAAGGCCGGTGAACGCGGCGGCCTCGCCCAGGATGGCGGCGGCATCCAGTGCGGATTCGCAGGATTCTTCCGTGCGGTTGCCGCGCAGGGACGCAGGCAGGGGCCACGCGGAAAGCTCGTCGGGTTCGCCGGTCCCGTCCGGGGCGCCCGATTCGCCCGATTCGCCTGATTCCCCCGATCGGCCTGATAGACCAACGTCACACGGGCCACTTGCCCCACCGGGCTCTGCCCCAGCCTTCCTGCTCCTGCGGTACAGGAACACGTCGCCCTCGCCGGTATCCAGGTCCACCAGCAGGGCACAGGCGTCGAGCACGCCGTCCTCCGGGACGTTGCTGGAAGAACCGGGGAGAGCGCCCTCGGATAGGGCGGGGTGGCTGCCGGGTGTGGCATCGGGTGAAGGGCCGGACAAGAGGCATGGCGACGGCAGGGGGCATGGCGACGGCAGGGGGGCTTCGGGCGGCCCGCTGCCCACCAGAGCGGTCAGGGTGCGCCGTAGCGCCGGGGTAAGCACCGGGTCGGACCCTGTGGCTGCACCATCGCACAACGCGCGCAGGGCGGCCCTCAACGCGTCCGGTTGCGAAGGGGGCGGCAGTTGCGGCCAGACGGGTTCCACGCCGAAGTCGGGGGGCAGCGCATCAACAAGATGCATGCCCTCGCGCAGGTCCAGCAGCACCAGCATGCCCTGCCCGTCCGCCAGCCCGTTCGGCTGTCCGGCTTGCGGTGCCATGCGCAGGGCCAGCCTGCGGCGTGACCAGTCGCACCCGGCCCAGACCACGCGGCGTCCGGCCAGATGTTTGCGCAGCAGCATGACTTGGGCATCGGGCCGGGCGGGATTGGGCGGCTTGTGCGCGGCCAGATACAACAGCGGTGCGCGGCGCCCGTGGCGCAACACCAGCACCTGCTTGCGCCCGGCGGCGAAGATGGTGAGGGAGTGGATGTCCGGCGCGGGTGCGTGGATCTTTTCGATGCGGCACCCGGCCAGCAGCGGAAGCAGCGCCCGGCAGACGCGGCGGAACAGATGGGCGTCCATCGTCGTATCCCTGGCAAAGCGACCCGAAACCGAAAACATGGGCGGGACAGGCCCAGGCAGCCCCGGACAGGCCCGGACAGCCCCGAACAGGCCCAGCATGCCCGGACAGGCTGCGGCATGCCGAACAGCCAGTCCGGCAGCCACCGAAAGGCCGGCATGGCCCAACGAAAACGGCCCCTCATCCCGGAAGGGTGAGGGGCCGTGATGGGCTCCTAATCGCCTCGGACGCGCTCGTCGTCTTCCTGCTTGCTCTTGCAGTTGATGCACAGCTTGGTCACGGGGCGCGCCTTCAGGCGCGGTACGCCGATCTCCTCGCCGCAATCATCGCAGATGCCGAACGAACCGTCCTCTATGCGGCCCAGTGCCGCCTGAATTTTCTTGATCAGCCGCCGCTCACGGTCGCGGATGCGCAGCGTGAAGGCGCGGTCCGATTCCATGGTGGCGCGGTCTGCCGGGTCGGCGAAGACCTCGTTGTTATCCGTCATGTCTTCCAGCGTGAGGTCGCCCTTTTGCGTGGCTTCTTCCAGCATCTGGGTCAGCAATACGCGGAAGTATTCAATATCCTTTTGATCCATGGGGAACCTCCTCGCGGTACGCAGCGCGCCGCCGCCAGGCGGCACGCGTGCCGGGTGGGGCTGTCGCTTGCAAGGCAACTGCCATAAATCATCCGGACGATAAAAGTAAAGGGGCGAGACCTGATTTCCGTTCACGGAAACCCGCGCGAAGTGCATGGCGCGTTGGTGGGCGCAGACTGACGGCCTCCAAAGTAGCGGATGGCGCGGAACGGAGGGATGAACGGCCTGGACGCCCCGCGCCGCGTCCAGACTGAACCTGTCCGGCCCGGTCTGAACCTGTCCGGACAATTCTGGGCCGGTCCGGACCAATCCGGTCTGATCGGGCCGGAACCGGACTTGCCGACTTGACCGCACCGTGCCCGCAAACCCGCACCGGACAACTTCTTGCGGGAATCAGTCGAGTTTTTCGGGAACCTCGCTTGACAGGGGACGGGGCTGTGACGTAGAAGGCTCTCCTCGTTGAGCGGGAGTAACTCAGTGGTAGAGTGCAACCTTGCCAAGGTTGAAGTCGCGGGTTCAAATCCCGTCTCCCGCTCCAACGAAACCGACGAGGCGGCATAGCCAAGTGGTAAGGCAGAGGTCTGCAAAACCTCCATTCTCCGGTTCAAATCCGGATGCCGCCTCCAGCATCGGTGCGGGAGTAACTCAGTGGTAGAGTGCAACCTTGCCAAGGTTGAAGTCGCGGGTTCAAATCCCGTCTCCCGCTCCACCGTCTTCTCCGGGTCTGCCGCCAGGCGCGGAAAACCCTAGCAATACCCCACCATTAGCGGGAATAACTCAACGGTAGAGTGTCAGCTTCCCAAGCTGAAGGTTGCGGGTTCAAATCCCGTTTCCCGCTCCAGAACATCAGGCCCTTGTGCAACACGCACAAGGGCTTTTCCATTTCAAACTGTTTTATCTCGCGCAGTTACGGTGCACACCTGCTTTTTTTCCTCTCCCCGGGCAGGCGGGCATCCCCCACCGGGCTGCGACGGGGTGCCCCCACCTTGCCTGATGCGGCGGCGAAGCCGTCCGAAACACTATGCGGCGATCGACTCCCAATGTGTGGAGTCGGCCAACATGAGAATCCGTATCCCTTGGGTGAGATAGCCCACTTCTCATGTTAAATGACCGGGACTAGAGTTGCTACGCGCGCCCCCGCGTGAGTGTATGCCCCCGGCAGGTTCTCCCCTGCCGGAGGCGTTGCGTTCTACTCCATGGCCAGCGTGTCGCGTTGGGCCTCCGCGTCCTCCTCCAGCAGCTTGACGGCCAGCCAGCGCGGCGGGCAGTGCGCGGCCAGAGCGGGCACGCGAGCAAGCCGTTCCGCCAGTTCGCCGATGTACTGTTCCAGCGCCCCGTAAGGTACCCGGATCGGCTCCTCCGCCCCCTGCCCTTTTTTTCCGGCAAGGCGCTCCAGTCCGTCCCTGATGTCTTCCGCCCCGCGCCCCTTCTTGCCCACGGCGGGCAGCACCGGCACCCCCAGCCGCGCGGCAAGGGCGGGCAGGTCCAGACGGATGCCCCGGCGCGCGGCCACATCCATCATGTTCACCACCAGCAGCAGGGGCCTGCCCATTTCCATCAACTGGAGCGTCAGATACAGGCTGCGCTTGAGGTTCGAGGCGTCGGCCACGTCGATGATGGCACCAGGCCTTGCGTGCAGCAGAAAATCCCGCGCCACGCGTTCTTCGAGGGAATAGGACGTCAGGCCGTAGGTACCGGGCAGGTCCACCAGGTGCACGTGCAACGTGGGGGTGCGCAGGCTTCCGCTCTTCTTCTCCACCGTGACGCCGGGATAGTTGGCCACATGCTGTCTGGCCCCTGTGAGCATGTTGAAAATGGTGGACTTGCCGCAGTTGGGCTGCCCGGCCAGGGCCACCAGCGCTCGCGTACGGGTCATGCCGGGCAAACCCCTATCTGGCGCGCCTCGGTGCGGCGGATGCTGATGCAGCAGCCGTCAAGCTCGATCTCCACCGGATCATGCAGCGGCGCATGGCGCAGCATCCTGACCTCGACACCCGGACAGAAACCGAGGTCGGCCAGCCGCTGCCCCAGGGAGCCCGTGGCGGTCATGCGGCTGATGACGCACCGCGCTCCGGGATCGACATCGCAAAGGGTCATGGTGGCTTTCGTCCTGTTCCGCGATGAAAGGTTACGGGGTCTGGCCGGGTGCATCGCGCGACCGTACCGCTGGCGACCACAACGCGTACCGCTGGCACCCTCCGCTACCGGCAGCGCAAGGGACCGGGCGACGCCATGGCAGCATCGCCACCATGCTTCTCTTTGACGCACGAGCAGCCGCATCCGTAACCGGACCGCGAAAGAAAACGCGAATTCGGTGCAAGGGAAGGCGCCAACGCCTTGGGCAGGGGGCCGTCGCACGCCCCGGTCTGGGTGTCGGGGTGGTCTGGGGTGGTCTGGGGTGGTCTGGGGTGGTCTGGGGCGGTCTGGGGCGGTCGGGGGCGAATCGCCGGGTCCATCAGGAAACCCCACACCGGCCAAGGGCGGGTGTGGGGTTGGAAAACAGAGGCCCGCACCGGCAGGCCCCGTCAGGGTGTACAGCCGGGCGGCACGAGCAAAGAGACGCCACGGGCAAACGGACACCGCAACGACGCGAAACCTACCTGAGCACGAACGAAAACGGCAGGATGACCACCGTCATCACGCTGCGGCCATCGATGCGGCCCGGCAGGAACCGATGGCGGCAGGCGGCGGACACGGCCGCATCCTCGAACATCCCAGCGGGCTCGGCGCTCTGCACGGCGCAATCGCGCGGCTGGCCCTGCGTGTCGATGAGCACCCGCACCAGCACCCTGCCCTCGATGTTCCGTCGCCGCGCCTTGTCCGGATATTCGGGGCGCACGCCCCGGACCACGGAGGGCCGTTCGTCCACCGCGTCCGCCTCGTAGGCCTGCATGTCCCCCACCTGCACGGACCGGCGGGCGCGGGTGCCGGAATCCGACGGCGATGCGGGAGAGGCCACACCGGCCGAGTCCCGCACGGGGGCAGGCTCCGCCACGGTGGGGGCCACCCGCTCGGGTTGTTGCGGCGGCACGGCGGCCTGTTCCTGCTTGCGGGGGCTGATGGACCGCACCGCAGGCGTGGGCGTGGTCCTTGGCAGGGGTTTCGGGGCGGGCGCGGGTTTGGGCGCGGGCGCGGGTGGCTCCGGCACCGCCGGTTCGGGCTGTCGGGACGGTACGGGGGCGGGTTCCGGTTGCGCGGGCGGGGCGAACTCCGCCAGGCTCACCTCGTAGACCAGGGGCGGCGGCCCCGCATCTTGCGACGGCAGGGCAAGCGCCACGGCCAGCACCGCCGCATGCACCCCGCAGGAAAACAGGATGTCGGCAAGACGCATGTCAGCTCCGCGCCTGCGGGCCGTGCCCTTCACGTTCCGACACCATGCCCACCTTCTCGATGCCCGCCGCCCGGACACGCCCGATGGCTTCCACTACCGTTCCGTAGGGCACGTCGCGGTCGGCCCGCAGGAACACGGCGGTGGGGCGTTCCGCCGCCCGCGCGGCAAGCAGCCGCTCCAACCCGTCCATGTCGGTGCGGTGGTCGTCCACGAACAGCGTGCCGTCCGCCCGCACGGTCAGCACCACGCTGCCGTCGTCCTCGGGCAGCACCTGCACCGTCTTCGTCTGCGGCAGCGCCACGTCGAGGCCCTCGGTCATCATGGGCGCGGTAACCATGAAGATGATCAGCAACACCAGCATCACGTCCACGAAGGGCGTGACGTTGATCTCGGCCACGAAGCCGCCGCCCGATCCCGTGCTTGCGCCCATGTTCAGCCCCTTCCGCCGGGGACGGCCAGCCCGGCGGCATGGGTGACCGCCTCGTGCTGCAAGCGGTTCAGCAGCAGCCCGGCAAAGCTGATGCATTGCCCTTCCAGCGTTGCCAGCCTGCCGAGCAGCACGTTGTAGGCCATGGCGGCGGGTATGGCCACGGCAAGGCCCAGCGCGGTGGCGATGAGCGCCTCGGAAATGCCCGGCGCCACCGTGGCCAGCGAGGCGGACTTCATCTGCCCGATGGCCTGGAACGAATGCATCACCCCCCACACCGTGCCGAACAACCCGATGAACGGTGCCGTGTTGGCGGTGGTGGCCAGCAGGGGCAGCGCACGCGACAGCCGCCGGATTTCCTCGCCCACGCCGTGGCGCAGGGTGCGGCGCACGTTGTCCGCCAGCAGGCGGTCGGCATCGCCGGTGCTGGCCAGGCGGTTGAATTCGTCCACCCCCAGCCGGGCCATGCGCCGCAGGGGCGAGGTGCCGCGCCCGCCGCGTTCCAGCCGTTGCAGCAGATCGGCAAGGCCGGAAGCCGACAGGGCGTCGGCAATGCCCCCGGCAATGCCCCGGCGGGCGCGTTCCAGCATGCGCCACTTGGCGCAGATGATGGCCCAACTGCCCAGCGACATGACCACCAGCATCAACAGTACCGCCTTGGCCACGGGCGTGGCCTGCGCGGCGAGTTCCAGCATTCCGGAATCCATGTGTGCGTCTCTCCGTTGTTGCGCCAGGGGCTGTTTCTAAATGAGGATTTTCGTTCGTTGGCAAGGAAAACGAGCCCGCCATGAGGGAGTATACTCTTATCGTATTCGACCGATATGGCAGGTGAAGTTTGACGAAGCCAACGGACGAAAGGACAATTTAGAAACATCCCCTAGGCGATGCCCGCCCGGCGAAAATGCCGGTCCAGCATGCGGTAGCCCATGATGCCGCCAAGGCATGCGGCGACCACGTTGGCCAGCAGGATGGCCGCGCCCATGGCCGGGCTGAGGTTGTTCACGAAGATGTCCAGGAATTCCTGGTTCACCTTGCCCGATGCGGCCAGGTCGCCCACGAACGAGTCGGCCCAGAGATAGAAGGGAATGTAGGTGCCCACGGCCTGCGCCACCCGGAAGACCACGTAGGCGGCCACGTTGCTCCACGGCCTGCGGAAATCGCCCGTGGCCGCCACGGCATCCGCAAGGATGCCCCCCACGGCCACGACGAGCGATACGGTGAAGAATCCGGTCAGCATGAAGGCCACGGCCGTGGCCAACCCGTTGGCGGTAAAGGCGCCGCGCCGGGGCACCTTGATCAGCATCAGCACGTAGACGGGACCGGTGACCAGCGCCACCACCGCTTCCTTGAACAGCACGAGGGTGCCGGGCAGGAAATGCAGCGTGGCCAGCAGCAGCATGTTCAGCATCAGCGCCAGCGCGGTGAATATGCCGAGGGTGATGCTGTCGCGAACGTCGAGGGATGGCCGTTTGTTCATGGCAGTACTTCCTTGCGGGTGGGCCAGGCACGGAACGTGCCGTCATGGTTCAAGACGCGGTACGCGTCGTCATGGTTGGGGGCGCGGTACGCGTTGTCATGGTTCAGGACGTCGCAGGCGTCGTTGTTGTTCGGAAAGCGCAGTGCGTCGTTGTTGCAATCTCCACAGGCAACGCCGGGCACAACCGTTTGCCGCAGGGCCTTGCCCAGCGGCACTCCATCAACTTCGCGGGACAGGATGCGCCCGCCGCGCAGGCACAGGGTACGCGTGCAGGCCTGCTGCACGAAGTCGGCATCATGGGTCACGACGAAGACCAGCTTTCCCTGCCCGGCCAGTTCGCGCACCACGTCGGCCAGTTGCAGCATGCGGGCATGGTCCATGCCGCTGGTGGGTTCGTCCAGCAGGACGATATCCCTGCCCGCCATCAGGACGGCGGCGATCAGGGTGCGCTGCTTCTCGCCCATGGAAAGCGCGCCAGGGTGCCGGTCGAGCAGCCCGGAAAGGCCGAAGCGTCCGGCCTGGGCCGCCACGCGGGCGTCAAGGTCGGGCAGCCCCTCGTTGCCCAGGCGCAGTTCGTGGGCCACGGATTCGGTGAACAGCTGATAATCCGGGTCCTGCATGACCACGGCGCAACGCCTGCGCCGTTCCCGGCTGCCCGCCCGCGCGCCGTTGATCAGGATGTTGCCCGACGCCGGACGCAACAGCCCGCACAGGGCGCGCAGCAACGTGGTCTTGCCTGCCCCGTTGTCACCGGTCAGGGCCACCACCTCGCCCGCGTGCAGGGTGCAGTCGGCGGCGTCAATCACGCGCGTGCCGCGCAGTCGCAGGGATACCTTGCGCAACTCCAGCAGGGGCGGCGAACCGGACATGCCGGGTGCACGGGGGGACGCAAGGGCCGCCGCCCCCGACCATGCCCCACCTGACAGCCCAGCGCCGACCGCCACGTCCGCGCGCTCGCCAAGGGCACCGGCCAGGTCTTCCACGGGCCGGATGCGGCCATTCGCCACGCAGGCGGCCCCGTCGGCCACGTCGCGCAGGTAGTTGGTGCGATGATCGGCCACCAGGATGGTGGCGCCTTCTTCCCGCAGGGTTCGCAACAACACGCCAAGGCGCACCAGCCCCGCCGCATCGAGGTTGGACGAGGGTTCATCCAGCAGCACCACCTCAGGACCGTGCACGGCCACCGAGGCGATGGCCACCCGCTGGCGCTGGCCGCTGGACAGCCGGAACACGCTCTTGTGCAGCAGCCCGCCAAGGTCCATCAGGGTCACGGCGCGTTGCAGACGATCGCGGATGACGTCCTGCGGCAGGCCGAAGTTCCCTGCGGCGAACACCAGTTCCTCGGCCACGTGGGTCATGAAGAATTGGGAACGGCAGTCCTGAAACACCGTGCCCACGCCGCGCCCCACGTCATGCAGGGGGCGTCCGGCCACATCGCGACCCGCCACCCGCACCGAACCGGCCACGCCCGCCGTGACGATGGCGGGCACCACGCCGCTGACCAGCTTGAGCACGGTGCTCTTGCCCCCGCCGCTCCGCCCCAGCAGCACCGTGCATCCGCCCCGCCGCACGTGCAGGCTCGCGTCTTCCAGTACTGGCTGCGCGGATGCGGGAAAGCGACAGGTCACCCCGGCAAGGCGGATCATGACAGCAGTCCCCGCATCAATGCTTTCATCAGCGCCCTCATCTGGCCCCCAATTACGCCGCCCCCCACCACCGTTGCCCAGCAGACCGCCACGAATTCCGCGCGGCCCCACAGCGGCAAATCGCGCCGCAGGCTGCCGGGGGCTTCCACGCCACGGGTCATGGCCGATGCGGAAAGCTCGTCGGCCAGACGGGTGGCGCGCATCATGAGCGGCAGCAGGATGTATTCCACCTGCTTCAAAGGCCGGGTGAGCAACCCGTACAGGCCGGTGCGCACGCCCCGCACGGCCATGGCATCGCGGATGCAGGCGTACTCGCCGCACAGCGTCGGCACGAAGCGGTAGGTCACCGCCATGGCAAGCACAATGTCGCGCGGCAAGCGGGCGCAGGTCAGCGCGCCCAGCAGGTCGCCCAGCATGCTGGTGGCCCCGATGGCCGCGAAAAGTGCCGCCAGCGGCGCCACCTTCAGCCCGAAGTAGCAGAGGTAGGCCGCAAGCCCGCCTGCGGTGCCCCCCAGTTGCGCCAGCAGCACGTACCCACCCCACAGCAGGGGCATGGCCCCCGCCAGCAACGCCACCGGGCGCCACTGGCGCAGATGCAGCATGACGGGCAGGGCCATGACCACCGGCGCAAGAATGCCCGGCCTGCCCGCAACGATCACGGAAACAAGCCCCGCCAGGGCAACCACCGCCAGTTTTGCCCGTATGTCCAGGCGTGGCGCGGCCATCGTGCACATGAAAGACATCCGTGAAACTCCGGCGATGCGCGGCCGGGTACCAGCCCCGGCCGCGCACCGGATGCTAGAAGTACAGGCTGGCGGATACGCCGAAGGCCTGGGGCTCGCCCGAACGACCGAACCAGCCCGCACCGGCGGCGCTTTCCACCGCGCGGGTCACGTATTCCTCGTCGAAGATGTTGCGGCCCCACAGGTAGACGTCCCAGCCTTCCTGCTCGTAGCCGAACTTGACGTTGACCGTCTGGTATTCGCCCTGCGACTCGGAGTTGGCGGCGTCGAAGTACACCTTGCCCACCCGGCGGTAAGTGGCCCCGGCGAACCAGCCATC
The DNA here is from genome assembly GCF_040373385.1 of Nitratidesulfovibrio sp. NCBI lineage: Bacteria > Pseudomonadati > Thermodesulfobacteriota > Desulfovibrionia > Desulfovibrionales > Desulfovibrionaceae > Nitratidesulfovibrio > Nitratidesulfovibrio sp. The sequence goes on along the minus strand of NZ_JBDXXH010000002.1, from coordinate 87,248 downwards.
CAGGAAGCGGTAGGTGGCCCCGAGGCTGGCCGTATATTCCGGGGAATCGATGACGTTCTTGCCCGAATAGTCCTCTGACGCGGAGGGGGAGTATTCGTCGTATTCGGCGCGGGTGTAGCCGTAGCTGCCGGTCAGCTCCAGCCCCTGCACGGGGCGGGCGATGGCCTCGATTTCCACGCCGTCGCTGGTGGACTCGCCCGCGTTCTCGATGTGGTACGAACTGCCGCCGGAAGACAGCACCTCCACCTGGCGGTCGGTCCAGTCGATATGGAACAGGGCCAGGTTGACTTGCAGCCGCTTGTCCAGCCACTCGGTCTTCACGCCGACTTCGTAGTTCCACGTGTATTCGGCGTCGTAGGCCTCGCCTATTTCCTCGTTGTCGTTGAAGCCGCCGCTGCGGAACCCGCGCGAAACGCTGACATAGGGGCGGATGTCGTCGGTGGCCTTGTAGCTGATGGCCGCCTTGGGCAGCCAGGCCTCAAAGGTCTTGTTCTCGTCGCCGTCCATGGAGGCGTAGCCCAGCATGTCGCCGTCCTGCTGGGAGTAGGAGAAGTCCTTGGCGATGCGGTCGTAGCGCAGGCCCGTGGTCAGTTCCAGCCGTTCCCACAACGTGTAGCTGGTCTGGAAGAACAGGGCCGAACCCAGCGAGTCTGTGGTGCTGTCCTGCCGGATGGTCTGGGTGCCCATGCCGGTCATGCCCATGTTTTCGAGGTTCATGCGGGTGCTGTAGGCGCGGTCGTCCTTCTCGTAGAAGGCGTAGGCACCCGCCAGCCATTGCAGGGGCGAGGCCTTGTCGTCCGATACCAGGCGCAGTTCCTGGCTCAGCAGGCCCACTTCCTTGTCCAGCTTCAGGCGCACGAGATCCATGGGCAGGAAGTCGATGTCGTTGTCCATCAGGTAGTTTTCCTGCCTGCCGGAGGTGATGGACAGCAGCTTCATGTCGCCAAGGTCGTATTCGCCGCGCATGGCCGTGCCGTAGGCATCCTTTTCGGCCATGCCCGCGTAGTCCACGTCCACGCTTTTGGCGAGGCTGGCGGAATCGATGGGCGCGAATTCCGCGTACCCGTCGCTGCGGTAGTTCTGCACGTCGAAGGTAACGGACAGGTCGAGGTCGGAGGAAGGCAGGGCCTGCACCTTGAACCGGCCGTCGAAGTTCTCGTAGCCGTTCACGCTGTCGTCATCGTCGAACTTGTTGGTGAAGTAGTTGTCGGAGGCCTCGTAGTTGCCCGTGGCCCGCAAGAAGACGGTGTCCTCCACCAGCGCCCCGGTGGCGGTGCCCTGCATACCCCGGGTATTGAAGCTGCCGTAGTCCATGGTCAGCTTGCTCTTCCAGTCGTTCTCGGGCTGCTTCGTGATGATGTTGATGACCCCCGCCTCGGTGTTCCGCCCGTACAGGGTGCCCTGCGGACCGCGCAGAACCTCGATGCGCTCGATGTCCAGCAGGGTCATGTCCAGGCCGGGGTAATAGACGTCATCCACGTAGTAGCCCAACGCGGGGCTGCCCCCCATGGACGAGGTGACGCCGCGCACCGTGGCGAAGGTGGTGAACGCGGCCGCCGGACCGGTCTTGGTCAGGTAGATGTTGGGCACCAGCGGAAAGATGTCCTCGGTCTTCGTCACGCCCTTGTCCTCGACCTGCGTGGCGCCGATCACCGAAACGCTGACCGGTACTTCCTGCACGCTCTGCTCGCGCTTGTCGGCGCTGACGGTAATCTCGTCGAGCACATAGGTTTTCTGTTCGGTGGCGTTGGCGTCCGCCGCGCGGGCAATGCCGATGCCCCCCGGCAGGAAGCCCGCCCCGCCAGCCAGCAGCATGCACAGGACAGCGGCCCCCGATGCATGGGCCAGTGCCTTCAACTGTTGCTTTGCCTTCATCCCTTGGCCCTCGTTCGTTCTTGTTGATGGTGATAATCAGAGTTGTTTTCAGTCGCAAATGGCAGGCTGCGCCCCATGCGAGAAAGGGACGATTGCCCGAACCCCCAGGAATGCCGGGGCAGGCCGGACCCAACCGTTACAGCCGCCAGCCCTGCGCCTGTTCGCGCCTGCGCCAGAAATCGGCGTACAGGCCGCCACGTTCCAGAAGTTCCTCGTGCCTTCCGGCATCCACAACGGTTCCCTGCGCGCCCAGCACCACGATGTGGTCGGCATCGCGAATGGTCTGGAGCCGGTGGGCTATCACGACGATGGTGCGCGTACCGCGCAGGCTGTCGATGGCCTGCTGCACGGCGCGCTGGTTTTCCGGGTCCAGCGCCGCCGTGGCTTCGTCCAGCAGCAGGATGGGGGCGTCCTTCAGCATGGCGCGGCCAATGGCGATGCGCTGGCGCTCTCCGCCGGAAAGCGCCGTGCCGCCCTCACCCACCTGGGTGGCCAGGCCCAGGGGCAGGCGTTCCAGCATCTCGTCGATGCGGGCCCGGCGGATGACCTCCGCCAACTGGACATCGGTGGCGTGCTCGTTGCCGATGCGCAGGTTTTCCTCGATGGTGGCGTCGTACAGATAGACGCTCTGGAACACGAAGGAGAAGCGGCGCATCAGGTCATCGGCGGGCACGTTGCGCACATCCGCCCCGGCCACCCGCACGTTGCCCGCGTCCACGTCGCGGAACCGGGCCGCCAACTGGAGCAGCGTGCTCTTGCCCGCTCCCGACGGCCCCACCAGCGCGGTGACGGCGCGGGATTTCGCGTGCAGGGTCACGCCCCGCAGAACCTGCGTGGTTCCGTAGACAAAACGCACCCCGTCGAATGCGATATCGAAATCATCACCCATGGCCTCCGGCAGGCCGGGTTCCGGCAGCGGGGGGGTATCCAGCACCATGCGCATGCGCTGCAACGTGTTGCCCGCGATGCGCACGGACGCGCCAAGGTCGGCGGCGATGACCATGGGCTCCATGAACCGGGCCGCCAGCACCAGCAACGCCACCAGTTCGGCCAGCCCCAGCGCGCCGGAACGCACCAGCAGCACGCCCTGCCCCAATATGCCCGTGAAGCACAGTTGCAGGACCACGGAAAAGAGAATCAGGCCGGGGACGGCGGTGCGCAGCAGGGCGTGGCCGGTGGCATGCTGCCGCTCGAGCGCCGTGTGCAGCAGTGCTGCGCCCTTGTCGCCCCTGTCATAGGCGCGCAGCACGGCCTGCATGCGCGCGAATTCCACCAGCCGCCCGTTGGCTTCGCTCCCCGCCGCGTCCGCCGCGTGCTCGGCCCGGGCGGCCAGCACGCCCGCATACCGGTAGGCGCCCCACAGGCAGGGAGCCCCGACGGCTGCGGCCAGGGCCACGCGCCAATCGAACAGGAACATGCAGACAAGGACGGTCGCCGGGGTGACGAAGGCGCCGACGATGGGCCGCAGCAGGTGCGCGGGCACCCCCATGACGTCGATGACGCCCTTGCTCATGAGGCGGCTGACCTGTCCCACCCGCTCGCCGCCGAACCAACCCAGCGGCAGTCGGACGATATGGCGCGAAAGGGCCTCGTACAGATCGGCGGCCAACCGTTCGCCGCCTGCGTAGCAGGCCAACTGCGCCCGGTACTGCACCCACGCGTACAGGCCAAGCACCCCGACCATGCCAGCCAGCCACCACCCTGCCGCAGCAACCTGCCCGCGCAGCAGGGCGGAGGTGAACGGCACCAGCAGGGCAAAGCCGATGCCCTGGACAACCGCCGCCATGGCCGTGAGACGCAGGGGGGCCGCCACATCCCGGTCGGCATGCGCCGATACGCTGCGCAGCACCCGGATCATGCCTCCACCTCCTGCATCGCGGCAGGTCGGGGCGCGGGAGCGCGGGGGCCCTCCCCGTCTGGTCCGATATCCGGCAAGGCGGCGCTCCGGCGCCGATGCACGGGCGGCGCATCGGCATCGCCACCGGCCTCTGCGCCCACGTGCGCGGCCCACATCCGGGCATAGTCGCCGCCCTTTTCCAGCAATTCCCCATGGGTACCCGCTTCCGCGATACGCCCTTCAGCCAGGACCACGATGCGGTGCGCGCCGATGATGGTATCCAGCCGGTGGGCAATGACCAGCAGGGTACGCCCGGCGACGAGTGTCGCCAGGGCCTGCTGCACCTCGGCCTCGGAAGCCGGATCGGCGAAGGCGGTGGCCTCGTCCAGGATCAGCACCGGGGTATCGGCCAGCAGGGCACGGGCAATGGCCACGCGCTGGGCCTCGCCTCCGGAAAGGCGGACGTCCTCGTCCATCACGCTGTCGTACCCGCACGGCAGCGCGGCGATGACATCGTGGATGTGCGCGGCACGGGCCACCCGCTCCACCTCGTCCTGCGGTGCGTCGGGCCGGGCGAGGCGGATGTTGTCGCGGATGGAGGCGCGCAGCAGTTGCACCTCCTGAAACACGAAGCCGATGTAGCGGCCCAGTTCCTCGGGGGGCATGTCCCGCAGGTCCACGCCGCCCAGCGTGATGCGGCCCGCTGCGGGGTCCGCGCAACGCAGCAGCAGGTTGGCCAGCGTGGACTTTCCCGATCCGGAACGCCCGACCAGCGCGGTCATGGTGGCGGGCACCAGGTCCAGGGTGATGTCATGCAGCACGGTGCGCACGCCGTCGTAGCTGAAGCTGACCCCGTCGAAGCGGATATGGGAACCCTGTGGCGTTCGTGGTGCGGCCGGACGGGCCAGGGGCGCAACCCCCAGCAGTGCCGCCACGCGGTCGGCTGCGTCCGCCGCCCCCTGCAACTTGGGCACGGTGCTGGTCAGGGTGCCGAGGGGGGCGGCAAGCCCGGTGCCCAGCAGCAGGAAGGGCAACATATCCACGGGCGGCAACCCGCCGCGCGCCACGAACACAAGCCCTGCCGCGCACGTCCAGGCCAATGTCCCCCCCGGCGAAAGCAGCACCTCGTTGGCCGCGGAAAGACGCACCAGCCCGCGCACCCAAGTGCCGAAGGCATCAAGGAATGCGCGTGTCGCCCGTGCAAGCCTGTCATGGGCTTGCCGCGTGCGCCCGAACACCTTCACCACCTCTATGCCGTGGACGAATTCCACGGAGGCGGCGTTTATCTCGGCGAGATGGGCATTATAGGCGTCGAGGTGCCGGGAAAAGTCCGTCATCTGGCGCAGGTACACGACCACGCTGACGGCGCACGGCACGACGGTGAGCAGGGCAAGGGGCCAATGGATCGACGCCAGGTAGCCGAGAATGAGCACCGTCAGCACCAGCGCCCCCACGATGTCCAGACAGGTGTGCGCCACCATGTGGTGCATGGCTGCCACATCGTCCTGCACGGCCTTTTTCACCGCGCCGGATGCATGCCCCGAAAACCAGCCGAGCGGCGCCCGGCGCAGCACTTCCGTCATGCGGTGGCGTACATGAAACTGGAAGTCGTTATCAGCAAAATGTGTCAATGCGCCTGCGGAAAACGAGCACACCACACGCAGGACCACCGCCCCCAGCACCATGGCCGCGATGCCCCATGTTTCCGTTGTGTCCAACCCTGGGCCGTCGAGCAACCGTGCAAGCTCCACCACGGCCACGAACGGAACCATGCCGCAGGTTGTCGCCACCACTTGCAATGCGCAGGCCGCCAGCAACCGCCCCCGAATGGGGCGCAGCAACTGCCACAGTTTGCGGAGTCTGGTCGTATCGATCATCCGTGTTCCTTCGGGACTGGTGGTGTCCAAAGTGTTCAGCAGCTAAACACTCTGCCCAACAAAAAAGGGTACCGCGTACCCCTTGGCGTGGAAGCGCTGCACGCGCCTCATTCGTCAAGGTACCCGCGCATCCACTCGCTCATCCGCCGCCCGAACTCGTTGATGCTGGCGAACGAGCCCTCATCCAGCGTGCCCAGCCAGGCCAGGAATTCCTTGTCGTGGCGGGCATGGAATGCTTCGTGACTAGCGCTGGCACGCTCGCCGGCGCCGGTGGTACAGACCACCACCCGCGAGCGGTTGTCCGGGTCCACGTTCTTTTCAAGCAGGCCCTTCTGCACCAGCTTTGAAACCAGCATGGACACGGCCCCCTTGGTCACGCCCGTCTGCTGGGCCAACTCGGTTATGCTGGCGCCGCCAAGCTTGTGGACCTTGGAAATCATGTGCATCTCTGCCGGATAGAGCGGCATCCCCACCCCGAAATCGTAGGCTTTCCGCTCGATTTCCGAGTAGGTTACCAGCGTCTTTTCCAGGCTTTCGAAAAGAACGGCGATGGCTGCATGTTGTGGCATGGGGAAGTGTTTAGCAGCTAAACACATACCCGTCAACGCCCGGCAGGGTGAGAGTTCAACAGAGGCCGCCCCCTCAAAAAATAAGTGGAATTTGTACGATTTGGAATGGCTTGAGGCATAACGGAGCGCTCTCAAGCCCAGAAAACAGCTATGCACGGCCCTTCCGCTGGTTTGAAAAAAAGTAACATTCAAGAATATCTTCCAGTACACACAGCAACACAAACAGACACCTTTAAATGCCATTCAATAATCACGCATAAACCAATTCGCGCTCGAATAGTGAAGTCTGAAGCGCACCAATGGACAAACGACAAGCATCGACCCGGTGTATCTGTTGGAAGCGGTCCGGCAAGGGTAAGGCGGCGCGGCGGAGGCAAGGCGGTCCGGGCCGCTACCCGTCTCGCGGTACGGACCACGCCCGGACGGCCCGCCCCAAAAGGCTGAAAGCGACGGCGTTCCGAAAAAACACCCAAAAGGGGCATCCTGTTGTTGACAACCCCCGGCCAAAAAGGGTAGCTCTCCCTCCGCACGAGGGAACAGTGGTTTCGCCCGTCCCGCGTGCCGCCCCGAAAGGGCGGGAGTAACTCAGTGGTAGAGTGCAACCTTGCCAAGGTTGAAGTCGCGGGTTCAAATCCCGTCTCCCGCTCCAAAATTTTGCCCCCAGGGCACGGAAGGCCGCCGCAAGGTGGCCTTTGTCGTTTCCGGCGGCAGGAACAGCCACGGATGACGGGGCACGGCACCATGCCCCTGCCCCCTGATCCACCCCGCTCCCCTATCCGGTGCCGGCCACGCCACTCCCGCCTCCTTCCATCCAACGCCCTCCAACCCGGCCCCCTTCCATCCCGCACGCGTCACCACGCTGCCCGCATCCGCTCACGCCACTGCACCGCCGCCACGCCATTGCCGCAATCTGGCAAAGCGGTTGCTCCCCAGCCGTACTCGGCATATGCCGAAAGCATCACCACCAGCCGCAGGACGCCCCATGCCCCGCATTGCCATCCGCCTTGCCACTCCGGACGATGCCGCCGCCGTCACCGCCGCGTTCCATGCCGCCATCCACGGCAAGGCGGCGTGCTGCTACGACGCGGAGCAACTGTCCGCATGGTGCGCGGGTCGGGACGTGGAGCAGTTCCGGCGCGAGCTTGAACTGGGCATGAATCCGTTCCTGGTGGCCGAGGCATTGGCCGCCCCCCCCCTTGAGGTGCTGCCGGAGGCCGCATCCGTGAACGCACGAGAGGCGGAAGCCAGTGAACCACGGAAAGCCGCGCCGCCCGCAACCGTGCCTTCCCCTCGCGTGGTCGGCTTCGGCGCGCTGCGCGGCGACGAGGTGGCCTACCTGTATGCCGCTCCCCAGGCCCCGCCCGGCACCGGCAGCGCACTGCTGCGCGAACTGGAACGCCACGCCGAGGAACTGGGCTGGCCGGAACTGCGCCTGACCGCCTCGCTCAACGCCCTGGATTTCTACAAGGAGCACGGCTACCGCGAACTGCGCCGGGATATCCGGGTGATGTCCGTGGAGGGCGGCTTCGTGCGGCTGGTGGCCATAGAGGCCCGCAAGAGACTCAAGCCGCATGACGGACGGCCTTCCAGAACGTCCGGCGAACCGGCCCTGACGGAATGACCCCTGTGCCGGGCGTCAGGCTTCAATCCCGCGCGCCCGCCTTTCGCATTCCCGCCCGGGCAACCGGGTTCCGCCCTGCCCCCCACCCGACTTCAGCCCCCGTCCCTCCCACCCGGACCATCCATACGGCAGCGCCCCCTTTACGCCGCCGCAAACCGCAAAGCGCGTGCTTACCGTCGCCCAACTTGCACTGGCCGCGCGGTTGAGGCATGAACTCCGGACGCGCCGCCGCAGCCCTCTCGTACCTGCTGGCACGCCGGGTTCTTCCGGCCTTCGCATCCGCCCTGCCCGGCGCATTTCCCGGCAACCGGCACATTCCCTGGCAACCGGCGCATTCCCTGGCAACCGGCGCATTCCCTGGCAACTGGCCCACATCGGCTCCCGCAGCCATCGGCCCACAAAAGGACAGCCCATGACCGAACAACCGGGCACCCTGCCCCCCCATAGCACCGAATCCGCGCCCACGGCGGAATCACACGCCGCCGAACTGGAACGCCTGCTGGCCAAGGCGGGCGAACGCTACGAAGTGGGGTTCGAAACCCTCACCGTGGATGACGCGCCGCTGGAAATCCTGCAAATCCGCAACATGACCGGCCACCTCGACCGGCTCATCGCCACCAACGCCATCAAGGACCCCCTGCGCGACCTGCCCCTGTGGGCCAAGATATGGCCTGCCTCGTTCCTGCTGGGGCGCTTTCTGCGCAAGCTGGACCCGGCAGGCAAGAGCCTGCTGGAAGTCGGCGCGGGATGCGGCGTTACCGGGCTTATCGCGGCGCGCTACGGCTTTGCCCGCGTGACCATCACCGACGTGAACGACGACGCCCTGCTCTTTGCGCGCATCAACGTGCTGCGCAACGGTCTGGCCGACCGGGTGGAGGTGCGCCGTTGCGACATCACCACCGCGCGTCTCGACGCCCGCTACGACGTCATCGCCGGGGCCGAAATCCTGTATCTGGAAGACCTGCACCGCCCGCTGGCCAAGTTCCTTGCCCGCCACGTGGCCCCCGGCGGACAGGCCATGCTGTGTACCGACAAGCGCCGCAAGGCCGCCCACTTCCTGAAGCTGGCCGGGCGCGACTTCGACGTGGCCGAGCAGCCCGTGGGCATCAAGTCCACCGGCGACGACGGGCAGGAAGAACGCCGCCTGTTCCTGGTGCACCGGCTTACCCCCAAGCGCACGGGCGCGAGCCCCGCCGCTCCGGCCCAATCGGCGTAGCCGATCAGGTCAGCAGTCGGCATAGCCGACCAAAACATCAGGCGGCGTTGCCGACCAAAGCATCAGGCGGCGTTGCCGACCAAAGCATCAGGCGGCGTAGCCGCCCAGGCCACCAATCGCCTCGCATCCGCAACCTCGACCCTTCACGGACCAGCGCATGATCAAGCTCTCTCCCTGCCCCAAGGGCTATACCAAGGACCAGGACAAGGCCACCTCGCCGGTGGAAACCGTGCGCCGCGTACGCCAGCGCCTTGCCAGCCTCGACGTGGACATCCTTGCTGAAACCCGCCGCGTGGACGTGGACCGGCTGGGCATTCCCGTGTTTCTCAGCATGTGCGGGGCCGACGCCAAACGCGTCATGCCCACCCGCAAGCAGATGGGCAAAGGCGCGTCCGTGGAGCAGGCCGAGGCATCGGCCCTGATGGAGCTGATGGAGCGCTACAGCTTCTTCACCTTCTGGCGCGACATGCCCGGCATGGTCGAGGCCACCTGGAGCGAGGCGCAGGCCCGCTTCGGCGATGCCCTGCTGCCGGTGCAGGAAATCGCCAAATCAGTACACGACCCCATCGCCCCGCAGGATGCCGTGCGCGCCCTGGACCTGATCCGCTGGAAGTTCTTTCCGGCCACGGTCATCCCGCGCGACGGCACCGAAGGCCGAGAGGTGTGGCTGCCGCTGGACTGGTTCAAGAAGCTGGGCGAGTTCAACGGCTCGTCGGCGGGCAACACCGAAGAGGAATCCATTCTTCAGGGCGCCTGCGAACTGGTGGAGCGCCACGTGTGCTGCGTCATCGACCAGACCATGCCCGAACTGCCCACCATCGACATTTCTCCCGACGGCTCCATCGACGATGCCGTGCTGCGCGACCTGCTGGACCGCTTTGCCCGGCACGGCGTGCAGGTGGCGCTGAAGGACTTTTCGCTGGGCCTGCCCGTGCCCACCGTGGGCGCCGTGGCCTGGGACCCGGCCACCTTCCCGGTGCGCTCCGAGATCGTGTACACTGCGGGCACCGCCGCCACCCCGGCCAAGGCCGCCGTGCGCGCCCTGACAGAAATCGCCCAGCTCGCGGGCGACTTCATCACCGGCGCCTGCTACGAGGCATCCGGCCTGCCCAAATACGAACGGCTGGAAGACATCGAATGGCTGCGGCGCGGCCCCGTGGTGCCGCTGTCCTCGCTGCCCGGCGTGGAGTCGGATGACATCCTGCGCGAGCTCACCACCCTGTCCGACGGCCTTGCGCAGCAGGGCTACACCCTGTTGTCCATCTCTACCCGCAACCCCGACGCGGACGTGGCCACCCACTACAACATCGTGCCGGGGTTCCGCTTTCGCGAACGGGACAAGAACGCCTCCATCGGCCTCTTCGTCGGGCGCATCCTGAGCGAGGAAGCCGATGTCGAAACCGCCCTGCACGGCCTTGAGGTGCTGGCGGAACTGTACCCCGGGGCGCATTTCGTGCCGTTCTTCCGGGGCATGCTGGCCTTGCGCGCCGAAGCCCTGGACGAGGCGCGCCACTGGTTCGAAACCAGCGAGCCCCTGCAACCCGACGCCGACGCGCGTGGCCTTGCCGCCTTCTACGGCGCCTACGTGCATACCCTGGCCCAGGACTGGGCCGCCGCCCTGCCCGGCCTGGACCGCGCCGTGACCGCCTGCCCGGAAATGAAGGAATACTTCAACCTGCGCGGCGTGTGCCACTTCAAGCTCGGCGACTACGCCAAGGCCGCCGCCAACTTCGAAAGCGTGCTGCGCCTGGACAAGGGCTCGGTCATCGACCTCGCCAACCTGGGCCTGTGCCACAAGTTCCTCGGCGATGCCGACACGGCAGCACACCTGCTGGAAGCCGCCCTCGAAATCGATCCCTCCCTCGACTTCGCCCGTACCCATCTTGCGGAGTTGCAGGCCCAGACAGGGTAGAGAAGAGAAGAAAATACAAAGAAGTAACCGGGGGGAAGGAACCTTTTGCGGCAGCCGTTAGGTGAGCGCGAAGATCGACCCGAAGGGCGCGAAGCGTGGCCGTTGGCGAGCTTGCGAGCCGTACGGCCATCGTACGCAACGCGCGAATCTTACGGATGGCGACCGCAGAGCGCAAAAAGGTTCCTTCCCCCGGACCCCCTACCTCCCAAACTTTTTAATTGGGGTAGAAAATTGGCTCATGGCTATCAGCCATGAGACTCACAGAAAACTTTACACGAAAGCAAAGCGGGGAGAAGGCGATGCGCCTTCTCCCCGTTCCTTTTTTTTACCTTGAAGGGGGTGCAGGGGGCGGTAGCCCCCTGCCCGCCGGAGGCTTACAAAAAAGCCACCCACCTACGCCGAAGTCCCACCGGCCTGCTGGTCGCGTTCGCGGATTTCGGCGCGCTTGATCTTGCCGCTGATGGTCTTGGGCAGCTCGGCCACGTAGTCGATGATGCGCGGGTACTTGTACGGCGCGGTCACCTTCTTCACGTGGTCCTGAAGCTCCTTGGTCAGTTCGGGCGAGGCGGTGTAGCCAGCGGCCAGCACCACGGTGGCCTTCACGGCCTGCCCGCGCAGGGGGTCGGGCACGCCGGTCACGGCGGCCTCCACCACGGCGGGGTGGGCCACGAGGGCGCTTTCCACCTCGAACGGTCCGATGCGGTAGCCGGAACTCTTGATCAGGTCATCCACGCGCCCCAGGAACCAGTAGTAGCCGTCTTCGTCCATCCAGGCCTTGTCGCCGGTGTGGTAGTAACCGCCGAACATGACCGAGGCGGTCTTTTCCGGCTCTTCCAGATAGCCCCGGAACAACCCCACGGGCAGCCCCTCGGCCACGCGCACGCAGATTTCGCCCTCTTCGCCGGGGGGGCAGACGTTGCCCGCCGCGTCTTGCAGCACCACGTCCCAGCCGGGCATGGGGCGACCGATGGAACCGGCCTTGGGCGCCATGCACGGCAGCGTGGCTATTTGCAGGGTGGTTTCGGTCTGGCCGTAGCCTTCATGGATTTCAAGGCCGGTGGCGGCCTTCCAGTCGTGGAACACGCTGTCGTTCAGCAGTTCGCCCGCCGTGGTGCAGTGGCGCAGCTTCGACAGGTCGTAGGCGGACAGGTCCTGCCGCACCAGAAAGCGGTACACGGTGGGCGGCGCGCAAAAGGTGGTCACGGCGTGGTCGGCCAGCACGCCCAGCAGGGCCGCCGGTTCGAACTTGCCCCGGAAGTCGTACACGAACACCGATGCCCCGGCCATCCACTGGCCGTAGAACTTGCCCCACACCGCCTTGCCCCAGCCGGTGTCGGCCAGGGTCAGGTGCAGGTCGCCGGGTACCAGGTCGTGCCAGTACACGCCGGTCAGCAGATGGCCCAGCGGATAGGTGTGCACGTGCTCCACCATCTTGGGCATGCCCGTGGTGCCGGACGAAAAGAAGATCAGCAACGGGTCTTCGCCGCCCGCGAATTCCAGCGGACTTTCCGGGCGGGGAAACTTGGCCTCCGCCGGGGTGAAGATGGTGTCGTAGTCCACCCAGCCGCGCGGCAGCCCATCGCCCCCCACCTGCACGCACACGGCAAGGCCGGGACAGTCTGGCCGGGCGGCCTCAACGCGGTCGGTAATGGAGTGATCGACGATGACGCACCGGGTCTTGGCACGCTCCACGCGGAACACGATGTCCTTGGGGGTGAGCTGTGCCGGGGCGGGAATGGCCACCGCGCCAAGGCGGTGCAGGGCCAGCATGGACACCCAGAACTCGATGCGCCGGTACAGCACCAGCATCACCCGGTCGCCCTTGCGGATGCCTTGCAGGCGCAACGCGTTGGCCAGCTTGGCAGAGGCCTCGGCCATCCAGGCAAAGGTGTAGTCGCGCCGCACGCCCGCATCATCCACATGGGCGATGCACAGCCGCCCCGGATCGGACGCCGCGATGGGGTCCAGCACGTCGAAGGCGAAATTGAAGGTCTCCGGGGCGTCGATGCGAAACGTGGCGCAGAATTCCTTGTAATCCCTGGCGGTGAATTTTGTCGTGTAGGTCATGGGTGCATTCCTGCGAAGCAATCCCTTGCGGGCTTGTTGACTGATGGCGTGTACGGCGCGCCCCCCTATTGGCGGTGGGGGCGTTTTCCTGCGGCGTAATCATGGGGGACGTTGGCGCCGACGCTAACGCGACACCGTGCCTCAGGGACCTTCGTACGATGAGGATTTTCGTTTGCTGGCAAGGAAAACAAGTCCGGCATGAGGGAGTATACTCTTCTCGTATTCGACCGAAATGCCGGACGCAGTTTGACGCCGCCAGCAAGCGAAAAGACCATCGTACGACGGTCCCTAGCTAATTACGTCGAGAAACACCGCGTCCGCGCCGTCAAGGCCGCGCAGGGCGTGCGGGATGCGCGAACTGAAGTACAGGCTGTCGCCCGCGCCCAGCACGTGCCGCGCGTCGTTCAGCCAAATCTCCAGGCGGCCTTCCAGGATGTAGATGAATTCCTGGCCCCGGTGGTAGTTGAACACCAGGTCCTTCTCTTCCTTGGGCGGCACGCGCACCAGAAACGGCTCCATGCGGCGGTTGGTGAAGCGCGAGGCAAGGTTCCAGTAGTCGTAGTCCTTGCGGCGCTGCACCGAAAGGCCCTCGCCCTTGCGCACCAGGCTGTAGCCGTGCAGGTGGGCGTCACCGCCAGAAATCAGCGCGGTCAGGTCAACGCCGCATTCACGGGCCACGTCGGTGAGAAAGCTCACCGGTATCTCCACCTCGCCGCTTTCGAAGCGGGCCACCTCGTCCGCAGTGACGCCCACCTTGTCCGCCAGTTCCTGCTGCGAGAAGCCGCAGGCGTCGCGCAGCCCGGCCAGGCGTGGCGCGATCTCCTTGTAGGGCGGTTGTTGCATCGTCCGTTCCTCCTGTTGTGCTCCCACGCCCCCGCACCTTGCAGTGGCGCTCTCGACTGCCGGGGGAAGCATTGCGATACCCCAGCGTGCCGTAAATGAAAAGCCCGCTATGCCAATGGCATCCGCCGCCCGCGTGGCTGACCGCATGGGGTTGCGGGGCCTGTGGGTCAATCCGGCCATTCTCGCCAATCGCACTCGTCCGGTCGGTCGGGCAGCCCGTCAATCCGTCGAATCAGGAGCGCACCAAAACGAAAGGCGGCGCGGACCGGGAGGCCCGCGCCGCCGTGATGGCATGCGCCTTGCCGACCGCAATCGCTGCGGCCCCCCACCTGTTTAGGTGTAGGTAATTCGGCCGTTGCGTTCGATGAGCGACAGCGTGTTGGTCACCTGGCGGCCCAACGGCGTTTCGCGGCTCATCTCGCGCTCGATGGAGGTAATGCCCTTCAGCACCGTGGAGTGGCGGCGGCTGAACCGGTCGCCGATTTCCTTCAGCGAAAGGTCGGTGTGCTTGCGGGCCAGGTAGAACACGGAGTTGCGGGCAACCACGTATTCACGCTTGCGGCTGCGCGAATTGAGCTGCTTGGGCGAGATGCCGAAGCCTTCGCACACCTTGCGCACAATGCCCTCGAAGTCCATGACCACTTCCTGCTGGGCGTAGTGGCCAAGCACTTCCCAGGCCATCTCCATGGAAATCTGACGGTTCAGCAGCTTGGCCTTCAGCACCAGGTTGTGCAGGCAGCTTTCGATCTGGCGCACGTCGGTGCGGATGTGGTCGGCCAGAAGGTCGGTGACGTTGTCAGGCAGCATCACCTGATGCAGGCGGGCCTTTTCGCACAGGATGCGGCGGCGCGTTTCGAAGCCGGGCTTGTCGATGTGCGCGAGAAAGCCGGAGCAGAACCGCGAGACCAACTGGGTATCGAGATTCTTGAGATCGCGCGCGGCGAACGAACTGGACAGCACCACGCGGCTGCCGCGCGACTTCAACGCCTTCACCGTGGCCAGCACCTCGTCCTGCATGCGCTCCTTGCCCTGCAGGAAATGCACGTCCTCCAGCAGCAGCACGTCCACGTCACGGTAGCGGGCCTTGAAGCGGTCCACTTCCCGCGCCTTCAGGGCGGCGATGAGCCGGGTGGCGAATTCTTCTGCGGTCAGGTACTCCACGCGCGGCGTGGCGCGGTTGCTCACGTCGCACAGGGCGCGGCCCACGGCCTGCATCAGGTGCGTCTTGCCAAGGCCCGGGCCGGAACTGAGAAACAGCGTATCGGCGGAAAGGGTTTCGCGGCAGATGCCGCGCGAGGCCGCATAGGCCAGTTCGTTGTTGGGTCCCACCACGAACGAGTCGAATGAAAAGCGCCAGTTCAGGGCGCGGTTCGGGGCGGGTATGTCCAGCGGCAGGCCCAGTTGTGCGGCGTGGGCGGTGTGGGCGGCACGCGCGGCGATACCGGACACGGAACGCGCGGCCACGGCCTGAACGGCCTGGGAAATCTGGGCTGCGGGCACAGGCAGGGCCTGCGTGCCGTCTGCGGCCTCCACGTCCGGTGCGGCACCGGATGCGGAGGCACCAGCGCGGCCCGTGCGCGGCGACAAGGTGCCCGCGCCATGCGGCGCGGCATCCACCACCACGGTGGGGGCACTGCCCAGCACGGCGGTGGCCGCCTGCACGATGTCATCCAGCAGCCGGTCGCGGACCCAGGCCGCAACGAATTCGTTGGGAGCCACCAGGCGCAGCACGTCGTCCTGAATCTCTGCCGCCAACGGTGAGATCCAGACCTTGAAGAGCCCCGGATTGAGACTCTTTTCTAGAATATTCTGAATTTGGCCCCAAATTGAAATCATGGTGCTTGGTTTACGGAGTTCACGGCTGGGTTGCAATGGAGAAAAAGCGCCTGTCATCATGCGGAACACGCGCCCTGTTTCCCAAGACTTTTTCTTGCACAACACACTGTAATCACACAATCTAACCACTCAATGGCGTCATTCCGCCGTTTTGCGCACACCTTGGCAGGCAAGACTTTCCACAGCCAAGGGACCTTGTTTTCCACATCAACGAAAAAACTTTTCCACAGGCACTTTTTTGTTTTTCGCCTCAAAATTGCCCGTGCATCTATTTTTTTTCATCATGGCATTGGCCGCGTGAAACAAAGGCAACATGCCAAGCCTGCTGCGTCACCGTGCAGGCACGCGCGGCGCCATGTTCTGGCAAAAAGCAGGGCACCAACCCGCACATGCGGCGGGAAACAACCCTGCCTCGGACGCGCCGGGCACCTCTGATTTACTCTTTCTTTCCGGAATGTTGGGAAGCAGCCCGCCGATACGGTGCGAATCCGCCCGCCAGGCGGAGAAGCGAACCTTGCGCGTACCGGGCAACTGCCGCCCGCCCCGTCAGCCCGTGCGCTTGCGCACGATCGATCAGGGCTGGCGCAGGGGATACCGGCCGCAGGTGAACCGTTCGCCCTCGGGGCAGTAGCCCAACCGCTCGCACTTGGCCCCGGCCACAGCGAACAGTTCGGGCAGCACGCCACGGCACAGGTCCAGCATGGCGTCGGCCATGGCCCGAATCTCCCACTGGGCGCGCAGGCAGCAGCGATGCTCGAAGAAGTTGAGCAGGCTGCGGCAGTTCATGGTCAGCACGATGCGCGTCTCCGCCGCCTGGGGCAGCACGAAGCGGGCATCCTCGTTGGACTTGGCACCGGCCCGGCCATCGGCCTCCAGCAGGGCCTTGATGTCGCGGTAGGCATCGCCGATCTCGGCCATGCACCGCTCGAAGCGGGCCAGGGCCTGCGGGTTGCGGGCAATGGCCGGGGGCAGCACGTAGTCGAAGTTGCTGCCGTCCACGTAGCGCTGGCTCTGCTGCGAGTACGAGGCAATGCGGTGGCGCACCAACTGGTGGGTCAGCGCGCGGGACACCCCTTCCGCCGCGAAGGTGAAGCTGACGTGCTCCACCGGGCTGGCATGGCCGGATTCCATCACCGAGGCCACGAACTGGGCCTGCTTCTCGCGCGCGATCTCGCCGGACAGCAGGCGCGGCCACATGTCGGCCACGAACCCGGTATGGTAGCACTGGCGAAAGGCGGCATAGATGAGCGAAAGCGGTTCCGGGGTATGGGCCAGCAGTTCGACCCGCAGCGTCGTCTTGGACATGGAGGTTCCGTAACCGGCCACAAGGCCGGGTTAGGGGTGGAAACGTGATGCGGCAATGCGCCCCGTGCCGTATCGCCCGCACGGTCCGCACTGCATGGTACCGCACGGCAGGTTCACGATGGCGCCCATGGCGCACCGCGCCTTACGGTAGCGCACGGTAGCGTGCCTCTCGGTGCCGCGTGCACGGCCCCGGCGGAAAGGCCGCGCGGGGCAAACCGTTTGATCTGCGCTCAGGCCAGCAGGTTCAGGTGCCGGTAAGCCTTGGCCGTGGCCACGCGGCCACGCGGCGTGCGCTTCAGAAAGCCGCACTGGATCAGGTACGGTTCGTAAATGTCTTCTATGGTGCGCACCTCTTCGGAACAGGCCACGGCCAGGGTCTTCACCCCCACCGGCCCGCCGCCGAAGTGCTCGATGAGCACGGACAGCAGCTTGCGGTCCATCTGGTCCAGTCCGCTCTCGTCCACGTCCATGCGGCCCAGCGCGGCGGAGGCCTGCTCCGGGGTGATGGTGCCGTTGCCGTGCACCGAGGCAAAATCGCGCACCCGGCGCAGCAGCCGGTTGGCGATGCGCGGGGTGCCCCGCGAACGACGGCCTATTTCCACGGCGCCTTCCGAGGTCAGGTTGGCCCCAAGGATGCGCGCCGTGCGCGTGACGATGCGCGCGAGGTCGGCGGGCGTGTAGAATTCCAGCCTGCTGATGATGCCGAAGCGGTCGCGCAGGGGCGACGACAGCAGGCCGATGCGGGTGGTGGCCCCCACCAGGGTGAACGGCTCGAGGTCGATCTTCACCGTGCGCGCCCCCGGCCCCTGGCCGATGACCAGATCGAGCTTGAAGTCCTCCAGCGCGGGGTACAGCACTTCCTCGACCGCCACGGGCATGCGGTGGATTTCATCCACAAACAAGATGTCATGCCGCCCGAGGTTGGTCAGGATGGCCGCAAGGTCGCCGCTGCGCTCAAGCACCGGGCCCGAGGTGGACACCAGGTTCACCCCCAGTTCCGCCGCGATGATCTGGGCCAGGGTGGTCTTGCCGAGGCCGGGGTTGCCGTAGAACAGCAGATGGTCCATGGCCTGGCCACGTTCCAGCGCCGCCGCCACGAAAACCTTGAGGTTGGCCCGCAACTCGTTCTGCCCGATGAAGTCGTCCAGGCTGCGCGGCCGCACGTTCTCGTCCATGCAGATGGATGGGCAGATGGATGCGCTGCTACCTGCGCCCTCTCCATCCGGTCCCTTGCACTCCGCCGTCATCAGCGTCCCCTCGCCAAGGCCTTCAGTGCGGCGCGCAGCGCACCGGCCACGTCAAGGTCGGGTTCGGCCTTCAGCGCGTCCTTCAGCACCGGGGCAGCCTCGTCCTCGAGGTACCCAAGGTTGCCGAGCCCGGCCAGCGCGTCGCGGAACACCCCGCCCGGCGCGGTGCCGCCCGCCAGCACCATGCCTGCGGGCAGGTCCTCGACCTTCAGTTTGTACTTCAGTTCCAGAAAGATGTGCTGCGCGGTCTTCTTGCCGATGCCGGACACCCGCGTCAGCGCCAGTACGTCGTCCTCCACCACCAGGCGGCGCAGATCGTCGGGGCGGAACTGCGAAAGGATGGCCAGGGCCGTGCGCGCCCCCACCTTGCTGATGGTGGTGAGCACCATGAAGGTCTGCCGCTCGTCCCAGGTGGAGAAGCCGAACAGTTCCAGGGCGTCCTCGCGCACCTCCGTCCGCACGTGAAAGGCCACCTGCCCGCCCCGTTCCGGCAGGCGCGACAGGGTGTGCGCGGGCAGATGCACTTCGTACCCCACGCCCCCTTCCGTCACCACCACGCAGGCATTGCCCGAGATTTCGGCAACGCGGCCTTCGACATACGCGATCATGGTTCCACCTCTCGCGGGCACCCTACACAAAAAGCGACCGGGCCGGAAGACGGGCGCGCCGCACGGTCCTGCCGCCCGCGCCCGCCGAAAAACCCGCCTTTCCCAGATAATGCCCTTGGTGGGGAACGGAAAATCCCGTAACATCCCCCCCACCCCGCATCAGGGAAACCCGCCCGGAGCAGCCTTCATGCCCTTGCCTGCCCGCCCGTTCTCGCCCTTTACGCGGTTCCGCCAACACGCGGAACACACCCCCATCCGCTTGCTGCTGCTGACGCTGCTGCTGCTGCTGCCCTGCGTGCTCTATGCGGCCGACAGGTACGCGGACATGTGGGCGGCCCACGCCCTGGACGACATGGTGGCCGAGGCCCGGGTGCGGCTGACCCTGCGCCAGCGCACGGTGAACGACGAATTCGAGCTGGCCTTTGCCGGGCTGCGCCGCCTGCCGGACCTGCTGGCCCTGGACGACCGGATACGCGACGAGGTGGCCCCCCGCCCCGAAGCGGCTCCGCCACCCACCCCGGCCCACACCCCCGCCGCACGGCGCGCCCCCCTCAACGCCTTCCTGAAGACCTTTGCCGAAACCATGGGCCTGCACATCGCCTGGCTTATGGACCATTCCGGCACGTGCATCGCCACCAGCAACTACGAAGCGGCAGAGAGCCTGCTGGGCACCAACTACGCCGACCGCGCCTACTTCATCGCCGCCATGTCCGGCGAGCGCGGCCGCCAGTTCGCCGTGGGGCGCATGTCCAGCATACCGGGGTTCTTCTTTGCCTCTCCGGTACGCCAGTACGGCGCGGTGCTGGGCGTGGTGGCCGTGAAGACCGACCTGCCCACCCTTTCGCGCCGGCTGCGCCTGGACGCCGCCTTCATCACCGATGAACAGGGTGTGGTGGTGCTGGCCAACGACAAGGCGCACATCTTTCACGCCCTGCCGGATGCCCCGGTGCGCGACATGCCCGTTTCGGCGCGCATCCTGCGCTACAAGCGCGAGGCATTTCCCGAACTGTCGCTGCGCCCCTTCGTGGTGCGGGGCATCAACGAAAAGCACGGCCTGACACTCATCGGCGATGCCACGCGCCCTGCCCTGCTGGGGGTAACCCACCGGCCCCAGGACGGCCTTTCGCTGCACGTGGCCGAAGAGGTGGGCGAGGCCCTGACCTTGGAAGACAGGCGGCAGGTGCGCTTCCACTTCACGGCGCTGAGCGGGCTTGCCATGCTGGGCACCCTGCTTTCCGCCATCATCTACACCCTGCGCAACCTCTCGCAGTTGCGCATCATCGAGGGCAGCAACCTGGCCCTCACCCACCTGAACGAGGAACTGCGGCGCATGGCGGAACGCGACCACCTGACCGGGTGCTTCAACCGGCGGCGCCTGGACGAGGCCATGAACGCGGAACTGGCCCGCAGCGCGCGCAGCGGGCACCCGCTGGCCCTGGCCATGCTGGACCTTGATCACTTCAAGGCGGTGAATGACCGTTACGGCCACGGCGTGGGCGACGCCATGCTGGCCCACGTGACCGAGATCATCCGCAACCAGTTGCGCGAACCCGACCTGCTGGCCCGCGTGGGCGGCGAGGAATTCGCCCTGCTGCTGCCCGACACGGGCGAGGGCGAGGCGGTTGCCCTGCTGGAACGGGTGCGCCGCAAGGTGGAGGAAACGCCCCTGCCCCATGCCGATGGCCCCATCCCCATGACGGTCAGCGCGGGCGTGGCCGAGGCACGGCCCGAGATAGAGCCGGGCCGCTGGATGCACGAGGCGGACGCCGCCATGTACATGGCCAAGCGCTGTGGCCGCAACCGCACCGTGCGCGCCACGCAGGTGCCGGACGACGCCCTGGCGGGCGGCGAGGCACCGCCACACTGCGAGTTTTTGAGCGAAAACGGGAGCGGGGGCGAAAGCGGGAACCCCTGACGACATGGCGTGACCGCACGCAGCGTGAAAACGCGGTACCGTCAGGGCCGCACCCATCCCCTTTCCCCCAGCAAAAACACATGGCCGCCCGGTAACGCCGGACGGCCTTTTTTTTCAGGGCGCCGCTTCGTTCCGGCATCCGGAATACTGTCTGGCGCGGGATGCGACCAGACACGGCCCCTCCCATCGCGCGCAGGCGACAGGCGGGCGGGGTGCCCCGTCAGCCCAGCTTGGCCAGCCGGGACAGCCTGCGGGCATTCAGGTGGCACACGGCGGCAGCCAGCGCATCGCCGGTATCCAGCCCCCAGCCCCCCTTCACGCCCAGCACCCGTGCCACCATGAAGCTTACCTGCTCCTTGTCCGCCCCGCCGGTGCCCACCAGGGCCTTCTTGATTTCCGTGGGCTGGTAGTCGGCCACGACCACCCCGTGCGCGGCGCAGGCGGCCACGGCCACCCCGCGCGCCTGCCCCAGCTTGAGGGCGGTGGCCACGTTGCGGGCGGCGTGCACGTTCTCGATGGCGGCCTCGTCCGGGGCATGGCGGCCCACCAGGGCGTGCAGTTCGCGGAACAGGTGGCCCAGCCGCGCGGCAAAGTCGTCGCCCTTGGGGCGAATGGCCCCGCAGTCCACCAGGGTGAGCACGCCGGACGCTTCGCGCACTATCCCCCAGCCGGTGCATTGCGAGCCGGGGTCGATGCCGATGACGGTGACGCCGCCAGTGATGCCACCGGTGATGCCAGAAGGACTGGAGGACATGTCTGCCTGGGGCGATGCGGGCTTGCGGGGGGGCATGGTGCCTCCGGCGGGGCCGGGACGCAGGGTGACGCGCGGGGGCGCGGCGGGCGGGGTGCGGAAAAACGGCATGCGCGGAACGGATATTCCGGACCGCCAGAACGGCCAGACCAGCCATGCCTGCCGGAAACGGGACGCCACGCGCGGGCCGGAAACGCCGGAGCCCGCGCAAGGCGGGCTCCGGTACGGGATATGTCGGCTATTCCAGTTCGGCCAGCACTTCGTCGGGCAGGTCGAAGTTGGCGTGCACGTTCTGCACGTCGTCGTTGTCTTCCAGGGCATCCACCAGGCGCATCAGCTTGCGGCCGGTTTCCGCGTCCACTTCCACCGTGTTCTGGGGGATCATGGACAGTTCGGCGGAATCCATCTCCATCCCGGCGGCTTCCAGTGCATCGCGCACGGCGGCAAAGTCGGCCACGGCGGTGTGGATTTCCCAGGTGCCGCCCTCGTCGCGCACGTCGTCGGCGCCCGCTTCCAACGCGGCTTCCATCACCTGGTCCTCGGTGTACTTGCCACCGTCCAGGGTGATCACGCCCTTGCGCTCGAACATCCAGCCAACGCACCCGGCCTCGCCCATGGAGCCGCCGTGCTTGGAAAGGATGTGGCGCACTTCGGCCACGGTGCGGTTGCGGTTGTCGGTGGCCGCTTCCACGATCAGGGCCACGCCGCCGGGGGCGTAGCCTTCGTAGGAAATTTCAAGAATGTCGCCGCCAGCCAGTTCACCGGTGCCCTTCTTGATGGCGTTGTCGATCTTGTCCTTGGGCAGGTTCACGGCCTTGGCGGCCGCGATGGCGGCGCGCAGGCGGGCGTTGCTGGCCGGGTCGCCACCGCCCTTGGCAGCGATGATGATTTCCTTGGCGGCCTTGGTGAACAGCTTGCCGCGCTTGGCGTCCTGACGCCCCTTGCGGTGCTGGATGTTGGCCCATTTGCTATGTCCGGCCATGCGTCCTCCTGAAAGAAA
This sequence comes from Nitratidesulfovibrio sp., assembly GCF_040373385.1. Lineage (NCBI taxonomy): Bacteria > Pseudomonadati > Thermodesulfobacteriota > Desulfovibrionia > Desulfovibrionales > Desulfovibrionaceae > Nitratidesulfovibrio > Nitratidesulfovibrio sp. Next base: position 64,769 of record NZ_JBDXXH010000002.1, on the reverse strand, counting down.
TGACGGCGAAAGAGATGTGTGCGGAAACGCCACGGCGCGGCGCACGGCGGGCGGAATGCCAGCCCGGCGCGCGCCATCGGCGCCGTACGTCAGTCCTGCTGTCCGTCGCCTCGGTAGCCGAGGCAGACGTAGAAAGTTTCCTTGCTTTCAGCCCGCGAGCTTTTGGGCTTGAAGGTCTTCACGGTCTCGAAGCGGGCCCGCAGCGCGTCAACCAGTGGCTTGACGTCCGGCCCCATGAAAATCTTGACCACGAAACTGCCGCCCTTTATCAGGCAATGGTCCGCCACCGCAAGGGCCTCGACGCACAATTCCAGCGAACGGGCCTGGTCGGTGAACCTGGTACCCGTGGTGCGCGGGGCCATGTCGCTGATCACGGCATGGAACGGTCCCATGCTCGCCAGTGCGTCCTCGAACGCCTCGGAGCGGTTGAACACGTCCTCTTGCATGAAGGTGACGTTGGGCGGAAACTGGGTGTCGGTGGCTTGCAGGTCGCAGGCCAGCACCCGGCCTTTCGGCCCCACCCGCTCTGCCGCGCCAAGCGACCACGAGCCGGGGGCCGCCCCCAGGTCCAGCACCTTCATGCCCTGACGGAACAGCTTGAAGCGGTTGTCGATTTCCTTCAGCTTGTAGATCGACCGCGCGGGATAGTTTTCCTGCTTGGCCTTCAGAAAATAGTGGTCTCGGTATGTCTTCATGTGGTCACCCGTGGCCGCTTGTACCCGAAAGCCCCGCGCCCGCCAAGGACTCACATGACCCGCCCCGCCCGACTGCGCATTCCCAACGAACTGGGGCAGCTTCGCACCCTGCCGGACGATGCCCTGCCGGACGATGTTGCACCGGACGGCAAGCTGCCCGCCACCTTCGACGTGCTGCCCCCATGCGGACAGGGGACCGAGGCCCCCGCCGAAGTGGTGGTGCTGGGCCTGGGGCCGAACCCGGCCACGGCACGGCGTGCGGTGGAGGGAGCACTGGCGGGGCTGCGGGCAAGGAACACGCCGTCCTGCGGGCAGGGCGCACCGACCGTGCAGGTCATCGAATCCCCGGCGTTCATCCATTATATGGAAGAGGCAACGCACGGCGCCTGGCGCGCGGCCATCCCCGCCGGGTGGACGCTGGCCGGGCCGGAAGCGTTTTCGCCCGAAAGACTGTCCCGCGCGCTGGTGGTGGTCTACCGCGAGGCGGAGCGGCTGTTCCCCACCTTCTGGGGGCCGCTGCTGGGTACGGCGCGTGCCGTGCGCATGGCACCCGCACAGGCACTGTCACCGGAAGGCGTGACGGGCCACGCCGGGCCGCGTTCCACCCGGTCCCGTACCGTGCTGCTGCCCGGCACGGAAGGTTCGCTGCTGCTGCCGGAACTGGAGTCCGCCCTTGCCGCCGAAGGGCTGGCCCCGCGCCGGGTCGATCCGGACACCCTGCACGCCGACCTGCCCCGCCTGCTGGCCGACCAGCGCCCGGCCCTGCTCCTGAGCGTGAATTTACAGGGCCTTGACGCCTGGGGCGAACGCTTCCATTTGCTGCGCGCCTGCGGGGTGGACGTGGCCGTGTGGTGCGTGGACAACCCCTTCCACCTGCTCTCGTCCCTGCGCGGGCCGTGGTGGCGCGGGGCGCTGCTGTGCGTCACCGACGCCTCGTTCATTCCCCTGTTGCGCGCCCACGGGGCGCAGCGGGTGCTGCACCTGCCGCTGGCAACCGGACCGGAGTTTTTCGGGCCGGAACTGGCTGGGGATGACGGAGCCGCCGGGGCGGCCCAGCCTTCTCCGGTGGGCATGCCCCCCCTGAATCCCGTGGTGTTCGTGGGCCGGTCCGCCTTCCCCGGCAAGGGGGGCTTCTTCGCGGGGCAACGTATCGCCCCGGACCTGCTGAACGAGGCGCTGGCCCTGCTCGACGCGCCCGATCACCGGCCCGGCGCGCCCGGTCACCGGTCCGACGCGCCCGGTCACCGGTCCGACATCCACTGCCGGCCCGACTTCCACTGGTGGACGGCGCGCCTTGGCATCGCGGACCTGTGGCCCGGCAATGCGGTGCGCGCGGCGGGGCTGGGGGCCGAGGAATGCGCGCTGGCCCGGCGGGTGCGCTGCCTGAATGCCGCCGCCCCGCAAGGCCTGACCGTGTACGGCGACGACGGGTGGCAGCCGCTGCTGGCGCCGGGCACCGACCTGCGCCCCCCGGTGGACTACTATGTCACCCTGCCCGCCGTGTACCGTGCAGCCCGCTGGTCGCTGAACATCACCAGCCTGCTGCTGCCCGCCGGACTCACCCAGCGCCACTTCGACGTCTGGGCGGCAGGGGGCTTCTGCATCACCGACGACACGCCGGGCCTCGACATCTTTCCCGAAGAACTGCGCCGCGAAATCGCCTTTTCCCCGGCCCGCAGCGGCGGCAACGACTCTGCGCCGCCAGCCGGAACGGGCGATGCGCCCGGCCTTGGCACACTGCTGCACCGGCTGGAACGCGACCCGGCCCTGCGCGCCGACCTTGTGGCGGCATGGCGGGCGCACATCCTGTCCCGCCACACCTACCGTCACCGGGTGTGCACCCTGCTCGACACGCTGGGGCTGGAATAGCGGCCAGCCTCACCGCCCGCGCAAGCCTCCACGGCCCTGCCCGGCGCGTGCGGCCCCTGCCGCCAACCGCGCCGCCACGCCCTTCGCCGCAGAACCGCCCCGCCCCAACGCCCGCGCCGCATTCTCTCCCGTTCCCACCGAAATTTTTCCGCACCGGCCTCTTGCAGTCGGGCGGCAACAGGTATATACAGCCTTCTCCTGACTGGGGACGTAGCTCAACTGGGAGAGCGCAGCGTTCGCAATGCTGAGGTCGTGAGTTCAATCCTCATCGTCTCCACCAGCAAAAAACGGGCTTGCCGAGAACATCGGCAAGCCCTTTTTGTTTGCATGCGCACAAGACCACGACGCGTTTCGAGGTGCTACCCCTCGTGCTCCTGCGACTGCGCCATCCTTGGCAACTGGGCCAACTGGGCCAGCAGCAGTGACAGCGGGCGGCGCGAACAGCACAGGCGGTGGGCCGGTGGCCGCAGTCCCGGCGGCGGCATCTGCGCTCCTGCCACGGCCATTTCCGCAGGCTCCACGTATTCGGCCCGGCAGTGGCAGCCAATGGAGAACGGTGGCAGCCACGCCGCAAGGTCCGGATGGGTACCCGGAAGCACCACGCCATGCAGGGCCACGCATTCCGGGCAGGCTCCGCCCCGGTCCGCTTCGTCCACCACCAGGCGCAAACCGCCGCCCGGTGCATCGCGCAGACGTTCCAGCACGGCCAGCGCGGCACCACGCCATGCGGCATAGTGGTCCATGAACAGGCCGCATTCGTCGTCGTCCGCACCCGCCTCTTCCGCCAGATTCCATACCACCTGCCCGGTCAACCGGGCCAGCAGCGGGTGGCTGTCCACCAGTTTTCCCGTGGCCGGAAGGCCGCCGGACGCCTGTCGCCCGGCGTTCGGCACCTCGCCCCCCTGGCCGGGCGTGCCCTGTCCTGTCGTGGTCATTGTCGCGAATCCCTTGCGTCCCTGTTGATGAACTCCGCATGCCGAAGCTGCGCCGGTCACGGCTTCACGTAGGCATACCCCTTGCGCTGCAAGTCCACCAGTTCCACGATGCCTGCGGGCACCACGGTGCAAGCCGGGTTCAGCCACGCGGCGTCCAGCCCGAAATGACGCATGGCGTTGGCGCACACGCGAATGTCCAGCCCCAGTGCGCGCAGTTCGCGCAGTTGCTCGGCAAAATCCGGATCGTCCGCACCCATCAGCCGGATGCCCGGCCCGTTGACCACCAGCACGCTGCTGAAGGCCACGCCCGCCAGCGCCTTGTGGTAGTTGCGCACGTTGCTGATGGCGATGTTCAGTTCCGCAGGGCCGTTATCGAAATGAAAGACGATGTCGTAGTGCATGGCGCTCCTGCCCGTAGTGGTTGACGACGGCGACGCTACGTCGGAAATGGGGTACGCGCCGCCAGCAGCAGGGTACGCCCGGACGCAACCGGTCAGCGGGCACACCCCGATTCATGGGTACGCCCGCCGCAACGCGGTGGCAAGCCGGACACCCGGTGGCATACGGGGGGCATACGGGAGGGGCATAGGGGGGGCACGCTCCTGCGCCTTCGGGCGAAAGCCCACGGGAAAGGGACCATCGGGACGCAAACCCTGGCGCATCATGCGGCGCACTCCCCACTCTCCTGCATTTGCCGCAGCACCGGGCCACGGCCGAGCGCACGGCCAGGTCGCGACACACGATAAACTGCCCTGCGGCGAAAAGACGCGGTGGGTACACACTGGCGCGGCCACGTCCGTGCCCTGCAACGCCACTGCGAGCCACATCACGCCCTCACGCCCATGGTACCGCATGGGTGCCCGCCACCCGGCACCACCATGTCCACCCTTGCGTCCCGAATCCGGACTGCTACCGCACGCAATCTGAACCTGTAGTGTTTACTCACACAAACAATTGTGAATCGTCACTCATTTCACAAGACGTCTCATGCCTTTTGCCGCATTAGATCAGTCGGCTGACGTCTTCCTGGGCAAATCTTTTGTACTTGCAGCATGATCCGATCAACTTTCGAAAATTTTTTCCTGCGGATGAAAAAATTGGTCGCGCGGTCAAACACTGGCGTCGACACGCTTTTTTCTCTGCCACATCCTGTTTTGTACCACTCGTTCACAATCATGGGGGTTGAAAGAAGTCTCCAGTCAAAATAAGGTGGACTCACGAATTGGTTGTTTAACCAATTTGCACCATACACGCTCAACGACGGAGACTCGCATGACCACCGCTCCGCCTGTCGCCGAACTGCCGTTCCTGGCCATGCTGGGGGCACTGCTGCTGCTCGGCGGCGCCGTGTCGGCCCTAGCGGCACGCCGACGCCCCTTCACCATGCTGGGCCTGATGTGCCTTTCCGACATCGGCCTCACGCTTCTCGGCCTTGGCCTTGGCGATGGTGCCGGGCTGGTCGGGGCAACCACCCAATTCATCTATCAGATGGCGGCGCGGTGTCTTGCGCTGCTCACCCTTGCCCGACTTGCCCGCACGGCGGGGTCGGCCCGGCTGGATGACCTGCGCGGCATTCGCGCGGCGCTGCCCCTGACGGGGCTGTTCTTCGGGTTTGCCATGTTCGCGGGCATGGGCCTTTCCGTGTTCCTCGTGCCGGACGGGCGGGCCTTCATCCTGCACGCCGCCTTTGCCGCCGGGCACTGGGGCTTTGCCGCCGCCGTGGCCTTCGCGGGCATGGCCCTGGCTGCCGCCACCGTGCTATCGGTGCAGGCCATCTGTCTTGAATCCGGCCAGTGGCGCGAATCCGCCCACGTTCCCCACGCCCCGACCTTCACGTTCCACGTGCTGGCGGGGCTTTTTGCGGCCCTCATCGCCGCGTTCGGCCTTGCCGGGCATACCGTCACCGCGCAGGTGGCCGATGCCCTTGGCGTGGCGCACGACGCGCTGCCCGCCTTCGGCGCGCACTGGCACCCGGCCGCCCTCGTACCTTACGCGGGCGCCTTTGCCGTGTGGTGTATCGGCCTTGCCTCCGCTCGCGCCCGCGCCCTGGCCGGCGTGGCCCTGGTGGCCGCCTCGCTGGCGCTCACCTGGACCGACACCGCCATCGACCCGTTGTCCCGCCTGTTCGGCGTAATCATCGCGGGCATCGGCCTGGTGGTGGCGGTGTACTCGGTGGGGTACATCCACCACGACCGCCGCGCGGGTGGCTACTGGTTCTTCCTGCTGTTGCTATGCGGTTCGCTCTCGGGCCTGGCCCTTGCGCGCGACTTCGGCGGCTTCTACGTGTTCTGGGAACTGATGACCTTCTCGTCGTACTTCCTGGTGGCCCACGAGGCCACGGACAAGGCGTTCCACGCCGCCGTGAAGTACTTCGTGATGTGCGTTGCCGGTGCCTGCGCCATGCTGCCCGGCTTCATGCTGCTGTCCGCCCAGGCGGGCACCCTTGATTTCGCGGCCCTGGCCGGTCTTGCCGCCACCCTGCCCGCCCCCGTGGTGAAGGGAGCTGTGGTGCTGGCTTTCATCGGCTTTGCGGTCAAGGCGGGCCTGGTGCCCGGCCACGGCTGGCTGCCCGACGCGCACCCCGCCGCGCCTTCATCCATTTCCGGCCCGCTGTCGGGCATCCTGACCAAGACCGGCGTGTACGGCACCGTGCGGCTGATGCTGGCGGTGTTCGGCTCCGCCGTGCTGCTGAAGGCCGGGGAATCCGCCGGGGGCTTCAGCTCCATGGGCCTGCTGGTCACCGTGCTCGGCACGGCCACCATGCTCTACGGCGAACTGATGGCCCTGAAGCAGGACGACCTGAAGCGCCTGCTGGCCTACTCGACCATGGGCCAGGTGGGTGAGATATTCATGGTCATCGGCCTCGGCACCTGGCTGGCCACCACCGGCTCGCTGCTGCACGTGCTGAACCATGCCATCATGAAGAACCTGCTGTTCCTCTGCGCGGGCGGTCTCATCCTGCGCGCGGGCAGCAAGAAGCTGGCGGACCTTGCGGGCATGGCCCGGGTCATGCCCTTCACCTCCGGGTGCATGGTGGTCGGCCTCATCTCCATCATGGGCCTGCCGCCGTTCAACGGCTTTGTCGGCAAGTACCTGATGCTGCAAGCGCTGGTGGCCGCAGGGCACCCCGCCGTGGCCGCCGTGCTGCTGCTGGGCAGCCTTGCCGGGTGTGTCTACTACATGCGCATCGTGCGCACGCTGGTCTTCCAGCCCTACACCGGCCCCATGGTGCAGGAGGCCCCGGCCTCCATGCGCGTGGCCACCGGCGTGCTGGCGGCGCTGTGCCTGGTGCTGGGCGTGCTGCCGCAGCTGGGCCTGTCGCTGGTCACCCCCGTGGCCGACATGCTGGCGGGCGCGGGCAAGCTGGACGCCCAGACCCTGCCCATGCTGGCGGTGACCTGGCATCCCTTCGTGCTCATCCCCATGCTGGGTGCCGTGGTGCCCTTCCTGCTGCGGCGCGACCGCAAGGCGGCGGGCCTGGCCACCGCCATCATCCTGGCCGTGGCGGCCATCGCGGTGGTGGTGTTCGGGCGCGGGCTGGATTCCCTGTCCTTTGCCTTCGCCCTCATCGTGCCGGTCATCGGCTGCCTGAACATGTTCTACGCCGTGGGCTACATGGAGCACAGCCACACCCAGTGGCGCTTCTACACGTTCTTCCTGTTCATGGTGGGCGGGCTGATGGGCGTTGCCGCAAGCAACGACCTGTTCGGCTTCTTCACCTTCTGGGAGATCATGAGCTCGTGGAGCCTGTACTTCGTCATCGTGCATGAGGAAAACCCCGCCGCGCTGCGCGAGGGCTTCAAGTACTTCTTCTTCAACGTGCTGGGCGCGGCCTTCCTGTTCCTGGGGGTGGTCATGCTGTCCGCCATGGCGGGCGACCCCAGCTTCGGCGCGGTGCGTTCGGCCCTGCCGACCATGCCGGTGGCCCTTGCCGCCACGGCCGTGGCCCTGATGGCCATCGGCTTCACCATGAAGGCGGCGCAGCTGCCCTTCCGCATCGACGTGCAGATGCACCCGGCAACGGCCCCCACGCCGGTTTCCGGCTACATCTCGTCGGTGCTGCTGAAGAGCGCCCTGTTCGGCCTCGCCAAGCTGTTCTTCGTGCTGGGCGGTGCGGGCTTCTTCACCGGTCTGGCCGCCCAGTGGGGCCAGCCGCAGGTGATGTACGCCATCGCCTGGGTGGGCGGCATCACCATCGTCATGGCCGCCCTGCTGGCCGTGATGCAGTCGGACCTCAAGCTGGTGCTCATCTACTCCACCGTCAGCCAGTTGGGCTACATGGTGGTGGGCGTGGCCCTGGGCACGCCGCTGGGCATGGCCGGTGGCATGCTGCACCTGGTCAACCACGTGCTGTTCAAGGACCTGCTGTTCCTTGTGGCCGGGTCGCTCATCCTGTGCACCCACAAGCACTCGCTGGACGAACTGGGCGGCATCGGGCAGCGCATGCCCGTCACCCTGACCATGTTCGCCATCGGGGCGCTTTCGGTGGTCGGCGTGCCGCCCACCAACGGCTTTGCCTCCAAGTGGATTCTCTACCACGCGCTGATGGCCGAGGGCGAAGTGGCGCTGGCCCTGCTCTCGCTGGCTGGCAGCGTGCTGACCCTGGCCTACTTCGCCAAGTTCCTGCACTCGGCCTTCCTGGGCCGTCCCTCGCCGAAGCTGGCCCACGTGCAGGAAGCCCCGCGCATCATGCTGGTGCCCATGGGCATCCTGGCCGCCGGGTGCATCATCACCGGCGTGTTCCCCGGCCTGCCCCTGCTGGCCATCGACATGATGGGCCGCGAACTGGGCTTCGCGGGGCTGGCGGTGGCGCCGTGGGGCGTGGCTTCCGGCGCGGGGGCGTTCAACGCCACCGCCCTGGCCGTGCTGCTGGCGGTTGCCTTCTTCGGCGGGCGTACCCTCCTGCACCGGCTCATCGGCACCGTGCGCACCACCGACATTCACACCTGCGGCGTGGCCATGACGGCCGACGAGGCCCGCCTCGCCCCGCAGGACATCTACGGCGCTCCCCTGGCCCTGCTGCGGCAGCTGGCCCAGGCGGCCGTGCCCGCCCTGAAGCGGAGGTAGACCATGTCCTACGCCACCGAACTCTTCACCCAGCTGATCACGCAGACCGGCCTTGGCCTGCTTGGCCTGCTGGTGTTCCCAGGCGGGTTGTTCGCCCTTGCGGTGGGCCTGTTCCTGAAGGGGCTTGACCGGCGCATCGAGGCGCGCTTGCAGCGCCGCGTTGGCCCGCCCCTGATCCAGCCCTATCTGGACATCGCCAAGCTGTTCACCAAGGAAACGATCATGCCCGCCTCCGCCAACCGGGCCGCCTTCCTGCTGGCCCCGCTGCTGGGCCTGACCGGCATGGCGGTGTGCGCCGCGCTGCTGCCCGTGCCGGGCGTCAGCGGCGGCCTGCCCGCCATGGGCGACCTGCTGGTGATCTTCTACCTGCTGCCGCTGCCCGCCATCGCGCTGATGGTTGGCGGTTCCGCCTCCAGCTCGCCGTTCGGGGCCATGGGCTTCTCGCGCGAGATGACGCTGATGTTCGCCTACGAAATGCCGCTGCTGGCCGTCATGCTGGCGGTGGCCATGAAGGTGGGCATGGCCACGGGCAGCGGGGCCGAGTTCTCGCTGGCCAGCATCGTGGACTACCAGCTGGCCAACGGCCAATTGGCCTTCGACCCGGTGATGATTCCGGCCCTGCTGGCCTACCTGCTGTTCCTGCCCGGCACCATGGGCACCGTGCCTTTCGACGTGCCCGAGGCCGAAACGGAAATCATCGAAGGACCCCTGCTGGAATACTCCGGCCCGGCGCTGGCGTTCTTCCACATCGCCTCGGCGCTGAAGACCGTGGTGGTGCTGGGCCTTGGCGTGGCGCTGTTCCTGCCGGGCACGGTTCCCGGCGGCGTCCTGGCGAACATTCCGTGGTTCGTGCTGAAGTGCGCGGCGCTGATGGTCGTTTCGCTGACGCTGGTCAAGTCGGCCACTGGGCGCTTCCGCGTGGACCAGGCCTTCACCTTCTACCTCAAGTACCCCTCGGTGCTGGCTCTGGCGAGTCTGGTGCTGGCATGGCGCGGTATGTAGACGGAGAGGAAACTATATGAACTTCCTGAAAAAGCTCTCCGTGCGGTCGCCGTGGCTGTACCGGATCAATGCGGGCTCGTGCAACGGCTGCGACGTGGAACTGGCCACCACCGCCTGCATCCCCCGCTATGACGTGGAACGCCTGGGCTGCAAGTACTGCGGCAGCCCCCGCCACGCGGACATCGTGCTGATCACCGGGCCGCTGACGGCCCGCGTGAAGGACAAGGTGCTGCGCGTGTGGGACGAAATTCCCGAACCCAAGGTCACCGTGGCCGTGGGCATCTGTCCGGTAAGCGGCGGCGTGTTCCGCGACGGGTACTCCATCGAGGGGCCCATCGACCGCTACATCCCCGTGGACGTCAACGTGCCCGGCTGCCCGCCGCGCCCGCAGGCCATCATCGAAGGCGTGATCAAGGCCCGCGACGTGTGGATGGCCCGCCTCGGATTGCAGGAGTAAGCCATGTTGGGATTCCTGAAGATACTCGCCCGCAACGTGGCCCAGGGGCCGTCCACCGACCCCTTCCCCTTTGCCGAGACGCATACCCCCAGCCGCTTTCGCGGCAAGGTGACCATGGACCCCGCCAAGTGCGTGGGCTGTGCCATCTGCCGCCACGTGTGCGCTGGCGGGGCCATCCGCATCGAGCCGCGCGAGGACCGCAGCGGCTACGACTTCACGGTGTGGCACAACACCTGCGCCCTGTGCGGGCTGTGCCGCCACTACTGCCCCACCGGGGCCATCACCATGACCAACGACTGGCACAACGCGCACCTGCAGGAACGCAAGTACGACTGGGCGGAGCACCATTTCGTGCCCTATCTGCGCTGCACCGGCTGCGATGCGCACATCCGCATGCTGCCGCCGGACCTTGCCACCCGCGTGTACGCCAACCACGCCCAGGACCTGGACTTCCCTGCGCTGCTGCGCATGTGCCCCAAGTGCCGCCAGGTTGCCGCCGCCACCCGCGCCGCCTCGCTGACCGCGCACGCGGATGCCGATGGCGCCGCCCCTGCGGACACGGGCAACGGCAACGGGTCCCGCCCGTCGGCCAAGGCCGCCCGGAATGACCAGAACGACCAGACCGCCGAAACTCCCCCCGCCCCCACTGACGGAGGACGCACCGATGCTGACACGCCCCGCGCAACTGCAAGCTAAGGCACTGCTGGACCAGCGGCTGCCCGACGCGGCAGGCGCAGACATATCCTGGACCGAGGACGCCCACGGCAACATCTACGGCTGGATCATGCTGGACAACGCCCCGCGCCTTGCGGAGCTGGCCCCGGCCATGGCCCGCTGCCGCCTGCGCCTGTGCACCATGACCGCCTACGACCCGGAGCGCGATCCGGCCAACCCGCAGCGCGCCATCGCCTACCACTTCGACCTGGACGGCCTGACCCTTACGGTCACCGTGCCGCTGGTCATGCCACCCGCAGATGACGCTGATGAAAACGGCGACGTGACCGGCAAGCCCGAGGTGCCGTCCATCACCCCGTGGTTCCGCAATGCCGACTGGAACGAGCGCGAATTCATGGAGATGTACGACATCGCGGTTACCGGCCACCCCAACCCCCGGCGGCTGTTCCTGGACGAACGGCTGGACGCGGGCATCATGGGCCAGATGATTCCCCTTTCCACCATGATGAACGGTGCCTCCACCCAGGATCTGTGGGAGCGCATCATGTCGGCGAAGCTGCCCGAGGGCACCACCGTCGCCACAGTCACCGACGAGGAGACCCAGGCATGAGCACCCTCACCCATACCCCGCACGACCAGCACCACGGTGGCGACCACGTGAACACCGACCCGCGCGCGGGCTTCACCCTGCCCATCGGCCCGCTGCACGTTGCGCTGGAAGAACCCATGTACTTCCGCGTGCACGTGGAAGGCGAAACCGTGAAGCAGGTGGACATCACCGCCGGGCACGTGCACCGGGGCATGGAGGCGCTGGCCCTGCGGCGCAACCTGTTCCAGAACATCGTGCTCACCGAGCGGGTGTGCTCGCTGTGTTCCAACAGCCACCCCTTCACCTACTGCATGGCGGTGGAAAACCTGGCGGGCATCGTGGTGCCCGAACGGGCCCGCTACCTGCGCTCCATGGCCGAGGAAATCAAGCGCATCGCCTCGCACCTCTTCAACGTGGCCATCCTGGCGCATATCATCGGCTTCAAGTCGTTGTTCATGCACGTGATGGAAGTGCGCGAGATCATGCAGGACATCAAGGAAACGGTGTACGGCAACCGCATGGACCTCGCCGCCAACTGCATCGGCGGCGTGAAGTACAACGTGGATGCCGACCTGCTCACCTTCCTGACCCGCAACCTGGACCGCGTGCAGAAGCACGTTGAAGAGATCTACAACATCTACCGCAACGATTCCATGGTGCGCGGGCGTACCGTGGGTGTGGGCGTGCTGTCGCCCGAAAACGCGCTGGAATACGCCGTTGTCGGCCCCGTGGCGCGCGGCAGCGGCCTGGCCGTGGACATCCGCAAGGATGTGCCCCACGCCGCCTACCCCCGCCTGGCCTTCGACGTGATCACCGAACCCGGTTGCGACGTGCATTCGCGCGCCCTGGTGCGCCTGCGCGAAGCTCTGGAATCCATCAGCCTGGTGCGCCAGTGCGCCCGCGACCTGCCCGGCGGCGATACGGTGGCCCGGCTGCCGGAAATTCCGGCGGGCGAGGCCGTGGCCCGCAGCGAGGCCCCGCGCGGCGAGCTGATCTACTTCCTGCGCACCGACGGCACCGACGTGCCCAACCGCCTGAAGTGGCGCGTGCCCTCGTACATGAACTGGGACGCGCTGGGCGTGATGATGCACGACTGCAAGGTTTCGGACGTGCCGCTCATCGTCAACTCCATCGACCCGTGCATTTCGTGCACCGAACGTTAACAGCGCGAAACAATACGGAATAGCGGAGGCAGGCGGTCATGCACGAATCGTCCATTGTCGAAGGTATCCTGCGCATCGTCTCTGACGAGGCGGCGCGACACGGCGCACCCCGCATCAGCCGGGTGAACCTGGCCGTGGGCCTTCTGGCGTGCGTCGAATCGCGCACCCTGACCGCCTGTTTCGAACTGCTGGCCGAAGGGACGCCCGCCGAGGGCGCGCCGCTGGACGTGCAACTGCTGCCCCTGCGCGGCGTCTGCCCGGCCTGCGGCGACGTGGAAACCCGGAAACGGAAATTCTCCTGCCCTTCGTGCGGCGACGACGCCGTGCACTGGATTGGCGGCAGGGAACTGTACATCGCAAGCATAGAAGTGCCCGGCCCGGATGCCACCGACCTTCCGGCAGCGGCGCAAACCACGGAAGGATAGCACCATGACCAATTCGCTCATGCGGTACGTCGTCTACGCGGAAGCAGACAAGTGCAAGGCATGCAAGAAGTGCGAACTTGCCTGCATTGCCTCGCACAACAACATGACCATCAAGGAGGCTGTGAAGAAGCGCAACCTCTTCCAGCCCCGCGTGCACGTCATCAAGACCGACAGCGTCAAGATGCCCGTGCAGTGCCGCCAGTGCGCCGACGCGCCCTGCGCCCGCGTGTGCCCCACCGACGCGCTGGTCCAGGAGGACGGCGTGGTGGTGATGCGCCAGCAGTACTGCGCCGCCTGCCAGTTGTGCGTCATGGCCTGCCCGTACGGCGCCATCGAGCTGTCCTTCATCGGCCTGCCCGAGGAAGGCACCGCAGATGCCGCCCACCCCGTGCAGCACCGCCGCGAAGTGGCCGTGCGCTGCGACGTTTGCGCCGACTGGCGTGCCAAGGAAGGCAAGGACCAGGGCGCCTGCGTGGAAGCCTGCCCGGTCAAGGCCCTGCACATGGTCACCGTGGACGAATACCGCGCCATGCAGCGCTAGGCGCCGCTTGCGGCGAGCCTTTCCGTCAGCCCGCGCCCAAAGTGGCGCACGGGCCTGGCGGTCGCCACCCGGATAATACGCCCATGACGGGGCGGGGAATTCCCCGCCCCGTTTTTTTGCGCCGCGCGGCCATCCTTCGAGGCCAGGCGACCGTCACGAACACGCCGTCACAAACGCGGTCCACACAGGCGAAATCGCCATTGTTCAAACACTCAACATGCTGACACAAAAGGACTTCTCGAAACATTCACCCTTGTCACCATTCCGTAACAAAACCGCGTTATTTCGTGACGAATTCATGACAATGCCGGTTGCCCGGACGCCGGGGGAAGCGTAGAATCCCCGCGGTCCCGACCGGCCTTTTTTGCGCACGGGGCAGTACCGTACGGCACCAGCCGGGGTTGCAGCATTTCCGTAACCGCCTGCCCCATGACGGACCATCTTCACGATGGCCCCAAACAGCACGCCAGGACCAAACGAACCCAGGGGCCGACCGGGCCCACGAGCACAACGACAACACCGGAGCCACCGCATGGCCTTGAACCTGTTTCCCAAGTCCGTCCGCTTCTTCGAACTGCTGGGCCGCCAGAATGCCATGCTGGTGGAAGCGGCCGACTTGCTCACCTGCATCCTCGAGGACTTCGGAAAGGTTGACGACGCCTGCAAGCGCGTCAACATGGTCGAGGTGGAGGCCGACGAACTGTGCCGCGAAATCTCGCGCCAGCTCTCGGTCACCTTCATCACCCCCATCGACCGCGAGGACATCTACCGCCTGAACCTGGCGCAGGAAGACTCCATCAATCTCATCAAGGGCATCGCCACGCGGGCGCGGCTGTACGGGTTCACCTACATCCGCTTTCCGGCCCGCAAGATGGTCCGCAACCTGCGCGAGATGGCCGCCGTCACCGGCGAAATGATCTGTTGCCTGAAGGACAAGACCGACGTGGCCGCGCAGGTCAAGCAGTTGAAGGCCATCAAGACCGAATGCGAAATGCTGCTGGGCACCGGCCTTGCCGAGTTGCACGACACCGAGAATCTCGACATGCGCGCCGTGGTGGACATCATGAAGTGGACCCAGGTGTACGACCGCATCGAGCTGGCCGTGGAACGCCTGGACGATCTCGCGGACGCCATCGAGGAAGTGGTGCTGAAGAATGCTTGAGATACCGGTGCTGCTCGTCGTCATCGTCCTCGTCGCGCTGATCTTCGACTTCACCAACGGGGCGCACGACTGCGCCAACGCCATCGCCACCGTGGTCTCCACCAAGGTGCTTTCCCCGCGCACCGCCGTGGCCATGGCCGCCGTGCTGAACCTTTTCGGGGCCATGCTGGGCGAAGAGGTGGCGCATACCCTTGGCCAGGGCATCGTGAACACCGACATGGTCATGGGCAGCCAGGCCCTGGTGCTGGCGGCGCTCATCGGGGCCATCGCCTGGAACCTGATCACCTGGTACTACGGCCTGCCGTCCTCGTCGTCGCATGCGCTCATCGGGGGGCTGATGGGGGCTGCCATCACCCACGCGGGGTTCAGCACCCTGAACGCCATGTCCATCGTCAAGAAGATCCTGCTGCCGCTGGTGCTCTCGCCCATGGCGGGCTTTATCGTCAGCTACGCGTGCATGACGCTGCTGATGCTGCTGTTCTGGCGCACCAACCGGCGCACGGTGACGCGGTCGTTCGAAAAGTTGCAGATCGTTTCCTCCGCGTTCATGGCCACCAGCCACGGCCTCAACGACGCGCAGAAGACCATGGGCGTCATCACCCTGGCCCTGTTCCTGTTTCACCAGATCGACACCATCCACGTGCCGCTGTGGGTCAAACTGTCGTGTGCGCTGGCCATGGCCATGGGCACCGCCCTTGGCGGCTGGAAGATCGTGAAGACCATGGGGCACCGCATCTTCAAGCTGGAGCCGGTGCACGGCTTCGCGGCGGAAACGTCCGCCGCCATGGTCATCACCGGGGCTTCGCTGATGGGCGCGCCCATTTCCACCACCCACACCATCACCGCCTGCGTGTTCGGCGTGGGGTCCACCAAGCGCCTGTCCGCCGTGCGCTGGGGCATTGCCGGCAACCTGGTGGTGGCGTGGATACTCACCATTCCCGCCGCCGCCACCATGGCCTCCATCAGCTTCCTGATACTGGAATTGCTGGGCATCGCCGACTAGGGCTGCCCTTGGCCGAACCTTCCTTTTTCAACGCAAGAGGGGGGTGCATGCCGTGGCATGCACCCCCCTCTTGCGTTGGGGCGCGGTGCGCGTCGCAGCCGGTCACTCCCCGCGCCCGCTTTCCGAGCCGTACCCCAATTCACGAAGGTAGATGCAGAACATGTCGGCCATGCCGTCGGCAAAGGCCGCCACCTCTTCCGGTGTGCGGGGTGTTTCCGAAAAACGCTTGCCAGCGGCGGCGAGCGTTGCAGTGACCAGTTCTCCGGCCAGTGTCCGGGTGGCGTCGGTGGCCGTGGGCAGGACCTCGCGCATGAAGGACTGAATGGTCACGCTGGCCGATGCTTTCGCCGTCCGTGCCTCCGGCTCGTTGCGATACAGGGGGGCTGCATCGCTGAGCGCGAGGCGCATGGCCGCCTCGTCGCATTCGGAACGGATGAAGGCATGGACGAGCGCTCGCAACCGCTCCAGTGGTGGTGTGCCCACTTCCTCCAGGATGCCGCGCAGAACGTCCGCGGTCTGCCGCCACTCGTCGCGTTGCAGGCGGAACAGGATGGCCGCCTTGTTGGGAAAATACTGGTACAGCGACCCCACGCTCACCCCGGCCCGCTCGGCCACGCGGGCGGTGGTGAAGCGGTGCGCCCCTTCCTGGGCCAAAACCTGAGCTGCTGCGGTCAGAATGGCGCCGACAAGTTCCGACGACCTGACCTGCTTCGGCTGTTTTCTCGGAGTGATCGTGCTTTTCTGACGTTCCGGCATGGGACCTTCCGCAATGCGAATTGTGAATGCGACCAATCATTCGTATTTTACTCCGGTGCCCAAAGACATGCAACCTGCAACCGGAGCCCCCATGACCACATCGCCCCAATCGCCCCCCTGCCCCATCCGGACAACCCTGGCCGCCCCACCCCTTGCCCCGCTGCTGGAGCGCCTGTTCCGCGAGGACGACGAATCGTCGCTCCAGGCAAACCCGGCCATGGCTGCCCTTTCCGACGAGGAGTGCGAGCGCCGTCTGCGCAGCAGAACCGGCTACCTCGACTTCTACGGACAGCTCAAGGACATGCCGCTGGCCGTCACGCGCGAGACGGGCGCCCTGCTCTACATGCTGGCGCGCGGCTGCCGGGCGCGGTCCATCGTGGAATTCGGCACCTCGTTCGGCATCTCCACCCTGCACCTTGCAGCGGCGCTGCGCGACAACGGTGGCGGCCGCCTGATCACCAGCGAGTTCGAACCGTCCAAGGTGGCGCGGGCCAGGGACAACCTGTCCTGCGGCGGCCTCGCGGACCTGGTGGATATCCGCCAGGGGGATGCGCTGCACACCCTTGCTTGCGGACTTCCCGATTCCGTGGACATGCTGTTGCTGGACGGAGCCAAGGCCCTCTACCCCGAAATCCTGGAACTGGTCGAACCGCATCTGCGGCCCGGCGCGATCATCATCGCCGACAACGCCGGGTACAGCCCGGACTATCTGGCGCGGGTGCGTTCGCCCGCACACGGGTACATGTCCATTCCGTTCACTGGAGATGTCGAGCTGTCCGTGCGGGCTGGATGATACTGCTTGATACGGGCGGGAACACAGCCGCGACGGCCTTCGCCATCACCACGCGGAACGGCCCGCGAGCACATGCTTGCGGGCCGTTCGGTACTCGTCGGGGGGGGGTGACCGGGTAATGGGCTAACTGCCCCCTTCCATCTCTTCCTGGCAGGCCTTGCACAGCCCCACCCCCGGCACGGCGGCCAGCCGGGCGGGGGGAATGGGTTCGCCGCACTCGCGGCAGCAGGCAACGCCGTCGATCCATTCGGGCCCCTCGCGCCCCTGCGCGGAGGCATTCCGCGCACGGGACAAGGCGGCTTCGCGTTCCAGCCGCTCCAGTTCCTGGGCCTGATCGAAAATATCCATGAGACCTCCTGGTTGTCCCGATCCGCTCCCTGTCAGTGCCAGGTCCGCCCCCCATGGGCGCGGGTGGTGCCCGCGCGCATCCGGCCTGCCTCCATCAGCCGTCAAGGGTCCGCAATCCCCTGCCGGCTCAGCCGATTTCGTTGATTCCGTTGCTCCCGCCCGCTGGCCCGGCGCATCCGGCTCCTGCTACCCGTCCAGTCCTCGCGGCGGTATGCCCGCCACCCTCAGCGCGTCCACCCTCACCTTGGCCACCGCCTTGACCATGGCGGGCGGGGCACCCTGCACGGCGATGCCGGGCATGTGCGCGTCTTCCGGAAACAGCGCCGCGAAGGTGCCGGGTTGCAGCAGCACGCGGGTACAGGGGTGCCCCGTCACGGAAAAGAACCGCACGTCCCTGTCATCGACATATGGTCCCTGGGCACCCAGACCGGGCAGTGGCGTCCAGTCCAACCATTCCATACCCGAAAGAACGTACTGGATGTCAATATGCCTGCGGTGGGCCTCCAGCCGCCCGCTACCCTCTGGCCTGGTGTCGTAGCGCCCCACCTCCACGTACACGCTGCCTTCCGGTGCATCGGCGCAGGGCACGGGGTGGCGGCCGGTGGCCGCATCGGGGGCAAGGTTCGCCAGAAAGGCGAAGGCCGCCCGCCATGCCGGGCCAAGGTCGTAGCGCATCCACGTGTCCAGCGTGCCGATGATCATCGTTTCCTCCAGGTTCGTGGCAGGTTCCACCTTGTCGGCCGCGGACAATATAGTGTCGCCGTGCGGCGCGCAACAGGTCGCCGTCGGGTCGCAGTACCGGGGGATGCAGCGGTACCGCAACCGGCTCGGAGCGTGCGAAAATGCGCACAATGATGCACTGCCGCCATACCGCAACACAACCGTCACCATCGCGGAGTGTGGTGTCGCCATCAGGTCTTGCATCATGCGGTGCAACCCGCGCCTTGCCAATCATCACGAATGTGGGCATGAAAACCGCGCGGCACGCGGATGCAGCTGGGGAGCCATCCGCAGGTCGCAGCGGGCACACACTCACGCAATCCCGCGCCACGCGACGGAAGGGTTCACGGCGGGCAAACCGTAAACAGCCAGTCGCCTTGGGGGGCAACATGTCTTTGACCATCCGCAGCAAGCTGATCATCGCCTTTCTCCTGTCCATCGTCGTCGCCATCGGCAGCGTTTCCGCCGTGGTGTCCATCGAAATCCGGCGTGCCTCGCTACGCGACTTCGAGGATTCGTCCGGCGCCCAGTTGGAACGGGTGAACGACTTCGTCACCACCTTCTTCGAAGCGGCCCAGCGCAACGTGGTCTACCTGGCCTCGCTGCCCCGCGTGGTGGACGCCAAGGGGCAGGTGGCCTCGTACGCCGACACCAAGCAGGACAACAAACTGCACCACGCCTCGCTGACGGCAGAGGAACAGGCGCTGGCCAAGGTGTTCACCCTGATGGGCAAGGCCAACAACTGGTACGATGAAATCTTCATCGGCTATCAGGACAGCGGCTTTCTCAGCCATATCGACGGTTCCGGCGTGCCCGCAGGCTACGACCCGCGCAAGCGCCCGTGGTACAAGGAAGCCATGGCCGACTCGGGCAACACGCTGATCAGCAAGGCCTACATGTCCACCACCGGCTACCCGGTGGCCAGCGTCATGAGCAAGGTGCGTACCGGCTCGGGCGACATCGTGGGGGTCATGGGCGTGGACATCAACCTTTCCACCCTGACCAAGGTCACCTCCAACCTGCGCATCGGCAAAACCGGCTACGTCATGCTGCTGGAGGACACCTCGGTCATCCTGTCCGACCCACGGCACGAAAAATTCGGCTTCAAGAAGGCCGAAGACACCGGCGTGCCTGCGCTTGCGCAGATCATGAAGATGCAGCGCGGCACCTTCGAGGCGGCCATGGACGGCACGGACAAGCTGGTCACCGTGTTCACCGGCTATCAGGGCTGGAAGCTGGTGGCCGTCATCGACAAGGCCGAAGTGTACGCCCAGTCGGGCAGCGTGGTGAACTATATTCTGATGGTGGGCGCGGGCATTGCCCTGGCCCTGATGGTGGTGGCCTGGCTGCTGGCCCGTTCCGTGGCCAACCCGGTGCAGATGCTGGTGGCCGCGTCCGGTCGCGTGGCGGCAGGCGAGTTCGACGCCCTGCCCGACGCGCGCCACTTCTCGGGCGAACTGCTGGACCTGCACGGCAGCCTGCGCGCCATGGTGGGCAACCTTGGCGAACTGCTGGCCACGGGCAAGGCCAAGACCGCCGAGGCAGAAGAGCAGACCCGCAAGGCCGAAACCGCCCTGCGCGAGGCCGAACAGGCCCGCCTGCGCGGTGAACAGGCCCGCAAGGAAGGCATCCGCCATACGGCGGAACGGCTGGAAGGCATCGTGGGCAACGTCCGCAACGCCTCGCACGAACTGGCCGGGCAGGTGGACGAAGCCCGGTCAGGTGCCGAAGTGCAGCGCGCCCGCACGGCGGAAGCCGCCACCGCCATGGAACAGATGAACGCATCCGTGCTCGAGGTCGCCGCCAATGCCTCGCGCGCGGCGGAAAGCGCCGAAAACGCCAGGGCCCAGGCCGAGGCGGGCGGTGCCATCGTGCGCGACGTGGTGGACAGCATCCGCAAGGTGGACGAGTTCACCCGCGAGATGAGCGGCGGCCTGGGCGACCTGGGCAAGCGGGCCGAGGGCATCGGCAACATCATGACCGTGATCACCGACATCGCCGACCAGACCAACCTGCTGGCGCTGAACGCGGCCATCGAGGCGGCCCGCGCCGGTGACGCCGGGCGCGGCTTTGCCGTGGTGGCCGACGAGGTGCGCAAACTGGCCGAAAAGACCATGACCGCCACCAAGGAAGTGGGCGACGCCATCACCGCCATCCAGCGCGGCACGCAGGAAAACATCACCGGCATGGGCCGCGCGGCGGAAGTGGTACAGCGCAGCACCGACCTTGCCTCCAGGGCGGGCGAGGCGCTGGCGCGCATCGTGTCCATCGTGGAATCCACCGCCGACCAGGTGCGCTCCATCGCCACGGCGTCGGAGCAGCAGTCCGCCGCGTCCGAGCAGATCAACCGGGGCACCGACGAGGTGAACCGCATCGCGTCCGAAATGGCCGAGGCCATGGCCCAGTCCACCCGTGAGGTGGGTGAGCTGGCCCGGCTGTCGTCGGAATTGCAGGACGTCATCCGCGAACTGAAGGAAGACAGCTAGACGGACGGTTGGGCGCCCTCCGGCTTTGAAAGACACTCCACGCCCCGGCATCCCCGCGATGTCGGGGCGTTTCGCATGCAGCCACGCGAAGAACCGTGCCTGTCCTGTAACGGACGTGGCCCCGCCGCAAACATTTCCCACCGAATCAGGAGGAAATCGTGACAAGCGGGGCCGAAGTGCTTACTCTCTGCCCCGTGGCGGGGCGCGCCCTTCCGGCAGTGCATCCACGGAGCACATGCCCACGGTGAGCGCACGCTCAGAAGGCTATCGCGCATCGCCATTGGCCGGACGCATGTGGGACGCGCCCGGCACCCCGCCCGTACCCGCGCTTGCCGTGGGTCCGGGCGTCTTCCGGCAACCGTCAGCACGCGAGGCGTCGCATGAAGTACCGCATCCACCCCATCGTCATGGGTTCCAAGGTCTTCGACAAGGGCATGATGACCTACCAGCACGACTACGGCACGCCCTACACCATCCCCATCTATACCTGGTACATAGAGGGCGGCGACAAGCGCATCCTGGTGGACACCGGGGAACTGAATCCCATCGTCTCGCCGGACCGCGAGGCGGCGCTGGGCGGCAAGATCTACACCTTCGAGGCGGGGTTGGCCAAATTCGGGCTCACCCCGGCGGACATCGACGTGGTCATCCACACCCACCTGCACAACGACCACTGTGAAAACGACTACAAGTGCGAAAACGCGGAAATCTGGGTGCACGAAAAGGAACTGGAGTCCATCCACAACCCGCATCCCCTGGATTTCCGCTATCTCGAAGACTACATCACCGACGTGGAAGACAACGGCCAGTTGCGCGTGATCACGGAAGAAGAGCGCGAAATCCTGCCCGGCATCCGCGTGATGCACACCCCGGTGCACACCGAGGGCGGCCTGACCGTGTTCGTGGACACGGAACAGGGCACCGCCGCCATCACCGGGTTCTGCATCATCGACGAGAACATGAACCCGCCCGCCGCCATCCGGGGCATGGAGATGGAGGTCATTCCTCCCGGCACCTGCATCAACCCCAAACAGGGCTACGACATCATGCTCAAGGTGAAGGAGCAGGCGGACATCGTCATCCCGCTGCACGAACCGCGCTTTGCCCGCATGGAGACCATCGGCTGACCGACGCTGGCCCGCGCGGCACACTGAACGCGGCCATGCCGCCGGACGACGCCCGGCAACGCCACCACGCACCACCCGACACTGCCCGACAGGATACCGGACACGGCGCGCCGTTCCCGCGCCCGCTCCACCGCACCTGAATGCCGGAACATCCACAGGAGCCGCAGCATGACCATGAAGTTCATCGACGTCGCCTTCAACGGCGGCATGAAGATCGACGCCGTACTCCACCCCGCCTTCACCGCCGGACAGGACGCGCCGGACGCTCCCGCCCCCGCTTCCACCGTCATCCGCACCGACCAGCCGGTGAAGGACGGCGGCGAAGGCTCCGCCCCCACGCCGTTCGAGCTGTTCCTGGCCTCACTGGCCACCTGCGCGGGCGTGTACGCCCAGCGCTTCTGCGAGGCCCGCAAGATTTCCACGGAAGGGCTGGGCATTCGCGTGGGGTGCGAATTCGCGTCCAAGGGCTTTCAGGTTACCCGCATGACCTTCGTGGTAACGCCGCCGCAAGGCTTTCCCGGCGAGTACCGCGATGCGCTGGTACGCGCCGTGGAACTGTGCACCGTGAAGAAGCACATCATGACGCCGCCTGCGTTCGAGGTGGTCCTGGCATAGCCCGTTGACCGACCGAGGCGGCGGCACCCGCCGCGCGCGTGTCCGTCAGTCTCCGTCCCTTTCCGCCAATCCCCCCAGCGCCGTGGCCTGCCACGGCGCTGTCGCATTCCTGGGGCACACTGGCCCCGCCGGGCAGCATTGCCCCCTTTGCCATTCCCACGCGGGCGGTCCTGTGGCAGATTCGTCATCTCCGACATATCCATCATGTCCATAAGGGGGAGCAGTTCCGCCCGCGTATCGCCCCCGACAAAAACCGCCAACCAGAATCGCCGTCACCGGAGCCGCCATGTCCAACCGTTCCATCAATCTCGCCCTGCACGTCATGAAGGATCCGGCCGCCATGGCCGAAAAGACCGCCCAACTGCTGCTGGAACGCTGCGAGCGGGCCGTGGCCGCGCGCGGCGTGTTCACCCTGGCCCTGTCCGGCGGCAGCACGCCCGTCCCGCTGTTCCGCCTGCTGGCCACCACGGCCTGGCTGGAGCGCCTGCCGTGGGAAAAGATCGCCGTGTACTGGGTGGACGAGCGCTGCGTGGAGCCGGACCATCCGCAGAGCAACTACGGCGTGGCCCGGCGCGAACTGCTGTCGCTGGCCCCGGCCACCCGCTTCTACCGCATGAAGGGCGAGATGGACCCCATGGAGGGTGCCGCCGCCTACGAATCGCTGCTGCGCGAACATTTCGACCTGGAGAACGGCGGCTGGCCGCGCTTCGACATGGTGCTGCTGGGCATGGGCGAGGACGGACACACCGCATCGCTGTTCCCCGACGGGACCGGTCTTGCCGAGCACACCCGCCTGGTCATCGACCAGTACGTGCCCGCCACCAAGAGCGACCGGCTTACCCTGACCCTGCCGGTACTGAACAACGCCCGCTGTTGCGTGTTCCTTGTTTCCGGCAGGGAAAAGCACCCCGTGCTGGCACGGGCGCTGGACCTGCTGGCCGAACCCACCCTGCCCGCGCAGTTCGTGAAGCCCGCCAACGGGGATCTGGTGTGGATTGTCGACGAGGGTGCCGCCAAGGGCTAGCTATTGGCGCTTTGGGGTCAGCCTTCCGCAGACGGCAGCTCGTCCACCAGCGCCTCTCCGGCGGCCATGTCGATGACGGCGGCCATGAACGCGGCGGCGTGCTCCACGGGCAGGCCGATGATGCATTCCACGTCGGCCCCGTGCACTTCGGACAGGATGGCCGCCTCGTACGCGGGCAGCAGCCGCCGCAGCGCTCCGGCCCTGCCGTGGGCCAGCACCACGGACACCCGCGCAGGCACGATGCGCTGGCGCAGGGGCAGGCCGTCCAGCCCCAGCCGGGCCATGGCGGCATAGGCCCGCACCAGCCCGCCGGTGCCCAGCTTGACCCCGCCGAAATATCGTGTCACCACCGCCGCCACCTCGCCCACGCCGCCGTGCAGCAGTTGTTGCAGCATGGGGCGCCCGGCGGTGCCGTGGGGTTCGCCGTCGTCGCTGCACCCGATGCGCGCGGTGTCGCCCGGCGGCCCGGCGGCAAAGGCCCAGCAGTTGTGGGTGGCATCGGCGAATTCGGCGCGCACCGCCTCGATGAAAGCCCGCGCCGTGGCCGCGTCCGGCGCGTGGGCCACGCTGACGATGAACCGGCTGCGCTTGATGGAATCTTCCCGCCGGTACACGCCCCCGGCAAACCCGGTAACCCCGGCCATGTGGACCAGTTCGGCCCCCTGCGCCAATGTCTCCGGCCCTGCCGTGCGCGCCCCGCTCGATTGGCCGGGCAGCAAGGGCACCGGATAGCGGGCGGGAGCGGGCTGCGCCGCAGCAGGTGCGGATTCGCCCGTTGCGGATTCTGCTCCCGGCGCGGTTCCGGATGGGGTACCAGATGGGGTAAGGGTACGCTGGTCGGTCATGGCCTCCGGCTGTAGCCGCCTGCCGGTGGCGGGTCAAGGTACCGGTCGGGATGCCGGGCGGCACCCCGGTCAAGGAACCCCGCGCCCATAACGGTCCCGCACTCCAACATTTCACCCATCGCCCCCGCAACCAACCATTCACCATGTCCAAAACCCTGATCATCGCCGAAAAGCCCTCCGTGGCGCGCGAACTGGCCCCCCTTGTGGGCGCCACGCAGCGCCGTGCGGGCTTTCTGGAAGGGCCGGACCATCTGGTGAGCTGGGCCGTGGGGCACCTTGTGGGCATTGCCGAACCGGAGGAACAGGACCCGGCCTGGGCGGGCCGCTGGACCCTGGACCAGTTGCCCATGCTGCCGCCGCGCTTTCGGCTGCGGGTGCTGCCGGAAACGGCGGACCAGTTCGCCGTGCTGCGCCGCCTGCTCACCGACGAGCGCGTTACCGGCGTCATCAACGCCACCGACGCCGGGCGCGAGGGCGAACTGATCTTCCGGCGCATCTACCTGATGGCCGAATGCGGCAAACCCGTGCGCCGCCTGTGGGCCAGCGACATGACCGAAGAAGGCCTGCGCAAGAGCCTGGCCCGTCTGCTGCCCGACGCGGAAAAGCGCAACCTGGGGCTGGCCTCCTTTGCCCGGGCCGAGGCCGACTGGCTGGTAGGCATGAACTATTCGCGCCTGTTCACGGTAAAGACCGGCGGCCTTGTGTCCGTGGGACGCGTGCAGACCCCGGTGCTGTGCCTGCTCACCGCCCGCCGCCGCGAGATAGAACAGTTCGTGCCGCAGGATTTCTGGACCGTGGAAGGGGTGTTCACCCCCGGCGGCGGCAAGGGGCGGGCCGCGCACGACGCTGGGGCCGCCCCCGATGCGGCACCCGACGCGTCTTCCGATGCGGGACCGGACACGTCACCAGTTGCATCACCGGACACACTCGCCGCCGACGCGCCGGACTCCTTCCCCGCCGTATGGCACCGCCCGCCGGAACTGCGCGAAACCCGCGTGGACAGCGAGGACGAGGCCACGGCCATCGCCGCCGCCTGCACCGGGCGCGAAGGCGTGGTGGAATCGGTGGTCAGCAAGGCAGGCACCCAGCAACCGCCCCTGCCCTTCGACCTGACCACCTTGCAGCGAGAAGCCAACACCCGTTTCGGCCTGTCCGCAAAGGACACCCTGGCCCACGCCCAGGCGCTGTACGAAACCCACAAGCTGATCACCTACCCCCGTACCGATTCCCGCCACCTGACCAAGGAACTGTTCGCGGAAATCCTGAACCACTTCCGGGCCATCCACCACCTGTACCCGGACGAGACCATGCTGGCGGTCGCGCGCATCAAGTCCGGCAAGATCAAGTTTCCCTGCGTGGACGACCGCAAGGTCACCGACCACCACGCCATCATCCCCACCGCCCGCAAGGGCGACCCGGCCCGCCTTTCGCAACCGGAACGGCAGATCTACGAAATGATCTGCCGCCGGTTCATCGCCGCCTTCTGCGCCGAGGCCAAGTTTGCCACTTCCACCGTCACGGTGAAGGTGGGCGAGCACGCCTTCATCGCGCGGGGCAAGGTGTTCAAGGAAAAGGGCTGGCTGGCCGTGGAACCGTGGCGCGCGGCGGAGGACACCCCCCTGCCCCCCCTGCGCAAGGGCGCCAAACTGCATACGGACGACATCCGCCGGGTGACGCGCCAGACCAAGGCCCCGGCCCACTATACCGATGCCTCGCTGCTGGCGGCCATGGAAACCGCCGGCAAGCTGGTGGAGGACGAGGAACTGCGCCAGGCCATGAAGGAACGCGGCCTCGGCACCCCCGCCACCCGCGCCCAGGTCATCGAAACGCTGCTCCAGCGCGGCTATGTGGGCAGGCACGGCAAGCGGCTCATCGCCAGCGACCGGGGCATGCAGGTGGCCGAGGTCATCGAGGCGCTGCTGCCCGACGTGGCCTCGCCCGAGCTGACCGGCACATGGGAAAAGGCCCTCAAGGACATGGAGGCGGGCACCGCCACCTACCCGCAGTTCATGCACGGGATACGCGAAAGCGTGTGGAACGGCGTGCACCGCATCAAGCGGGTGGGCGGGCGCAACCTGGACCGTTTGCTGGACACGGCGTCCGAACGGTACGCCCGCACGCCCGACGGTCTGTGCCCCCTGTGCGGCGGCGAGGTGCGCGAAACCCCGCGCGGCTGGGGCTGCACCGGGCAGCCGCCCGCCCCTTCCGGAAAGAAACGCGGCAAGGCGGCAAACGGGGACGACGGCGCCGGGCAGGACGCCGAGCGCGCCAAACGCGGCGCGAAAAAGGCCGATGCGCCCAATGGCGGGCCAGACGCCGCGCCGGACGGTGGGGAGAACAGCGGTACGGCTTCCCCCACTGCCAATGGGGGCCGCTGCCCGTTCATCCTCTGGCGCACCTCCTTCGGACGCGAACTGGACGAGCCCACGGCGCGCGAACTGCTGGCCACCGGTCGCACCGCGCAGGCCATGGACTTCACCTCGCGCCAGGGCAAGCCGTTCCGGGCGCATCTGGTACTGAAGGGGGGCCGCCTGCGTCCGGAATTCGTGCCGGACGGGCCACGCCCTGCCCCGCAGCGGACAGCGGAACAGGCAACGCCGGGTTCACCTGACGCCCCTGCTGCGGCATCCCCGTCGATTCCCGGTGGCGGTGCGCCCACCGCCGCCTCCGGCACCTTGCCGGAAACACCCGTGACGCCAGCAACGCCAGACCCAAGCGAAGCCCCCGACACGGTCGAAGCCCCCGGCACGCCCGAAGCCCATCCCGGCACCGACAGCTAGCGTCGGCACACTCCCGCACGCCTTTCCCCCCGCTCCCGTCATGCTCCTTGCAGGGCACCCGGGCCACATCGCCGCGCCAACGCACCTCCCCCGCAAGCCGTTCCGCCGTCGGTCCCCTTGGGCATGCCCATACCTCCGGGTCCGTCCGGATCCTTCCACCCGGCTCCTCGCGCTCCCGTCCGGCAGGCGCCCCAGTCCCACCGCGGCCCCGGTCTCCCGTTTCCTGCGCCCGTACCTTTCCCCGCCCGGCCCGATGACGTATGGTCAAAACGATTTCTTTCGGGGAATTTCAAAAAAGCGCTTTACAAGTCTATGGATGGAGTCTAAACAGGAATTGTTCCTAACAAGGAACCCCACAACGCAACCAACAAGGAGCATATCGATGAGCAAGACCCACGAGAACATGATGGCGGCCTTTGCCGGTGAATCCCAAGCCAACCGCAAGTACCTCGCCTTCGCCAAGCAGGCCGACAAGGAAGGTATGCCCCAGGTCGCCAAGCTGTTCCGCGCCGCCGCCGAGGCGGAAACCATCCATGCCCACGGCCACCTGCGCAACGCGGGCAAGATCGGTTCCACCCTCGACAACCTTCAGGCCGCCATCGACGGCGAAACCTACGAATTCACCAAGATGTACCCGCAGATGATCGCCGAGGCCGAGGCCGAGGGCGAAAAGGTGCCCGCGCGCTACTTCGGCTGGGCCAACGCCGTGGAAGAGGTGCACGCCAATCTCTACCGCAAGGCGCTGGAAAACCCCTCCGCCCTGGCCGATGTGGACTACTACGTCTGTTCCGTGTGCGGCTACACCCACGAAGGCCCGCACGACGACAAGTGCCCCATCTGCAACGCCGCGGCGTCCGCGTTCTACAAGGTGGCCTAGTCCGCTCCCTGCGCGGACAGCGTACACCCTTCGGAGGGCCCCGGCATGCACGCCGGGGCCCTCCTGTCATTCACGCGCCCGAGACTCGGCGCCCTCGACACCGCGCACGGGGTGCAGTATCCCGGCTCATGCACACCCGCTGCTTCGTTCCGGAACACACATGCTGATCCTGCTCCGCACCGCCGACGCACGCATCGCCGCACACATGACCGCCCCCCTTGCCGAGGCCGGGCTGCGACTGGTGGTGGAAATGCCCACCGTTGCGGATGCGCGGATGCAGGCCCCGGAAGGCACGGCGCCCATGGTGCATCCGGAACCGGATGCGCTGGTGGCCGACCTTGACCTGCTGGCCCCGCCGAGCCCGGACGGCGGCCCGGACGGCGGTCCGGTCGGCAAAGGTCTTTCCGGTGACGCCCCCGGCATCCCCCCCGGCATTCCATTGATCCTGCTGCACACCGCCACGGCCCGGCAGGAATCGCGCCGCGTGCGCGCAGCCGGGTTGCCCGCATCCGCCCGCCTGCTGCGCGCGCCGTTTGCCGCCGGGGCGCTGGTCACCGCGCTGCGGGCGGCGGGGCTGGCCGCTCCGCCCGGCAGGGGACCGCTGGCCGCCGGGGTGCTGGCGTTGGGCGACATCGTGTTCGACCCGGTCACCGGGCGCGCCACCCGCGATTTTCGGCCCCTTTCGCTGCACCCGCAGGAACGGCTGCTGCTGGAACTGCTGCTGCGCCGGGCGGGCAGCGTGGTGCACCGGACGGACATCGCCCACTGGTGCCTGGATTACGCCGCCACCCCCGCGCCCCATGCACCCCATTCGCCCCATTCACCCCATTCGCCCCATTCCCCCCATTCCGTGGACGTGCTCGTCTCTCGCCTGCGGCGCACGCTGGCACGCGCGGCCAGCCCCGGCTCGCCCGGCTCGCCCGGCTCTCACAGTCGCACGGTCGGCACGCGCCTGCGCACGGTGCGCGGCGTGGGCTACCGACTTGAAACGGACTGACACCCGCCCCGCTTACCCACCCCCCGATCACCCGCCCCCCGGTCACACCCCGCGATCACAGCCCGCCGCCACGCCCACCATCGCCCGCGCCGCGCCCTTGCCCCACTCCGGGCTTGCGTCGCGGGCAAGGTTGTCGCATTCTCGCATTCCCGAACCCCGCCGCGCCGCCGGTCATCACCCGTCGCCAACGCACTGCCCATGCGGCATGCCGCCCGGCCCGCGCGAAACGTGGACATGACGCCCCCAGCACGAGGAACCCGTGACCTACCGCAATCTTTCCGCCTGCGTGGCCGACCTTGAACGCCACAAGCACCTCGTGCGCATCGACGCAGAGGTGGACGCCAACCTGGAAATGGCCGCCATCCAGCGCCGCGCCTACCGCGCGGGCGCGCCCGCCATGCTGTTCACGCGGGTGAAGGGCTGCCGCTTTCCCATGCTGGCCAACCTGTTCGGCACCATGGAGCGCACCAAATTCATCTTTCGCGATACGTTGCGCGCCGTGGAAGGCATCTTTCGCCTGAAGCTGGACCCCTTCGACGCCTTCCACCATCCCCTGCGCTATACCGGCGTGCCGCGCGCCCTGTGGTCCATGCTGCCGAAATCGGTGTCCGATGGCCCGGTGCTGCGCCACCGCTGCGCCGTCAGCGACCTGCCGCGCCTGATATCCTGGCCCATGGACGGCGGCGGCTACGTCACCCTGCCGCAGGTGTACACCGAAAGCCCTGACGCCCCCGGCCCCATGCAGTCCAACATCGGCATGTACCGCGTGCAGTTGGACGGCCCGGACTACGAAAAGGACCGAGAGGTGGGCCTGCACTACCAGATTCACCGGGGCATCGGGTACCACCACGCCCAGGCCCTGCGCCGGGGTGAGCCGCTGAAGGTGAACATCTTCGTGGGCGGTCCGCCCGCCATGACCCTGGCCGCCGTCATGCCCCTGCCGGAAGGCCTGGCCGAAATCCTGTTTGCCGGGGCCATGGCGGGCTTCCGCATCCCCATGATCCGTCGTCCCGGCGGCCTGCCCATTCTGGCCGAGGCCGATTTCTGCATCAGCGGCACCATTGCCCCGTACCAGAAGCCGGAAGGCCCCTTCGGCGACCACCTTGGCTACTACAGCCTGGCGCACGACTTTCCCGTGCTGCGGGTGGACGCAGTGCACCACCGCCCGGACGCCATCTGGCCGTTCACCACGGTGGGCCGCCCCCCGCAGGAAGACACCGTGTTCGGCGACTTCATCCACCAGCTTACCGCAGACCTTGTGCCGCAGGTGTTCGCCGGGGTGCGCGAAATCCACGCCGTGGATGCCGCCGGGGTGCACCCGCTGCTGCTGGCCATCGGCAGCGAACGCTACGTGCCCTACGCCGGTGAACGCCAGCCGCAGGAACTGATTACCTGCGGCATGGCCCTCTTGGGATCCACCCAGACATCCCTGTCCAAGTACGTGCTGATCATGGCCCACGAGGACGCGCCCTCCATGTCCACGCACGACTTCCCCGGCTTCTTCACGCACATGCTGGAACGCACCGACTTCACCCGCGACCTGCACTTCGTCACCCGCACCACCATCGACACCCTGGACTACACCGGCATCAGCCTGAACCAGGGGTCCAAGCTGGTGTGGGCGGCGGCGGGCCCGCGCAAGCGGCAACTGGCCGATACCCTGCCCGGCGACCTGCCGCTGGACGCGCGGACAGGGAATGGCGGGGGGGATGGCGAGGCGGCTGGCGGCAGCTTTAACGATCCGCGCCTGTTCGGCAGGGGCATCGTGGTGCTGCGCGGGCCAAAGCATACGGCAAGGCGCGACGAGCACGACCCGGCCATGCACGCGCTGGCCGCCCGGCTGGCCCACGCACACGGCCTGGTCGGCCTGCCGCTGTTCGTGGTGGTGGACGACCCGGCCTTCACCGCCGCCAACTGGGAAAACTTCCTGTGGGTGGTCTTTACCCGATCCGACCCGGCCACCGACATGTACGGCGCCGGTGAATTCACCCATTGCAAGCACTGGGGCTGCACCGGCCCGCTGGTCATCGACGCGCGGCTGAAGTCATTCCATGCCCCGGCGCTGGAAACGGACCCCGACGTGGAACGCCGCGTGGACGCGCTGGCCGCTCCCGGCGGCCCGCTGCACGGGTACCTGTAGTTTTCCCCTTCCCTCTCCCCCCGATCCGCACATAACGACGGCACGACGACATGCTCGCCGTGCCGTCGCTTTTGCCAGCAACCGCTTACGAATATTCCTCTTTATCGCTTCCGCGCGGCATTACGCCACACCGCCGTCACCCGTTTGCCACGCGCAACCTCCCTTTTCCGCTGTCCTTTTCTTGAGCTTGTGCTACATTTGATGCATTCTTGCATGCCCATCCCCACCGGCACCGCACGCACACGCGCCGCTGGGGCAGTTTCGTACCGTTCACAGAGGTTGTCATGCCCCATTCCGGCTCCGAGTTGCTGACCCGGCCCGCCGCCCCCACCATCGCCCCCGTGCGCGCCCATGTCGCGGACGCGGATACCGGCTGCGACGTTGCCTTGCAGCCCTTTGCCGCCAAGATGACGCGCGCCGGGCTGCCATCCCCGCTGGTGGCCCTGTTTGCCTCCTACCTGGAGGAAATGGCCTGCGGCAGCACCGGACTCATCCCCGAAGCGGACATCCTGCCCGTGGGGCGCGACGATCTGCCCCTGCTGGCCGACCTTGCCCCCTACGCCGCCACCGGACGCGCCCGCCTGCGCGAGGCTGCGTGCATCAAGCTGAACGGCGGCCTTGGCACCAGCATGGGCATGACCCACGCCAAGTCGTTGCTGCCCGCCAAGGACGGGGCCACCTTTCTCGAACTCATCGTGCGCCAGGCCGAGCACCAGCGCCGCACCCACGGCGGGCCTTCGCCGCTGCTGTTCATGAACAGCTTCTCCACCCATCAGGACACCCTGCGCGCGCTGGACGTGCTGGGCCTGCACCACACCGGCAGGCCGGGTACCTTCCTGCAGCACCGTTTTCCCAAGGTGGCGCGGGCAACCCTGTTGCCCGTGGCGTACCCGGAAAACCCCGACCTGGAATGGAACCCGCCCGGCCACGGCGACCTGTACGCCGCACTGGCCCTGTCCGGACATCTTGCCCGGCTGCTGGAATCGGGCCGCCGCTACGCGCTCATCTCCAACGCCGACAACCTGGGCGCCACGCTGGACCCGGCCATTCTCGGCTATCTCATGGAAGAGGATATCCCCTTCCTGATGGAATGCGCGCCGCGCACCCCCTCCGACCGCAAGGGGGGCCACCTGGCCCGCTCACGCAACGGCGGGCTGGTGCTGCGCGAACTGGCCCAGTGCCCGGACGAGGACCTGCCCCGCTTCCAGGACATCGCGCGGTACGGGCTGTTCAATACCAACAACATCTGGCTGGACCTGCACGCCCTGCGCCAGCACATCGACGAACACGGCCTGCTGCACCTGCCCATGATCCGCAACCCCAAGACCGTGAACCCCCGCGACCCCGATTCGGAAAAGGTCTGGCAGGTGGAAACGGCCATGGGCGCGGCCATTTCGCTGTTCCCCAGGGCCCGGGCCATCGTTACCCGGCGCGAACGGTTCCTGCCGGTGAAGCGGTGCAGCGACCTTCTGGTGCTGTGGTCCGACCGCACCCTGCTGGAACCCGATGGCCGCGTACTTCCCAACCCCGCCTGCACCACCCCCAACGTGCTGGTGGAACTGGATGGCGCGCACTACGGCACGTGGGATCGCCTGATGGCCCGCTTTCCGCACGGGGCGCCATCGCTGCTGCACTGCGATGCGCTGTCCGTGCACGGCGACGTGCTGTTCGGCGGCGATATCACCGTGCGTGGGCGGGTAGCGGTGCGCAATCCCTCGTGCATGCAGGCCGTCATTCCGCACGGCACTGTGCTGGAAGGCGACGTGTACCTGTAGCCGTGCCCCGCGCGCATCCGTTGTCGCAGCCGCGTCCGCGCACGGCAGCAGGCGCTTTCACCCCTGTGCCACAACGCATTCGCCCCTTCCCTCCCCATGGTTCGCCCCGCCGTGCGACTACGCACAACCCTGTGCGCTGCCGCATGCGCGTAACCACGCGTGCCCATTTCTAGATTTTTTCTTGAGCTTTTTTTCACTCTGACCTAACGTGCCCGTGAGACCGGTGTGCACGGGGCATGCTTGGCAATTGCGTTGCGCCCGTGTGGCGCGCATGCAGGCCATGCGGCCCGGCCCGCCGGAACGGAGACGCACGGGTGGAGCACGTCGTACCCCGCCGCCGTCACCGCCCCGCAGGACGACAGCCGCACCCCGAGCAGGGAGGGCGAACATGCCTCAGGTTGCCGCCAGAATATCTTCGGACCAGGAACGCTGGCTCAAGGACTATTTCCGCACCAAGAGCGCCGGTGCGGAATTCATCCTGCCGTGGGCCGTGGATACCTTTTTCCGCGCCATTTCCGCCATCAAGGGCATCTTTTCCGGCCCGGAACTCAAGACCATCATCGAGGCCCACCGCGACCTGCGCCTGTTGCCCGACCACACCCGGCTGTCCTACCTGCTGTTGCGGGTCATGGACGCCTGCGACGTGGGCATGGTGCACACCAAGCACGGGGCCAGCAAGGCCAGCCTGGAAGCCAAGCTGAAACGCCTGGACGACACCCAGGCCACCGCGCTGATGGTCTGGGCCGCCGCCTACTGGGTAAGCCGCAACTGCACCGCCGACAGCCTGGACGAGTACATCAAGGAATACTAGGCCGTTGCGGGTTCGGCCCGCCGCTGACGCACCCGCACATGCGGACAGTCGAAACCGCGAAGCCGAAACAGGCGAAACCGGCCAGTCGGACCCTGGGACGGAACGGCAAGGGGCGCCGGATCATCACGATCCGGCGCCCCTTGCGTTATCCCCCACGGCGTGGCGGCTATGCGTCCTTTTCCGACCCGGCCTTCGGGCTGGCATCCTGTCCACCTTCCGGCCCGTTATCCGTCGTGAAGAAACGCAACCGCAACGCGTTGCTGACCACGGAAACCGACGAAAGGGCCATGGCTCCGCCCGCGATCATGGGCGACAGGGTGGGCCCGCCAAAGGCGTGCAGCAGCCCCGCTGCCACGGGAATGCCCAACACGTTGTAGCCGAAGGCCCAGAAGAGGTTCTGGCGGATGTTGCGTACCGTGGCCCGGCTGAGGGCAAGGGCCGTAAGCACCCCGTCCAGCCCGCCGCGCAGCAGCACGATGTCGCCCGCCTCCACCGCCACGTCGATGCCGGTGCCCATGGCGATGCCCACGTGGGCGCGGGCCAGGGCCGGGGCATCGTTGATGCCGTCGCCCACCATGCCCACCACGTACCCCTCGGCCTGCAACGCGCTGACGGCCTGCTCCTTCTGGTCGGGCAGCACTTCGGCCCGCACGTCGTCGATGCCTGCCTGCCGGGCCACGGCCAGGGCGGTACGACGGTTGTCGCCGGTTAGCATCACCACGCGCACGCCCATGCGGCGCAGGCGGCGGACAACCGCCGGGGCCTCCGGTTTCAGCGGGTCGGCCACGCCCAACAGGGCGGCCATGCGGCCATCCACGGCCATGTACAGCGGGGTGCGGCCCTGTTCGGCCAGCATATCGGCCTGGCCGGTGACGTGCGGGGCATCATGCCCGGCCACGTCTTCCGCCGCCATGAAGGCCCGGTTGCCGATGGCGACGGTATGCGGGGAACCATCAGCCGTCGCCACCCGCCCCCGCACGCCCTTGCCGGGCACGGCCAGAAAGTCCTGCACCGGCCACGTGGCAAGGCCGCGCTCCGTGGCTCCGGCTGCCACGGCCTCAGCCAGCGGGTGCTCGGACAGCGCTTCCAGCGAGGCGGCAAGGCGCACCAGTACGGATTCGTCGCCCGCCCCGTCGTCCACCCCGTCGTCCACCTTGTCACCGGGTGCACCGCCGGGGGCCGGTGTGGCCTCCCCGTCCGCGCCCGACACCGCCGCTTCTGTCAGCACCACCACGTCTGTCAGGCGCGGGCTGCCCACGGTCAGCGTGCCGGTCTTGTCGAACACCAGCGCGGTAAGCCGCCCGGCCTGTTCCAGCGCCTCTCCGCTCTTGATCAGCACGCCAAGCTGCGCGCCGCGCCCGGTGCCCACCATGATGGACGTGGGCGTGGCCAACCCCATGGCGCACGGGCAGGCAATGACCATCACCGCCACAAAGATGCGCAGGGCAAACGTGAATTCCGCACCGGCGACATACCACGCCACACCGGCCAGCACCGCCAGCGCCATTACCGCCGGGACGAACCACAGGCTCACCCGGTCGGCCAGGTTGGCGATGGGGGCTTTCGACCCCTGGGCGTCCTGCACCAGCCGGATGATCCGGGCCAGCACCGTGTCCGCGCCCACCCGTTCCGCCCGCATGACGAACGAGCCGTGCCGGTTGATGGTGCCGCCCGCCACCGGGTCGCCGGGGTTCTTGGTCACGGGCAGGCTTTCGCCGGTCAGCATGGCCTCGTCCACGCTGCTGGTTCCCTCCTCGACCACGCCGTCCACGGCAATGCGCGCGCCGGGCCGCACCAGCAGCCGGTCACCGGCATGCACGGACGCCACGGGCACCTCGCGGGCCTCACCGCTTTCCATGCGCAGGGCGGTATCCGGCGCCAGCTCCATCAGGGCCTTGATGGCCTCGGACGTGCGGGTGCGCGAGCGCAACTCGAAGTACTTGCCCAGCGACACCAGCGCGATGAGCACCGCAGCCGACTCGTAGTACAGGTCCATGACCCGCCGGGCCACCTCCACCCCAAGGCCGATCTCCACGGTGTTCCACAGGCTGTACGCAAAGGCCGCGCCCGTGCCCACGGCCACCAGCGAATCCATGTTGGGAGCACGGCGGGCCAGATTGCCGAAGCCGATGCGGTAGAAATCGCGCCCGAACCACATCACCGGCAGCGTCAGCAGCAGCTGCGCCAGCGCGAAGGCCAGCGGCGCGTGGTGTGGATCGAGCCAGGCGGGCAGGGGCAGGCCCGCCATGTGCCCCATGGACAGCACCAGCAGCGGGATGGTGAAGGCGAACTCGCGCGCCAGCTTGCCGCGCATGCGGGCAAGACGTGCGGAGGCTTCCTCGCGCTGGGACTCCCACAGGGCGGCACCTGCATCCTGCCGGGGCAGGATGCGTTCCGCCTCGAACCCCAGTTCCGCGATGCGCGCGGGAATGGCGGCGGCCAAGGCATCCACCGCATCCGGGGCAAGGCCAGGGGTGGGGGTGACCTGCGCAGTTTCCGTGGCCAGGCTGACGGTTACGGCGGCCACGCCCTCCATCTGCCCCACAGCGCGCTCGATGCGCGCGGAGCATGCCGCGCAATGCATGCCGCGCACGGCGTAGCGCAACAGGCCATCGCCTGCGGCAGTGGACAACGCGGGGTCGGGCAGCACCGCCTCGAAGCCCAGGTCCTTCACCCGCTCGGCAATGTCGTCCAGATGCAGGGCGGCGGGGTTCCACGCCACGTCCATGGTCTCCGTGGCCAGGTTCACGCTGATGCGCGACACCCCGTCCATCTGCCCCACCATGCGCTCTATGCGTCCCGCGCACACCGCGCAGGTCATGCCGCGTACGGGCAGTATCTGCCGGGACAGGTCGGGGGATGCAGCCCCGGCCGGAACGGGGGCGGCACCCGAAGCCGCAGAGACGCCGCCCGGAGAGGCGACGATTCCGGATGAAGCGGCGGGCTGTTGCGGAATGCCGGACAATTCGTCTGGTAATTCCTTGGGCAATTCTTCGGGCCATTCATTGGGCGTGGACATGCGGGCTCCTGCGATCGGTGGCACGCGACAAACAGCAACAGACAAGGGTGTTGCTGCCCGGCACCGACCGAAACGACGGCCCCGGACCACGGCGGCCTGTTGCCAAACCGCACCCCGGAGCCTATGTTTTGAAAGGCGTTCTCATTGAAGTAATCCCGTGCCCGCCGCAAGGCAAGGGTGCGCGCACCGTTCATGCCCCCTCAAGCCAAGGAGACAGACCATGCCCAGCGTTACCGTGAAGGGAATGTCGTGCGATCACTGCAAGATGTCCGTAACCAAGGCCGTTGCCGGGGTTTCCGGCGTCAAGGACGTGGACGTCAGCCTGGAAAAGGGCGAGGCCGAGTGGACCGAATCGGCCCCGGTGGACATGGATGCCGTGAAGGCCGCCATCCGCAAGGCCGGATTCGACGTGGAATAGCCCCTTCGGGCCGCACGCCGCGCCCTTCCGGAAGGCGGACATGAAAAAAAGCGGGATGGCGCATGCCATCCCGCTTTTTGCGTTTG
Source organism: Nitratidesulfovibrio sp. (assembly GCF_040373385.1). Lineage (NCBI taxonomy): Bacteria > Pseudomonadati > Thermodesulfobacteriota > Desulfovibrionia > Desulfovibrionales > Desulfovibrionaceae > Nitratidesulfovibrio > Nitratidesulfovibrio sp. The sequence continues at coordinate 27,569 of NZ_JBDXXH010000002.1, read as the reverse complement.
CAAAGGGAGAACCCAGTTAAGGGCTGTTTCCAAATCGGGCGATCAGGGCAAGTGCACCGGGGGTTATTGGACGCGGACCTCTATGCCCTTATCCCCGCTCTTCACCACTTCATGCTTGGTGGGCGCGGCCTTCAGGTCCAGCACGATGCGGGTGTTCTCGCCGTAGCGGCCCACGCGCACCTTTTCGATGACCCGGTTGGAAGGCACCGCAGGCGCGGACACCGACCAGGCGCCAACCAGGTCCAGGGCCAGCCGGTCGGGGTTGGGCAGCACGATGTACTTGTACTGGATGGGCGCATCGCCTTGCAGATGCAGGATGGCCGTGCTGCCGGAGAACTTGATGGTGGCCGAGGTGATGGCATGGTCGCCCTTGGCCGTCTGCGGTGTTGCCGGGGCGGCAGCGGTCTTGGCCGGGGCTGCCTGTACGGCGGGAGCGGCAGCCTGCGGCTTGGCGGCGGGAGCGGCCTTTTCAGCCTTGTCGCCCTTGGCCGGGGCCGAAGCTGCCTTCTCTGCCTGCCTGGCGGGGGCGGCCTTGTCGGTGCCCTTGTCGGTGCCCTTGACCGGCTCCTTCTTCTTGCCTTCCAGCGGGGTGGCAAGGTCGGCACCGGACTTGGAGGCCATGCGGCCCAGCGCCGTGCGCGGCTCGCCGGACGCGGCAGAACCGGGAGAACCGGTCGGGATGGTGGCGGGCTCGCCCTCGCCGGGAGAAACCATGCCCGCCGGGGTCTCGGTCATCATGCCGCCGGGCTGGCCGGGGGCCAGGGCGCCCTGCCCGCCCTGCTCGAAGTAGGGCATGCCGGACTGACCCGGCTGACCCGGCTGAGCGGATTGGGCGGGCTGGCCCTGCGCGGGGGCTTGCATCGGCGCCTGAACGGAGGGGCCTTCCACCGGGGCGGACTTGTCGTCGCCGGAACCGAAATGGTTGAACAGGATGAGCGCCATGGCGAACAGCACGACGGTGGGTATCAGCATGGCGATGGTTTTGTTCATCTCGCGAAAGTCTCCTTACCGGGCAGCCTTGCGGGCCGCCCCATCAACGTTGGCGGCGCCTGCCTTCCGTTCCAGCACAAAGTCGAGAAAGCGGCGCGAGGGCTCGAGGTCGGGCGTCAGGTCCAGCGATGCGCGCAGGTGCCGTTCCGCCCGGTCCATGTCGCCCATGTCGTAGTATGCACGGGCGATGTTGAAATGCACGTGGCTGTCGTCCGGCGAAAGATCCAGCGCGCGCAGATGATGCCGGATGGCGATGCGCGGCAGCTTGCTCTTGCGCAGGTTGATGCCGAAATCGGTGAACATGTGGCGATGCGCGGGCACGAATTCGCCGGGAACCTCGGCCAGCCGTTCCAGCGCGCGCACGGCGCGGTCGCGGTCGCCGCGCCGCAGCTGGGCCAGCGCGGTGGCGAAGTCGGCCCGCAACGAACGTTCAGTCTGCGCGCCCACCTCGTGCCCGGCGATATCGCCGGAACGACGGACGGCATCTCGTCCGGCGGCCATGCCGGAGGCCTGACCGCCGTGCCTGACGGGGCTGGGCTGGCTGGCCGGGCTGGCCGAATCCGCCCCGCCTGGCGCAGCCTTGCCGGAAGCCGCTGATCGGCCCGCGTCCTCGCGTTCTCCGTAGGCGGGGCCCATGGGGGCGGTCCTGATCGGCACGGCAAGGATGTCCGGCTCGAAGGCGTAGCCGCGTACAAGTTCCGCCGAGCTGACGGCACGGCGCTCGCCCGTGGGTTCCATGCTGGCCGACAGGGGCTGCACCACGTACCCGCCCGCGTCGTGTTCCCACACGAACCAGTAGCGCTTGCGCGCAACGTTGCGCCCCGGTACGCCGCCGCCGGGCCTGCCTGCCTGGCGGGGCTCGACGCTGGAATAGACGCCCTTGAAGATGCCGGTCTCCATATCTGCTCCTGTGGCGGCACGGCACGCCGCATGGCGCGGGCGCGCCGGGCTCAGATGTACCCTTTTTCGCGGGCGTTGCAAACGGGCCGAGACGTACGGGACGATGGCGGCAGCGCGCCTGCCGTGTTCGTTGCCGCATCCGTTCCACCCCTTTGGCCCCTTTGGCCCACTGTCCGCATGACATGGCGAAACCGATGCCGCCATGACGGGGCCGGGCACCCTGCGGCAGATCATGCCACGCCCCGTGCCGCTTCCCTCAACTGGACGCGCCGTGGCTTTTCCTTTATCCATGCCGGATGCATGAAATGTCCGTCGCGTCCAGCGTCATTTCCATCGTTCAGGAAGAGCTGGCCAAGCACTCCGCCACCCGGCTGCTGCTTGTCCGCGTGCGCTACGGCGCGCTGGCCAACCTCGTCCCCGAGGCCATGGAATTCGCCTTCGAGGCCATGACCATCGGCACCGACTTCGAGGGAGCCAGGCTGGAACTGGCCAGAGGGCCGGTGAAGCTGCTGTGCGGCGGCTGCGGCAAGGAGTTCGAGCCGCAGGGCAGGGAACTGCTGTTCGCGCCCTGCCCCGCCTGCGGCGAGGAAGCCGGGCACCACGTGCTGGCCGGGCGCGAACTGTACGTCGAACACATCGAAGCCGAATAGGGGGCTAGCGTGGAAATACCCGTAGTCAGGAACGTGCTGGAAGCCAACGACAAGATGGCCGTGCAACTGAAAGGCCTGTTCGCCCGGCACGGCATTCTGGTCCTGAACATGATCAGTTCGCCCGGCGCGGGCAAGACCTCCGTGCTCGAACGCACCCTGACCGACCTGCGCGGCGAATTCCGCATGGCGGTCATCGAGGGCGACCTGCAAACCGACAACGACGCCCGCCGCGTGGCCGCCACCGGGGCCAAGGCCGTGCAGATCAACACCGACGGCGGCTGCCACCTGGACAGCAACATGATCCTCGAGGCGTTGTCCAACTTCGACCTCGCGGACATCGACATCCTGTTCATCGAGAACGTGGGCAACCTGGTCTGCCCGGTGGAGTTCGACTGCGGCGAAGACCACAAGGTGGCCCTGCTCAGCGTGACCGAGGGCGACGACAAGCCCGAAAAGTATCCGCTGCTGTTCAATCTTTCCAAGGTCATGCTGCTGAACAAGGTGGACCTGCTGCCCTACGTGGACTTTGACGTGGAGCGGGCCAAGCGCTTCGCCACGCACCTGAACAAGGAGCTGACCATCTTCCCCATGTCCTGCCGCAGTGGCGAAGGGCTGGAAGGCTGGTACGACTGGCTGCGCACGGCGCGAGCCGCCAAGCGCGACTAGGCAGGACGGACTGGCGGCCCGCCAGCATTCGCCCGGTTGCGCGCCGTCATTTCCGGCCACGGGCTTGCGACATGACGGGCGCGTGGTTACAGTTGCATACGTCGGGCAGCATCCCGTACCGACGTCGAATTCACCCCCCGGCCCGTCCGGCACGCAGTTCGTGCCCGGACGGTTCCGGGGGTATGCCATTGCCGGAGGCAACACCCCATGAGCGATTCTTCTTCCTGTCAGGGCTGCCCCAGCGCGGCCGGTTGCGGCTCCGCCGGAAATCCCGGGGACTGTCCCTCGTCGGCCTCGTCCGCCCCATCTGGTCCTGCCGCAAGCTCCGGCTGCGGGGGCGGATGCGGCGGCCCCACCCCGGAACAGCAGGCCGATGAGGCCCGCTTGCAGACCACCCTGTCGCACATCCGCAACACCATCGTGGTCATGTCCGGCAAGGGCGGCGTGGGCAAAAGCTCCACCGCCGCCAACATTGCCGCCGGCCTTGCCCTTGCGGGCAAGCGCGTGGGCCTGCTGGACGTGGACGTGCACGGCCCGTCCATCCCCCGCCTGCTGAAGCTGGACGCGGCGCACGCCGACGTGGACGGCGACACCATCCAGCCCGTGCAGTGGCGCGAGGGCGTTACGCTTTCCGTCATGTCGCTGGGCTTCTTTCTGCCCGATGCCCGTCAGGCGGTTATCTGGCGCGGCCCGGTGAAGATGGGCTTCATCAAGCAGTTGCTGTCCGACGTGGCCTGGGGCGAGCTGGACTTTCTGGTGGTGGACTGCCCCCCCGGCACCGGCGATGAACCGCTGTCCGTGCTGCAACTGCTGGGCGATGCCGCCCGCGCGCTCATCGTCACCACGCCGCAGGCCGTGGCCGTTGACGACGTGCGCCGCTCGCTGGGCTTCTGCGAAGACCTGAACGTGCCGGTGCTGGGCGTCATCGAGAACATGAGCGGCATCGTCTGTTCCAAGTGCGGCAACGTGGAATCGCTGTTCGGGCAGGGCGGCGGCGAACGCCTGGCCAAGGAAATGAACGTGCCCTTCCTGGGCGCGGTGCCGCTGGACCCGGAAATCGTCCGCGCCGGGGATGAAGGCAACATCTACATCGCCTCGCACCCCGACCGCCCCGCCGCCACCGTGCTGCGCACCATCGTGGATGCGCTGGTGGAAGCGGACGCGCCGCAGGCGTAGTTGCGCAAATACGGTTAAAGAACCCCCCCCCCGCCATGCCATCATGACGGGGGGTGCCTTATTAACGTATCCCCCCAATTGAAAAGTTTTGAGAGAGGGATGGGGGTTCGGGGGAAGGGAGAGAACTTTGCGGCAGCCGTTAGGCGAGCCTGCGAGCCTTACGGATGGCGACCGCAAAGCGCAAAGTTCTCTCCCTTCCCCCGATTATTCCCTTTGGCTGTTCCTACATCCCGGCCTCGGGCAGCCACAGGTAATGGAACCCGGCGCGCGAGGCGGCCTCCATGCCAGGCAGGCCCAGGTCGATGAGCGCCATGCGGCCGGACCCGGCGGGGGTGGTGGCGGTGGCGTATTCGGTGGCGCCGGGCAGGGGATCGCGGCGATAGGTGACCACGCGCAGGTCGCCGGTGCCGGTCAGGCTGGCGGCTTCGGCCAGGGCGTCCTCGAAGTAGCCGATGCGGTCCACCAGTCCGGCGGCCTGGGCCTGGCGGGCGGTGAGGATGCGCGCATCGGCGAACGCGGCTTCGTGCCCGTGGCTGGCGGGCCTGCGTTCGCGCACAAGGCCCTGAAAGCGGCCATTCATGTCGGCAATCATGGACTGGAACAGGGCGCGTTCCTCGTCGGTACCTTCGCGGAAGGGCGACCCCATGTCCTTGTGGTCGCCGGATTTGGTGACCACGGCGCGCACGCCGATCTTGTCCATGAGTCCGGCCACCTCGGGCCGCAGGAAGATGACGCCGATACTGCCGGTGACCGTGGAGGGATGCGCCACGATACGGTCGGCGGCAAGCGCGGTGTAGTAGCCGCCGGAGGCGGCGGTATCCAGCATCAGCGCGACGACTTTCTGGCCGGTGCGCTCGCGGTGGCGCATCAGTTCGTGGTACAGCACGTCGCTGGCGGTGACGCCGCCGCCGGGGCTGTCGATGGCCACGATGACGGCCTTCACGTCCGGGTCTTCGGCGGCCAGGCGCAGTTGCGCCACGACCTCCTGCACCATGCCGGGCCGTTCGCGGAACAGGCCGGACTTGGCGCGGTTGTCGATGACGCCGTTGACGTTGATCAGCACGGCCTTGTTCCGTCCCTGGCCGAACACGGTCTCCTCGCCGAAGGGGTCTGGCCCGCCAAAGAACGACGAACGCGCGCCGCACCCGACAAGCAGGGCGGAACATGCCAGCAGCAGTACGAGAACAGGAAGAATGCGCGCGCCACGGCGCGGGGAATGCGTTATGGTCATGATGAACCTCCGTTGTGCCGATGCCTACCACATCCGGCCGGCCGTGGACAATGCACGGTCGTTTGCGCGCGTGTAACAGCGTGTAACCGGGCCGGAGTCCGTCGCCAACACAGCGGGCCTTGACACTACCCCGCCCCGCACGGAGAATCCCCCACCTGACACCACCCCGTATTCCTGCGGGACCGGCGGCACGCCCCCTCACCACCCAGGCGCGCCCTGGCCGCCCCGCCCACATATCCCGGAGACGCCCCATGGCCGATACCCCTGACGACGATTTCGACAGCGCCAACCCCTTCCGCTCGCTGAACAAACGCGCCTTTCGCGACGCCCGCGCGCCCAGGCCCGCCGCCAAACCCGCGCCTTCCGCACCCAAGGCCGGGGCACGCCACGGCGGGGGCCTCACGCAACCGGACGAACCCCTCTCTTCCGAGGACGCAGAGGCGTTTCTGTTCGCCATGGGCACCGTGCAGCGGCTGGACGCGCCGAAAAAGCCCGCAAAGGGCACGCCGCAAGGCCATGCGAACCAGAAGCCTGCCCCTGTTGCGGCAGTGCAGGAGGCGGCAGTGCAGGAGGCGCCCGCACCTCCTCCCGTCGCCAACACACCGACGTCCCCCCGCACCGATGGCAGTCAGAACGTCCGGCCCGCCGCGCCCGCATCCACGGTGCGCGCCGCAGAGCGTGACAAACTGGCCCCCGGCACGGCTGCCCGGCTGGACGCCGACGCGGGCCGCAACGGCTTTGCGTTGCAGGATCAGCCGGGGTTCCGGCGGCTGCTGGAGCAGGCGGCTGATGCGCCTGAGAGTTCCGGGCCGCCTCCCGCCGAAAAGCATCCTGACGCCCCTTCGCCAGCCGCTTCTGCCACGGCCCCCACCGGCAAGCCCGATGCCGTGCCCGTCACCGCCTCTGAACGCAAGGAGGCGGTACGCCTGCGGTCGCGGCAGGCCGTGGCCGACCACGACCACACCCCGCCACCTGATGAGGACAACCTGTTCAGCAAGGCCATGTCCGGCGTGCGCACACTGGCGGGCAAGGGGCGCGAGGTGCCGCCGGAAACCGCCCCGCGCGAAGCCGCCGCGCCCGCCGTGGGGCACCCGCTGCAGGATTTCATGGATGGCGTGGTGGAGTTTGCGCTGGAATTCACCGACGAATACCTGGAAGGGCACGTGGTGGGGCTGGATGCGCTGACCGTGGGCAAGCTGCGCGCCGGGCAGTACAGCCCGGAAGGTCACCTGGACCTGCACGGCATGAACGCCCTGCAAGCCTACGAAGCCATGATCGGCTTCATGCGCGCGGCCTACCACAAGGGCATGCGCACCGTGCTGGTCATACCGGGCCGGGGCAGGAACTCTCCCGACGGCATGGGCGTGCTGCGCGAAAAGGTGCAGGCCTGGTTGACGCACGACCCGTTCAAGCGGGTGGTTCTGGCCTTCTGCACGGCCCAGCCCGCCCACGGCGGCGCGGGCGCACTGTACGTGCTGCTGCGCAAGTACAAGAAATCGCGCGGCAAGGTCCAGTGGGACCGCACGCCCACCGACGCCGACCTGTTCCTGTAGGGGCGGAGCGCCTGCCATCAGGCCCCGCCACGCCATTCTCCAAACGCAGAAATCCCCCGCCGCGTTGATGCGACGGGGGATCGTGCGTTCCATGGTCCTTCCACAGCACAAGGCCGGGGAAAGCCGGAAGGTCTGGGGAAGCGCGAGATGCCCCGCTTACTTCTCCATTTCCAGCCCGCGTGTGTAGGCCGCCAGCACCGCATCCATGATGCGGCCCCGCACGGCCTCGCGGTCCAGTTGGTTCATGGCGGCAATGGTGTTGCCCGCGGGCGAGCAGACCTGTTCGCGCAGCACCGAAAGGTGCGTGCCGGACTGCTCCGCCAGGGCCACCGAGCCGGAGAACAGGCCCTTGACCAGTTCCGTGGCGTCCTGCCGGGTGAAGCCCAGCGTCACGGCCACCTCGGTCACCGCCTCCATGAAGTAGAAGACATAGGCAGGGCCGCAGCCCACCACCGCCGTGAAGGCGGTGAACTTGGACTCGGGCAGCACGATGGCGGTGCCTATGGCTTCGAACAGCCCGCGCACCAGATCGCGCCGGGGCGCATCCAGTGCCGGGTCTTCGAAGCACAGCGCGTACACGCCCTTGCCCACCATGGCGGGGGTGTTGGGCATGACGCGCACCACCGGGCATTCGGGGCCGCCCGCTTCCGCAATGGCAGCCTTCATGGCTGCGATGGACACGCCGGAGGCGATGGACACCACCACCTTGTCCGGCGTGAGCGACGGCGCGATGGCGCGCAGCACGTCGGGCACCAGGTACGGCTTCACCCCCAGCAGCACCACGTCGGCCTGTGCGGCCAGCGCGGCGGCATCGGGCATGGCGCGCACGCCGACATCTGCCAGCGCAAGCACCTTGGCGGGCGTGGGATTGTACCCCAGCAGGGAAAGCCCCTGACGGCCCGAAAGACCGCGCAGGATGGCGGACCCCATGTTGCCGCAGCCGATGCAGCCGAGAACGGTGCCCCCAGTGCTCATTGTGCTACCCTACCATCTCCAGAGCGTTGAAGAAGTACGCGATTTCGTACGCAGCCGTTTCGGGCGCGTCGGAACCGTGCACGGAATTGGCCTCTATGCTGACGGCGTAGGTCTTGCGGATGGTGCCTTCGGCCGCGTTGGCCGGGTTGGTGGCGCCCATCAGGTCGCGGTAACGCTGGATGGCGTTGTCGCCTTCCAGCACGGAGCAGACCACCGGGCCGGAGCACATGTAGGTGACCAGGCTGTCGAAGAAGGGACGCTCGCGGTGCACGGCGTAGAAGCCTTCGGCCTGGCTGCGGGTGAGGTGGATCATCTTCATGGCGACGACCTTCAGCCCGCTGTCCTGAATCATCTTCAGGATCGCGCCGGACAGGTTGCGTTCCACGGCGTCGGGCTTGATGATCGAAAAGGTGCGCTCGGCCATTCATTTCCTCCGGATACTGCAAGGGTTGCGGTTGCGGCGCGGGCGGCAACGGAACAGTTCACCCGCGCCCGTACAGGGGACATGCCATCAGGTGCGTGGCTGCACTGAACGCCGCATCACTCACATACGGCTTCCTGCACATGCAACACGCACCCGTCACGCCGCGGCAATTTCGTTCTCCGGCAAGGAGGACGCGCCGCGCGCGGTCTCTTCAGGCGGTGCTGGCATAAGAGGGTATTTTGTTCTCTGCCAAGGAAGAACGCCGTTTTATGGAGGAAGTGCGGCAGCCGTTGGCGAGCTTGCGAGCCTTACGGATGGCGACCGCAACGAGTACTCTTATCGTACTCGACCGGAATAAAAAGGCGTTCTGACGCAGGCAGAGGGCAAAAGACACCTTGTGGCTGCACCGCCTAGTGGGAAAGCTGCCGGACGGTCACAATGCTAACACTGCGATCCCGCGTCCGCGCCCACTCCTTCAGGGCGGCCACGGTTTCCGGCAGGGGATGGCCAATGGCGATGGCCTGCCCCTCGGCCTGCGCGATGCGGGCCGCCTTGTCCAACTGGAACATGATGTTGCGCTTGTCGGCGATGACGTCGAGGAACACGTTCCGCTTGTAGGCGGGCAGTCCCGCGCGCTTCGCCTCGAAGTACAGTTTCGAATTCTGGTGCGTCATGCTGTCGAGCACGAACAGCCCCGTGCCGTCAAGCGCCTCGCACACGGTGCGCATGGCCGCCGCGTTCTGGGTGGCGCGCGAGCCCATGTGGTTGTTCAGCCCCACGGCGTACGGCACGCGGCGCACTGCATCGCGCACCAGCGCGGCCATTTCCTGCGGTTGCTGGCCGGACAGGATGGCGCCGGGGCCGGGCTTTACCTGCGGGTAGCGTACCGGCTCCATGGGCAGGTGAATCATCACCTCGCGCCCGGCCCTGTGGGCAACCTCCGCCGCCTCGCGGGCGTGGGTGCTGCGCGGCCAGACGGAGAAGGTCACCGGATAGTCCAGCGCGGCCAGGTCGCGCACGGAGGACATGCTTTCACCGATGTCGTCGATGACGATGGCCAGGCGCGCCCCGCCCGGCGCCACCACAACGGGGGGCGGTGTCCCCTCGTAGAGCAGCAGCGAAATTTCGTGGGTGGGAAGGCCGTCCACGGTGACGATGAGCAGGTCGTCGGCCCGCTGCTCGACGTTGGCGGTATCGGACCAGGCGGCCAGCGTTTCCTTCAGGGTCTGCACGAAGCGGTCGGGCGCGCCATCCAGGCGCATTTCCATGCGCTGGAAGTGGAAGGTCTGGCCCTTGGCCTGGCGGTTCTCTATGGAGGCCAGACGCAGCCGGTCGCGGCCAAGCCCAAGGCGGGTCACGGTCTGGACCAGGGCGTAGTCCACCTGCTTCACGCCCGCCTCCACGGGGGCGTCCAGGGTTTCCTCGTAGGGCAGGTTGCCGGGGGTCACGGGCTGGCGGACTTCGCCGTCCGCCTCGCGCGCCTCGGCGGGAATGGGCTTGCCGTTGGCCGCGCGTTCGGGCTGGGCAGGCTGCGGTGCATCGGCCCCGGCAGTGCCCGCCGCGTCCCCCTTTGCGCCATCGGTCGAAACCTCGCCGTTTGGCGCATCGCCCACCGGGGTCTGCGGAAGCTGGGGCAGTTGGGGAAATTGGGGAAGCTGGGGCAATTCTGCCTGCTCGCCGCGTTTCGGCTCGCCCTTCTGCGGCTTCTGGCCCGACTGCGGGGTTTGCGGTTTCTTGTCGCTTTTCTCGGCCACGGCGGGCTTGCGCGCGCCGCTGTCCGTGAAGTGTTTCATGGGCGAGCCGAACACGAACAACAGCATCACCAGCAGCGTGGCAGCCACGCAGATGGCCAGCACGGCCCGCGCCACCAGCGGCGTCAGGGTGGGCTTGCCGCGCTTGCCGCCGGAACGCCGTGTTCCGGATGCACCCGACGGCTTGCCCGATTTGCCCGATGGGGCGGGCTTGCGGCCCGCGCCCCCCTTGGCGTCGTCCTTGCGGGGGGCCTTCTTTCCGGGGTTCTTCTCCCCTGCCATGCACTCTCCTGCTCCATGCCGTGGCCATGCCGTGCCGTCCGTGACAACCGTTGCGGGGCAACCGTCCGGGAGTACTTGTCCGGCAGTATCCGCCGGGGGCAACCGCCCCGGCCGCGATATGACATGTCCTGACATGACAGGGGCGCGGTCTCCCGCGCCCCCGGTTTTCATCGTGTAGCGTTACGGCATCATCGGCAGCCCGCCGCCTGCGCGGCGGCCCGCCTACTGGATATCCTTGAGGCGGGGCAGACGCTTGACGAACTGCAACGCCATGCGCAGCTGGTTGTCCTTTTCCAGGGCCTGCTTCACGTCGTCTGCCCGCGCGGAAGGACGTGCGTCCTTGCCCGACGAACCGTTTTCGAGGTGACGATTCAGGTCCTTTTCGCGCACCATGTTCAGGCGGTGGGCCTTTTCTTCTTCACGCGGCAGTTCGAAAGGCACCTCGAAGTCGGGCTCGACGCCTTCCGCCTGGATGGAGCGGCCATTGGGCGTGTAGTACAGGGCCACGGTCAGCTTCAGTCCCGCGCCGTCGGATAGCGGAATGACGTTCTGCACCGAGCCCTTGCCGAAGGTGCGTTCGCCCAGGATCAGCGCGCGGTTGTGGTCGCGCAGGGCACCGGCCACGATTTCCGAGGCCGAGGCGGAACCGGCGTTGACCAGCACCACCATGGGTACGGACACGTCGCCGGGTTGGGCCTTGGCGCGGTATTCGCGGCTGGCGTCTTCCATGCGGCCCCGAATGGACACGATGACCCCGTCCTTGAGGAAGGTGTCGGACACGCTCACGGCCTGGTCCAGCAACCCGCCGGGGTTGTTGCGCAGGTCGAGGATGATGCCCTTCATGCCCTTCTTGCCCGCTTCCTTCAGCGCGTCCACCAGTTCGCCGGTGGTGCGTTCGCTGAAGCGGGTCAGGCGCACCCAGTGGTAGCCGTCCTCGAGCATCTTGGACTTGACGCTGATGAGCGGGATGGCGTCGCGCACCAGGCGCACCACTTCGGGGGCCTTGGCGTCGCGGTGCAGGATGGACAGTTCCACCTCGGTGCCCTTGGCGCCACGGATGCGGCTGACCGCTTCCTGGGTGGTCATGTCCTGGGTGGGCACGCCGTCCACGGCAAGAATGATGTCGCCGCTCTTCAGGCCCGCCTTGTGGGCGGGGGTATCCTCGATGGGGGCAACGACGATGAGTTGGCCGTTCTCGCTGGAAATTTCGATGCCGATGCCGAAGAATTCGCCAGAGGTGCTTTCCTGCATCTCCTTGAATTCCTCCACCGACAGGAACGTCGAATGGGGGTCCAGCCCTTGCAGCAAGCCCTTGACGGCACCGTTGATCAGATCCTTGCGGGGCACGTCGCGCACGTAATAGCGCTCCACCAGGTCGAGCACCTGGCTGAAGCGCTTCAGCGAGTCGTATTTGCCCTCGTCACTCGCCGCACCGACGGTGTCGGGCACCAAGGCCGCCCCGCCGGAAATGGCGAGCACGCCAAGAATGAGCAGCGTGGCCGTCCACAGCGTCACACGCATAATGAAACCTCCGAAAGCCTGAAAAGAGGCTAATTTGCTGAAAGAAGCCACGCATCAGGGTTAATGGCTTTTTGGTGAAAACGCAATTCGAAATAGACTCCGGGGCCATTGGCGTCCGGATAGAACCCGGCGGTGCCCACCTGCTGGCCGCCGCCCACCTCCTGCCCCAGCCGCAACGGGCTGTCGGCCAGGAAGGCGTACAGCGTGTAGTATGCCTGCCCGTGCATCAGAATGACGACGCGTCCGAACCCGCGCATGGTGTCGTTGTGCACCACGCGGCCATAGGCCACGGCGCGCACCGGCTCGCCCTGCCCCACCGAAAGGCCCAGCCCGCGCACGGGGGGCTTGGCCTCGGGCGCGTAGCGGCGCACCACCCTGCCCTTGGCGGGCCACGGCAGGCGGCCCTTCTGCTTCTCTATGTCGCCGCGCGACAGGGCCTGCTCCAGCCGGGCATTGAGGGTCTGGATCATCTCGAACAGGTCGGCCAGTTCCGCCTCGGCGTCCTCGCGCTGCTGGCGTACCGACGACAACGACTGGCGGAAGCGCTGCTTGTCCGCCAGCAGCTTCGAACGGTCCGCCCCCAGGGCCTCCACCTGCCTGCGCACCTGTTCGGACAGGGCCTCGCGCCGGGTCAGGGCCTCTGCCATCGCGGTTTCCTGAACGTGCAGTTCCTGCTGGCGCTCGCCGATGACCTTGTAGATTTCCTGCGTCCAGGCGTAGTCGCGCTCGGCCATGCGCCAGTCGGTCAGGTCGCGCGCGCCCACCCCCTTCTGGCGCACGTACAGCGGCCAGAGCAGTTGCAGCAGCCCGGACAGCGAGGCTTCCGTGCGGGACCGCTCGGCGGCCAGCCGCTCGTAGGCGGCGCGCACGTCGGTGGCGGCGGCCTCCAGTTGGGAAAGTTCCTGCTCCTGCCGGGCCACCTTGGCCTCCAGCGCGGTAATGCGGTCCTCGGCCATGGCCAGGTCGGTGTTCAGGGCGCGTTCCTGGACCGAAAGCTTGGTGATGCTCTCCTGCCGGGCGCGCAGGCGGACCTGCTGGGCCTCCAGCGCCTTGCGGATGTCTTCTTCCGTGGTCAGCTGCCCCACGGGCGCGGCCTTGCCCCGCGCGTCCTGGCGCTGCGGAGTCCCCTTCGCCCCCTTGCCTGCCGCATCTGAACGCGCGGGCGCATCGTCATCGTCCGTGTCGCCCGGAGTTGGCCTGATCGGTCCCGCCTTGCCGATGGAGCCGGACGTTGCGGCCAGCAGCGGCTCCGGCCACGCGGCCAGCCCCCCGGCCAACGCCAGTGCAAGGCACAACAGGCCGCACGCCGCCATGCCGGGACGCCCGGCACCCCGTACGGTCCCGGCCGCAGCCGCCCGGAACGGCAAGAACGGAAGCCGGAACGGACTCATGGCTCAGGCCACCCCGCCGTCGAGAAAAGTGCACAGGGGGCAGTCGGCGCAACGCGGCGCGCGGGCGCGGCACCACTGCGCGGCAACCCGCACCAGAAGGGCGTGGAATTCGTTGTACAGGGGCACGTCCGGTTCCAGTACGTCCATGAACACGTCGCGCAGTTCGTGGTAGGGAATGTCGTCCGGCACCATGGCGTGCCGGTGCAGGATGCGCCGGGTGTAGGCGTCCACCACGAAGGTGGGCAGGCCCACGGCGTACAGCAATACGGAATCCGCCGTTTCCGGCCCGATGCCCGACACCTTGAGCAGGCGGGGGCGCAAATCGTCAAGCTCCTGCCCGGCCAGCACCCCGAAATCGAAGCCGCAGGCATCGTCCAGGAAACGCAGCAGGTTGCGCAGCCGCACCGCCTTCAGCCGAAAGAACCCCGCCGGGCGGATCAGTTCGGCCAGTTCCGCCTCGGGCAGGGACAGCAGCGCCTGACCGCTGGCCAGCACGCCCGCATCCCGCAGGCGCTGGATGGCCTTTGTCACGTTGGTCCACGCGGTATTCTGGGTCAGCACCGCGCCCACGCAGACTTCCAGCGGCGTCTCGCCCGGCCACCAGCCACTTGGCCCCAGCCTGGCGTGCATGACCGCGTACATCTCGCGCAACAGGCGTTCCCGTTTCCCTCGCATAGGCCGACACCCTAGCCTCATCGGGCATGCCCCGCAACCGATGGCGCAGCTCCGTTCCGGGCGCTGTATATGAACGTTTTTTGTATGCCTCGGGCAGCAGGGCGTGTCTTTTTTTACGCCTCCGGCGGGCAGGGGGCATGGCCCCCTGCACCCCTGTGAAAGGGGGATTTCTCCAATAAAAAAAACCGCATCGCTTGTTAAGCGCGGCGGCATAGATACTCTCCTGCCCCCCTTACCCCACCCAATTGAAAAGTTTTGGGGGGAGCTTCAGCCGTTATGCGAGTCTTCGAGCATTACGGATGAAGACAGCAGAGTGGGGTCCGGGGAGGGAGACCTTTTTACGCTCTGCGGTCGCCATCCGTAAGACTCGCGCTTCGCGCTCATCTAACGGCTGCCGCAAAAGGTCCCCTCCCCGGTACGTTTTCAATTCTCTGAATCTTCTCTTCCCTACTCCCAAATCAGGGCGGCCCATTCGCCTTCCACGCGGCGGCGTGCGGGGGGCATGCCGAGACTGGTGTAGGCGGCTTCCACGCCGTCTGCTTGCACGGCAAGCAGGCCGGAGAGGACGAGGCACCCGCCGGGGGCCAGCAGGGCAAGGATGTCGGGGGCAAGGTCCTTCAGGGGCTGGGCAAGGATGTTGGCGAGGATCACGTCGTAGCGTTCGCCCTGGGCGGCGTCGGTGCTGCCGAGGCGCACGTCGATGGCGGGGGCCACGGCGTTGATGACGCGGTTTTCCTCGGCGTTTTCCACGGCCAGCATGTCGATGTCGGTGGCCACGCCGGCCAGGCCCAGCTTGGCGCAGCCAATGGCGAGGATGCCGGAGCCGGTGCCCAGGTCGAGAAAGCGCAGGCCCGCGCGCAGCCGACCGGACGCGGCCAGCTCGGAAACGCTGCCGAGACACAGGGCGGTGGTGGGATGGTGCCCGGTGCCGAAGGCGGTCTTGGGCTCGATGACGATGGGGATGCGGCCCTGAAGGTCCGTGGTGTCGACCATCCACGGGGCGATGACCATGAAGTGGGTGCCGCAGGCCACGGGCGTGAAGAAGTCGCGCCAGGCCAGGGTCCAGTCGGTATCGGGCACGGAATCGCGGGTTACTTCGGCGCGCGGCAGTTCGGCGCGCAGGGTGGCCAGCAATTGTTCGCAGAAGGCGGGGTTGTCGGTGTGCACGCGCAGGCGCACGGAACCGTCGGGCAGGCTTTCCTCTTCCCAGCCGAAGGGCACGGCAAGGGCCAGCACGGCGTCGACGGTTTCGAGGTCTTCGGGGCAGTCGGCGGCAATGACGATGCTGATGCGGATAAGGTCGGACACGTGGTTACCTTGCCTGGTATCGGGCCATCTGCCGTTCCATCCGTCGGCTTGCGGCGGTCAGGGTCCAGCAGACGATGAAGTACAGCACGGCGATGGTGAAGAAGAGTTCGGCCGGAGCGGTCAGCTCGCGGTTGTTGATCTGGGTAGCCGTGCGGGTGAGTTCGGAAACGCCGATGATGTAGGCGAGCGAGGTGTCCTTGGTCAAGCTGACAAACTGGTTCACGAACGAGGGAATCATGTTGCGCAGGGCCTGCGGCAGGATGACGTGGATCATGGCCTGCGACTTGGAAAGCCCGGTGCCGCGCGCGGCCTCCATCTGCCCGTGCGGCAGGGCCAGCACCCCGGCGCGCACGATTTCGGCGATGTAGGCGCCGGTGAACACGATGAAGGCCACAAGGGCGCTTTCCGCCTCGGGCAGGGTGTGCCCGAGCACGATGGGCGCCAGGAAATAGAACCAGAAGATCAGCATCAGCAACGGGATGCCGCGGATGATCTCTACGTAGATGATGGCGGGCAGGCGCAGCCACCAGCGCTCGGACAGGCGCAGCAGGCCGAAGCCAAGGCCCAGCCAGAACGCCCCGAAGATGCCGCCAATGGACAGCAGCACGCTCATGGCAAGGCCGCCCAACGGTCCTTGCGGCCACGAACCCACGAGCAGGTAATCGAAATTTCTCCAGACGACGTCCCACTGCACGCCGGTTGCTCCTTGCGACTGATTCTGAAACCGTGACGGCGCGCGGCCCGGTGTTGACCGGGGTCACGCGGCGCCGCCGCGCGAAAAGGCCGGGCCGCCGTTGCGGCGCGGGGTGCGTCAGTACTTGATGGTCCGCAGGAAGTACTTGTTGTACTGGGTGATGCTGAACGACACCAGCAGCGAGATGACGAGGTAGATCAGCGTGCTGACCGTGAACGCCTCGAACCCGTGGAAGGTGTACGATTCGATCTGGCGGGCCATGTAGGTAAGTTCCATGACCCCGATGGTCATGCACAGCGACGAGTTCTTGAAGAGGTTGAGCGCCTGCGAGATCAGCGGCGGCACGATGATGCGGAAGGCCTGCGGCAGGACCACGTAGCGCATGGCCTGCAGAAAGGTGAGGCCGCAGGCGCGCGAGGCTTCCAACTGCGTGCGCGGAATGGAGAAGATGCCCGAGCGTATCTCTTCGGCAATGAACGCGGCGGTGTACACGGCAAGGGCGATGACCCCCGCCGCAAACTCGAAATTCTGCTTGTACAGCCACTGGTTGACAAAGGTGGGCAACACCGCGTCGGAACCGAAGTACCAGAAGAATATCTGGACCAGCAGCGGCGTGTTGCGGAAGAATTCGGTAAAGCCCGCGCTGAACCACACCAGCGGGCGCACGGCGGAAAGACGCATCACCGCGATGAGCGTGCCAATCGCCATGGCGAGGACCAGCGAAAGGGCGGAAATCTGGCAGGTGACCACGACGCCGTCGATGATCCACTGCAAGTATTCGCCGGAGAGGACGAGTTTCCAGTCGAAGTTGTACTGCAAGACGTTATCCGCGTGAAAACGGGGGGCGCGGCAATGGTGCCGCGTCCCCCGTCGGGTTGGTGCGTGCTAGTAGGGCCAGGTTTCCATCTTCCAGGTGAGCGGCAGGTAGTACTTGGTGTCCTTGCCGAACCACTTGTCGTAGATCTTCGTGTATTCGCCGGTGTTCCACAGGTCCACCAGGGTGCGGTTGACGAGATCGCGGAACTTGGAATCGTTTTCGGCAATGCCGAGGCCGTAGGGTTCGGCGGCGATGTAGTCGCCCACGATTTCCCACTTGTCGGGCTCGGGGTCGGAGTTGCGCAGGCCGAGCAGGATGGTGGAGTCGGTGGTGACGGCTTCGGCCTTGCCCTGCTTGAGGGCCAGGAACGCCTGCGGGTACTCGTCGAAGGAGACCACGGTGGCGCCGGGCTGGGCGATCTTGATGTTCTTTTCGGAGGTGGAGCCCTTGGCGGTGGCCACCTTCTTGCCCTTGAGGTCCGCCGCGCTCTTCACGCCGCCGCCCTTCTTCACCAGCAGCTTCTGGCCGTCCATGAAGTAGGTGATGGAGAAGTCGATGACGTCGTCACGCTCGAACTTGTGGGTCATGGTGGCGGCCAGCATGTCCACGGAGCCCTGGGTCAGCATGGGGATGCGGGTGGCGCTGGTGACGGTCTTCAGTTCCAGCTTCACGCCCAGGTTGTCGGCGACGGCCTTGCAGATGTCCACGTCGAAGCCGACGATCTGCTTGGTCTGCTCGTCGATGAAACCGAAGGGCACGGTGGAGTCCTTGACGCCGCAGATGAGCGCGCCGCGGGCCTTGATGTCCTCGATCTTGCCCGCGTGGGCGATGGTGCCGGAAAGCACCACGCACAGGGCCACGGCCAGTAGCACAAGACGCTTCATGAGAGTTCTCCCTGCTGATGCGGTTCGGGGGGCCGTAGGCCCCCGGGATGGGCGTTCGTCCGTCGTCCGAACCCGGCGTGCCGCTGCGCGGCGACCGGGGGTATCGCGTGTCGTGCCCGAGGCGCCGTGGCGCCGCCCGGCCAGAAGGTGCCGTGCCGCAGGGCCATCCGCCTCCTGCCCGAAAGGCAGGGGGCAAGGGGCCAAGGCGCGGACGGTACTACAGGATCTCTCGCAGGAACGCCTGCGTACGCTCGTGCCGGGGATTGGAGAAGAAGATGTCCGGCGGGGCCTCTTCGATCACCTTGCCCCCGTCCATGAAGACGACCCTGTCCGCCACTTCCCGCGCGAAGCCCATTTCGTGGGTCACGCAGAGCATGGTCATGCCGGCGCGGGCCAGGTCCTTCATGGCGTTGAGCACTTCGTTGATCATTTCGGGGTCGAGCGCGCTGGTGGGCTCGTCGAACAGCATAACCTTGGGCTGCATGGCCAGGGCGCGGGCAATGGCCACGCGCTGCTGCTGGCCACCGGAAAGCTCCACGGGGTACTTGCGGGCCTGATCGTGGATGCCGACGCGCTCCAGCAGTTCCATGGCGATGGATTCCGCCTTGGCCTTCGGCATCTTGCGCACCTTGGTGGGCGCAAGGGTCACGTTGTGCAGCACGGAAAGATGCGGGTACAGGTTGAACTGCTGGAAGACGATGCCCACCTCGGTGCGCAACTCGTTCACGTCCACGCTCTTGTCGTGGATGCTCTTGCCTTCGAGCAGTATCTGCCCCTTCTGGATGGGCTCCAGACGGTTGAGGCACCGGATGAAGGAGCTCTTGCCGGAGCCGGAGGGGCCACAGATGACCAGCACCTCGCCCTTCTCCACCTTTTGGGTGATGCCCTTGAGCACGTGAAATTCGCCGTACCACTTGTGCACGTCGTGGAATTCGATCATCGCCATGCGCGGCCGTCCGTAAGCTGTATCGGCGGTGGCGCGGGCCGCCGCCGTCTTTTTACCAGATTGTCGAAATTGTGCCCCTTGATGCAGGACACTGGTCCGGCACGGGTGCGAACCCGACCGGAGCGGCGGCCTCTCTTGCACGATGCGACCAGACAAGGCGGCACGGGCGAAAAAACCCTGTCCGCCGCCGCTGCCAGCTGCACCGCGAAAGCCGTACTGCCGATACGGGAAAGCCCCCACATCGACCGCAGGAAGTGCCACACGTTTCTACAGGCGTGTTGCGGAGTTGTAGCGGACGGTTTGAAGCGCTGTCAAGCGAAATCATTAACAAAAACGTAAATAGCCTGTACCTGCGGGGGATTGCGGAATCAAAGCGCCGCTCCGCGCTCCCACCAGTTCCGCAGCGCCCGCCACGCCCGGCAGGCACCGTCGCCACCCTGCGGCGCATGGCCGCAACACCTTGCGGCAGAGGCAAAAGTGAAACGGCGCCCCCCCATGCGGGCGGACGCCGTGTAGCAACCGGTCAGGCCCTGTCTGGCCGCGCCACTCGGGGCGATCATCAGGCGTACACGTCCACCAGGGTACCCGCGCCGGAATAGGCCGCCCCCAGTACCGATTTCTGGAAATCGTAGTCGGCGCCCATGGAACCGGACCAGCCGGTATTCCCGGTCCTGCCCGTGCTCCCCAGCCCCGGCGCGTTCATGTAGTCCAGCGTCTTGCCGACCACGGCCGCACCAAAGGTCTGCTTGTCCCAGGGGGCCGCCTGTAGCGGCGAAGACGCCACGCCGTTCATGGTGTCCAGCGTCTTGCTCACCACCGCAGCCCCAAAGGTCTGGCTGTCCCACGCGCCGGAACTGCCAAAACTGGTTGACGATATGCCGAGGTCGCTCATGCCCCTCCCCTCCTTCGCGCGGGCCGGGCATCCGTGCCGTGCGGCGGGCGCGCCATGCATGTACCGCGCGGCCACGTCCTGCCGCACGGTTTTCCCATGTTCACTGCCCATACTAAGACCGGCAACCGGATCACGCCATTATTTTGCAGGACTTGCGGGTTGCCGAGCTTGCAAGTTGCCGGGCTGGCCAGCCTGACCAGCCTGACCGGACGGACAGGACAGACCGGGCGGATCGGCCGCCCCTCCCCCCCTCCGGCGGCACGGCGAAAGGCACGGCCCATCCCATGCGAAACGCCCCGCCGGGCGGTCCGGAAGACCAGCCGACGGGGCGTCGTGCAGCATGTGCGGCAGGGGCATCGCCCCCATCTGGGCCTGCCCTATGCGGGCGTGCGCGCGGACAGGATTTCCTCCAGCGCGTCGGCAAAGGCATCCAGGTCGGCGCGGGGAACGGTCAGCGCGGGCAACAGGCGCAGCACGCAATCCTGGGTCAGGTTGCAGATGAACCCCCTGTCGATGAGCGCCTGCCAGACCTCCTTGCCGGGGAAGGCCAGCACCACGCCGATCATCAGGCCAAGACCGCGCACGTGGTCGATGGTGCCGGGAAGCTTCTGGCCCATGGCCCGGAAGCGGTCCATGATCCGCGTGCCCTCGGTGGCGGCCCGCCCGGCCAGGTCGTCGCGCAGCATGATTTCCACGGTCTTGTCCGCCACGGCGGAAACTAGCGCCCCCGCCCCGAAGGTAGTGGCGTGGCTGCCCGCCACAAAGCCCCTGGCCACCTCGTCGGTGGTCATCATGGCACCCATGGGCAGGCCGTTGGCCAGGGCCTTGGCGCAGCTGACGATGTCCGGCGTGAGGCCGTAGTTCTGGAAGGACCAGAACCGACCGGTGCGGCACATGCCCGCCTGGATCTCGTCGGTCATGAACAGCACGCCCGTCTCGCGACACAGGGCCTGCACCGCGCGGGCGTAGTCGGGGTCAAGCGGACACACGCCGCCCTCGCCCTGCACCACTTCCACCAGCACCCCGGCTGTCTGCGGGCCGATGGCGGCGCGCAGGGCCTCGATGTCGCCCGCCGGAACCTGCCGGAACCCTTCCGGCATGGGCAAAAAGCCGTCCTGGAACTTGGCCTGCCCGGTGGCGGCCACGGTGGCCAGGGTGCGCCCGTGGAAGGCTCCGGTCAGGGTGATGATTTCGTACGCCTCGCGCCCCTGCACGCGCTGCATGTAGCGCCGGGCCAGCTTGATGGCCGCCTCGTTGGCTTCCGCGCCGGAATTGCAGAAGAACGCCTTGGTGCAGTGGCTGGTGGACAGCAGCCGTTCGGCCAGGTCCAACTGTTCTTCCTGATAGAAAAGGTTGCTGACGTGCACCAGCTTGCGGGCCTGGGCGGCGGCCACCTCGGCCAGTTCCTCGTGGCAATGGCCCAGCGAGGTCACCGCGATGCCGGACAGAAGGTCCACGTATTCGCGACCGTCAACGTCCCACAGGCGCGAACCCTGGCCCCGCGCAACGGAAATGGGGTACCGGCCGTAGGTGCGGCACAACAGGGATTCCTCGCGCGCTTTCAGCGCTTCGAACCGTTCGCTCATGGCGTGTCTCCGAAATAGGGGGAAAGATGTATCGAATGCGGCGGAGTGCGGTGGCCGGAAAATCCGTGCCGCAGGCCTGGGGCATTCCCGACCAGGAAAAAGTCCCTACAGGGTGCCGGTATGCCCGAACCCACCCGCGCCGCGCGCCGTCTCGCCAAGGGCATCCGCCTCTTCGACGAGGGCGTGGAAATACGGCTGGAACACTAGCTGCGCGATGCGCTCGCCACGGCGAATTCGTCGTTCCTCGCCAGAGGTGTTCAGCAGCGAGACCACGATCTCGCCGCGATAATCGGGGTCGATGACGCCTACCCCCTGGCTGACGGTAAGCCCCATGCGCGTGCCAAGCCCGCTGCGAGAGTACACGAACCCCGCCGCGCCGGGCGACAGCGGCTCCACGGCCACCCCGGCGGGGATGGCCAGCCGTGAACCGGCAGGCAGGACCGCCTCTTCCGCGTCCATGCAGGCGCGCAGATCCATGCCCGCCGCGAAAGGCGTGGCCGGGGCGAGGCCGCCGGGGCCGTCACCGAGGGCGTACAGCGCCCGCGCGTCGCGCAGGTAGCGTACCCGCACGCGCAACATCGGGGTACCCTCAATAACGCTGCTTGCACTTGTCACGAAAAAGCTCCTGTGAAAGAATACCATAACTCCACAGACCCATCCGGCACGCCGCCCGCCGACAAACAGGGGGGGCCACCGGACCGTCTGTTCCTATGCCACTCTCGCAGGCAAGTCAAAAGCACACACGCCGCACCGCCGGGAGGTACGCAGCATGCAGCCACTCAAGGTCTTCAGCGTCATCCCCAAGTTGCCCGAAGGGCTGGAAGGACTGTGGGAACTGGCCTACAACCTCTGGTTCTCGTGGAACAACGACATGGAGACCATCTTCTCACAGATGGACCAGCGCCTGTGGCAGGAAAGCTACCGCAACCCGGTATGGTTCCTGAACCACGTTCCCCAGCGCACCCTTGAAGAACTCTCTCGCGATGCGTTCTTCAAGGAACGGCTGTCCGACGCCGTGACGCAACTACGCCAATACGTGGGCAGGCCGTCGCCCCACAGGTTCGAGGGCGTGGCCCCCGGCACCCCCGCCGTGGCCTATTTCAGCCTGGAATTCGGCCTGGCCCTGTGCCTGCCCATCTATTCCGGCGGCCTCGGCATCCTGGCGGGCGACCACCTGAAGTCGGCCAGCGACCTCAACGTGCCGCTGGTGGGCGTGGGCATCGCCTATCAACAGGGGTATTTCCGCCAGTACATGACCCCCGACGGCTGGCAGCAGGAACGCTACCCCGTCTACGACTTCGAGCAGATGCCCATGCGTCCGGCCCTGACGCCCGACGGACAGCCCGCCGTGGTGCGGCTGGACGTGGGCGACCGGCCCCTTGCGGCGCGCATCTGGCAGGTGGCCGTGGGCCGGGTGACCCTGTACCTGCTGGACACCAACCTGCCGGAAAACCCGCCCGATTTTCGCCAGATCACCGAACGGCTGTACGGCGGCAACATCGAAATGCGCCTGTGGCAGGAAATCCTGCTGGGCATCGGCGGCATCAAGGCACTGAAGGTGCTGGGCATCGACCCCAAGGTCATCCACATGAACGAGGGGCATTCCGCCTTTGCCGGGCTTGAGCGGGTGCGGCTGTTCATGAAGGAGCACGGCCTGCCCTTCGAGGCCGCAACCGAGGTGGCCGCGTCCGGTTCCATCTTCACCACGCACACCCCGGTGCCCGCAGGCAACGACCGCTTCGCGCCGGACCTGATGCACCGCTACTTCGAATCCTACGCCCGCGACATGGGGCTGGCCTTCAAGGTGTTCATGGCCCTTGGGCGAGAAGCCCCCCACGACGACGCCGAACCCTTCTGCATGACCGTGCTGGCCCTGCGCCTGTCACGCGCCAACAACGGCGTTTCCACCCTGCATGGCCGTGTTTCGCGCAACATGTGGAAACAGGTGTGGCACCAGTTCCCCATGGAGGATGTGCCCATCGGCGCGCTGACCAACGGGGTGCACGCGCCCACCTGGGTGGCCCAGGACATCGGCATGCTGTACGATCGGTACCTTGGCTCCAACTGGCGCGAGGACCCGGACTGCGCCCGCGCCTGGAGCCAGGTGGACACCATTTCCGACGCCGAATTCTGGCGCACCCACGAACGGTTGCGTGCCCGGCTGGTGGATTTCGTGCGCGAGCGGCTGCGCCGCCAGCTGGCCGCGCAGGGCGCGCGGCGGCAGGATCTGCAAGCCGCCGAAGAGGTGCTGAACCCCGAGGCCCTGACCATCGGCTTTGCCCGGCGTTTCGCCACGTACAAGCGCGCCAACCTGCTGTTGCAGGACCGCGTGCGGCTGGAACGCATCCTGGGTGACCGCGAACGCCCGGTGCAGTTCATCATCGCGGGCAAGGCGCACCCCCAGGACCAGGACGGCAAGCAGCTGATCAAGGATCTGATCGCCTTCAGCCGTTCGCAGGGCGCGAACATGAGCGTGGTCTTTCTCGAGGACTACGACATGGAGGTGGCCTCGTACCTGGTCACGGGCTGCGACGTGTGGCTGAACAATCCCCGCCGCCCGCTGGAGGCCTGCGGCACCAGCGGCATGAAGGCCATGCTCAACGGCGTGGTGCAGTTTTCCACGCTGGACGGCTGGTGGGACGAGGCCTACAGGCCGGACAACAGCCTGGGCTGGGCCATCGGCAAGGGCGAGGAATACGACGACCCGGACTACCAGGACTTCGTGGAGATGCAGACCCTCTACAACATCCTGGAAAACGACATCATCCCGGAATTCTACGATCGAGGCCGGGGCGGCCTGCCCCGCTCGTGGATCCGCCGCATGAAGGCCGCCCTGAAGGAACTGGCCCCCCGCTACAATTCGCACCGCATGGTGCTGGACTATCTGGGCACGGCCTATTCCCCGGCCCACGGCTACTACATGCGCCTCGCGCGCGACGGCTTTGTCCCGGCGCGCGAACTTTCCGAATGGCGCATGGAAATGATGACCAAGTGGAGCGCGGTGCAGATACGCAACGTGCGCAGCCGGGTGGAGGACACCCTGCATGTGGGCGATTCGTTGCGGGTGGAGGCGGAACTGTATCTCGACGACATCGCGGCGGAGCATGTGCTCGTCCAGTTGTACGCCGGGCCGCTGGGGCAGGACGGCTCCTTTGCCCAGCGCCAGTTGACCGTCATGACCCCCGAGGGCGAACGGCGCGACGGCTGGCAGACCTTCGGCGGCAGCACCCGCCCGGCAGAGGCCGGGCGCTTCGGCTTTACCGTGCGGGCCGCCCCGGTGCACCCGCTGCTGGCGGATCCGCACTCGCTGGGCCTCATCCGCTGGGCCGCGCCCGCATAGGAAGCCCGCGTGACGCGCCCGCGCATAGGGCGCGCCGCCTGCATCCCCCACCGGATGCGGGCGGCGGCGCCGACCGTCCTGCGCCAGGCGGCGCGGCTGGTGGCGCCGTGCGTGCTGGCCGGACTGACGGTGCTGGCAGGTCTGCCGGAACCGGGCACCATCGCCCCGCCGTCGGCACTGGCCCAACCGGGGCAATCCCGGCCAGACCAGCCCCGGCCAAGCCAGCCCCAACCAGACCAGCCCCAACCAGACCAGTACCAACCAGACCAGCCCCGGCCAAGCCAGGCGGTACCGATGTCCGACGGTACCGCCGTACCCGCAAAATCTCTCCCCCCGCCTGCCGGGGCACCTCCCGCGCACCGCAGCGAACCCCGTTCCACCGCATCCCCTGCCCACCCTCGCAAAGGCGACACTGACACTGCCGACATCATCGTCATCGCCACCCTGGACTGGCCCCCCTATGTGGAGCGCTACCTGCCCCACGGCGGCTATGCCGTGCAGGTCATCCGGGCCGCACTGGCATCGGGCGGAGTGGCGGCGCGGTTCGAATTCATGCCGTGGTCGCGGGCCGTGGCCCAGTTGCGGGAAGGCAAGGTGGCCGCCATCGCCCCGGAATACCGCACCGTCGAACGCGAGGTCGACTGCGACTTTTCCGCCCCGTTTCCCGGCGGCACCCTGGTGCTTCTGGGGGTGGCGGGCAATGAGCGGCACTGGAACGACCTGCGCGAACTGGCCGGGCTGCGCATCGGCGTGGTGCGCGGCTACGTGCACACCGATGCCTTCGACGCCGCCACCTTCCTGCGCAAGGAACCCGCCAACGACGAACTGGCCAACATCCGCAAACTGCTGGCCGGGCGCATCGACGCCATGGCCGCCGACCGCAACGTGGTGCGCTTCCTGCTGCGGCGCGACCTGCCCGCCCAGACCTCCAGCGTTGCCGAATTCGACCCCATCCTGGGCGAACGCGACCTGCACGTGTGCTTCTCTCGCGCACGGCCAGACCATGCGGCCCTGCGCGCTGCCTTCGACAAAGGGCTGGCCGCCACGCGGGCCGCCGGGCTGGTGGACACCCTGCACCGCGAAATGCACCGTCTGGCCGGGGGGCAACCAGCGGGGCAGTGACGCCGTGGCACCGCTCCGCGCCCGCTCGCCACTCCCCCCCCCCGTTGCCGCACCCATCCGCCCGCAGCGCGCCCCCGCCCTCGCCACATCCTATCCCTGATCCTGCCCTGCCCCGCTTGCCTGACGGGCGGAAATGCCCTACCTCACCCGCAGGCTTGGCGCGCCCGCCGCGCCGCAGGCCGTTTTCATCCCATCCGCCCAGCCCTTCCGGAGGACATCTTGACCGCTCTCGTCACCGCCGCCATCGCCGGTGGGGGCCTTGCAGGCTGCGAATGCGCCCGCAGGCTCGCCCGCGCCGGGGTTGCCGTCACCCTGTACGAAATGAAGCCCCAGGCATATTCCCCGGCCCACACCAGCCCGGACCTTGCCGAACTGGTGTGTTCCAATTCTTTGCGTTCGGATGACATCGCATCCGGCGTGGGGCTGCTGAAGCAGGAGATGCGCGAACTGGACAGCCTGGTCATGCAGGTGGCCGAGGCCACCCGCGTGCCTGCGGGCAAGGCCCTTGCGGTGGACCGCGAACTGTTCGCCCGGCGCATGACAGAGGCCATGGAGGCGGAACCGAACATCACCGTGGTGCGCCGCGAGATTTCATCCATCCACGCGCCGGAACTGACCGCCGCCGACGTGGCCGTGGTGGCCGCCGGGCCGCTGGCCAGCGAACCGCTGGCCGCATCGCTGGCCGAGGTGGTCGGCTCGCGCCACCTGTATTTCTACGACGCCATCGCGCCCATCATTGCCGCCGAATCCATAGACACCTCCATCGCCTTTCAGGGGTCGCGCTACGACGAAGGCGAGGGCGACTACCTGAACTGCCCCATGAACCGCGAGGAGTACGAAGCCTTCCACGCCGCCCTGCTGGCCGCCGAAAAGGCCCCCACCCACGATTTCGAGAAGGAAATCCACTTCGAAGGCTGCATGCCCATCGAGGCCCTGGCCGAACGCGGCGAACGCACCCTGGTCTTCGGGCCGTTCAAGCCCGTGGGCTTCACCGACCCGCGCACCGGCCAGCGGCCCTACGCCATCGTGCAACTGCGCGCCGAAAACCTGAATCGCACCGCCTACAATCTGGTGGGCTGCCAGACCAAGCTGAAGTACGGCGAGCAGGAACGCGTGTTCCGCATGATCCCCGGCCTTGCCAACGCCGAATTCGTGCGCCACGGCTCCATGCACCGCAACACCTACGTCAACGCGCCCCTGGTGCTTGGCGACGACCTGTCCCTGCGCCCCCACCGCCACGTGCACCTTGCCGGGCAGATCACCGGCGTGGAAGGCTACGTGGAATCCGCCGCCTGCGGCCTGTGGCTGGGCATGGTGCTGGCCGCCCGCGCCCTGGGCCGCGACCTGCCCCAGCCCCCTGTGGACACCGCCCTCGGCGCGCTGCTCCAGCACCTGCGCACCCCCGCCAAGAACTTCCAGCCCTCCAACGTCAACTTCGGCCTGATGCCCGAACTCACCCAGCGCGCCAAAAAACGCGACCGCAAGGCCCTGTACGCCGAACGTGCCCGCGCCAGCTTTGCCGCATGGATGGAAGGTGTGCCGGAGTTGGAGAAGGCGGAATAGGATACGTAAAAGACGAACCGGGGAAGGGGGGCTTTGGAAAGCCCCCCTTCCCCGGACCCCATCCCCGCAAACTTTTCAATTGTGGGGATGAATCATAAAGGGATAACCCCCGTTAACTCGATATGAATCTGATTCAGCCACTCCGTATCGAGTTACTTTCACCACCCAATTGAAAAGTTTTGGATGGAGGGGGTGGGGTTCGGGGCGGGGGAGGAAACCTTTTCCAAAAGGT